>DATGIH010000238.1:0-34149 GCA_035295865.1 Bryobacteraceae bacterium
TGAGCGTGTCGAAGGCGATGCGATACCAGCCCTCGTTCTGCGTGTTCAGCCAGCTATGCACGAGGGCGATGCGCGGAGCGGCGAGCGGATGCATGGGGACGCTGGGCATCGCGTCGACAGCGCGTACTTGCAGACCGAGCTCACGCGCGGCTTGCTCAAGAGCGGTGCGATCCGCGTCCTGGGCGCGGATGAGGAACGATCCGGCGCGGAAATCCTGTCCGGCGGCTTTGAACGGTTCTTCAGCGGCATTCACTTTTACGTCGCGCAGGCGGAAGCGGAACGTGGCCAGCGTGTTGTCGGCGTTGTGATTAATGATGTAGGCGCCGGTGGATGTGGTGCCGTTGATTCTTCCTTCGACGGCAGTTGGGCCGGTCAACTGCGTCATCGGAGTTTTGAGGAACGCGGCGTCGGTGACTCGGATGGTCTTCACGTTTCGCAGCGCGCCGAGGGTCCAGCCGGTGTCGTCGTAGGGGCGCGGATCGCTGATGTTGTAATACTGCGTGTCGAGCAGCATGTCCGCCATCCGGCTGTAGGGTTGATCCATGCGGATGATGTAACTGGCCGCTGGAATTTTCACTTTCTTGTCTTCCTTGCCTTGCTTCACGCTCACTTCGGAATCCTGCGTGGAGCGGTGAATTTCGATGCCCTGCTGTTCCAGCAGATTCACCAGATCGGCGCATTCCACCGGACGCGGATCGTCGGCGGGGATCACCCATGCGGCGGGCCCCTCCTGGGTGGCTTTCTCGATGGAGCGCTTGCTCTTGAGATAGAAATTTTCGAGGAATGTTTTGCCGTTGGTGGCGGTGTTGTTCATCGCGAACAGGATGCCGCTCTGCTGCATGTTGATGTTGTTCCGGATGGACCAGTTCACTTTCGGCATCGGCGGATTCGGACGAAACCAGGTGCGCGACGTGTCTGCGGGAGATACAGTGCGCGGGCCGCTATCGGCGCCGCGTCCACCGAAGGTTTCATAGAACCGTCCGATGGAGTTGTGGCCGTTGGCGACATAGAACATGTAGTTGGGGGCCCAGCCGTCGTAGAATCCGTGGGTCCAGACGCCGGGGACGCCGCGCTTGGTCATTTCTTCGATTTCGACGTAGGCCATCTTCTGCCACTCGTCGACTACCAGCGGATCGAGCCAGGCGTTGTACGGGCCCATGCCGGTGGAGACGTAGAGGAACGGCACTGATTCGTGGAGATCATGCAAAACCTGCGGATGCCAATCGAGGAACGTCTTCATCATGATCTTGCTTAATTGCAGGGCCATGCCCAGGCCGTCGCGATTGTTATCGTGCGCCACGTATTTGCCCCAGTAGACCAGCGGCGGCTGCGCTTTGGTGGGATTCGCGACGTGGTAGTTGTAGACGTCCACCTCGCGATCGCGTCCATCGACTTCAGTGCAAGGCGTGATCAGCACGATCAGATTCTTGCGGATGTTCTGGATGAGCGGTGTGTCTTCTACGGCTAATCGATAGGCCAGTTCCATCAGCATTTCGGGCGATCCGGTTTCGGGCGAATGGATGCTGCCGGAAGCCCAGTACATGGGGACGTCTTCTTTAATCAGCTGCGCTGCTTCGGCTTCGGATGTTTTGCGCGGATCGGCAAGGCGGGCGTTAATTTCGCGATAGCGGCCGAGCTTTTGGATGTTCGCCTCATCCGAGACGGCGACGAGCAGTGTTTCGCGGCCTTCTTCGGAGCGCCCGATGCTGAAGACTTTCACGCGCGGCGTGGCCTTTTCGAGTTCGCGCATGTAACGGTAGATGTCTTTTGTATAGGTGAGTTTTTGCGGGGTCCCGATGACGTAGCCCAAGACTTTTTCTGGCGTGGGAACGGTGTCGGAAGCGGGCAGGTGATCCACCAGTTCCGTCGAGAAGAACTTTTCGGTGGTGTATTGGCGAATTTTGGCGGTGTAGGCTTCATCGAGCCGCTGGGCCGGTAAGGTACACACGCAAAGGACGGTGAGAGCGATGGTTCGCATAACTGGCTATGATAACGCCGGGGCTTAGGGATTGGGGATTTTCGGCTTTCTTGCCAACGTTCGGCAGATCTCCGTCGTCTAGAATTTAACACTAGGATCACATCATGCTGCGATACACCTTGCGCACGTTGGCTAAGAGTCCGAGCTTTACTTTGGTCGCGATTCTTTCGCTGGCTTTTGGGATTGGGGCCAATACGGCGATCTTTACGCTGCTGGACCAGGTCCTGTTGCGGTCGTTGCCGGTGCAGTCGCCGCAACAACTACGGGTGTTGTATTTCACGGGGCGTGATGAAGGCTCGCTGAGTTCGCGTGATGATGGGGGGCTATATTTTTCGTATCCGATGTATCGCGATTTGCGGGATCGGAATTCGGTGTTCAGCGGCGTGCTGGCAACGTTGCACTGCGAAGTTGCGGCGAGCTGGCATGGGCAAACCGAGCGCGCCATCGGGGAACTGATCTCGGGCAACTATTTCGATGTGCTTGGCGTGCGGCCGGCGCTGGGCCGGGTCTTTCAGCAGTCCGACGATGTCGCGAAGGAAGCGAATCCGGTGGCGGTGTTGAGCTACGGATATTGGCAGCGGCGGTTTGGCGGCGATCCGGCGGTGTTGAATCAGACGATTCGGTTGAACGATCATCCGTTCACCGTGATTGGTGTCGCAGCGGCTGGCTTTCGCAGCGTGGTGGTGGGCGATGCGCCCGATGTGTACGCGCCAATGATGATGAAGCCGCAGATTGTGCCGGGCACGGACGATCTGGAAGTGCGGCGGTCGCGCTGGTTGAACATCGTGGCGCGGCTCAAGCCGGGCATCACCGCGCAGCAGGCGGAAGCTACCGTGAATCCGCTGTGGTACTCGTTACGTGAAATGGAACTGGGGATGATGCACAATCCGCCGCAGCGGCTGCGCACGGAGTTCATGCACACGCATCTTTCGCTGCTCGACGGCGCCAAGGGATTGTCGCCGCTGCGCAACGATTTTTCGAAGCCGCTGGTTGCCTTGATGGCAATGGTGGGGCTGGTGCTGCTGATCGCGTGCGCGAATGTGGCGAATTTATTGTTGGCGCGCGGAGCATCGAGGCAGAAGGAGATGGCGATCCGATTCGCGCTGGGTGCGAGCCGGATGCAGGTAATGAGGCAGTTGGTGCTCGAAAGCCTGCTTTTGGCCGGCGTGGGCGGGGCGTTTGGAATCCTGCTGGCATCCTGGGGGACGGCGATCCTGCTGGGCGCGCTGCCGGAAGATACCGGATATGGGCTCGCGTTTTCGAGCGCTCCCGATTTGCGGACGCTCGCGTTCACCATCGCAATTTCGCTCGCGACCGGGCTGATCTTTGGACTTGCTCCCGCGTTCCAAAGCACGAGCTCGGCAATCGCAGGAACGTTGAAGGATCAGGCCGGAAGCTTGGCAGGCGGTGGAGGGCAAGCGCGCTTCCGTAAAGTTCTGGTGGCGGCTCAAACAGGTTTGAGCTTGCTGCTCATGGTGGGCGCGGGACTCTTCGCGCGCAGCTTGTACAACATCAAAAGCCAGGATCTCGGATTTCACACCGATCATCTGCTCGGTTTCGAAATCAATCCGAAACTCAATGGCTATACCGCCACACAGATTTTTTCTCTTTACGACCGGCTATTCGCTGCGCTCCGCGCCGTGCCGGGCGTTCGCGCCGTCGGTTATTCGCGGCTGGGTCTGATGGCTGGAAACAGCGCTGGTAGCAACATCACGGTCGCCGGATATCGCCAGAAAGAGGGCGAGGACATGAATCCGAACAATGACACCGTGAATCCGGGATATTTTGCGGCGCTGGGCGTTCCGTTGCTGGCAGGGCGCGAGTTCACGGCGGCGGATGGGCCGGGCGCTCCGAAGGTCGCGATCGTGAACGAGAAATTCCAACGATATTTCTTCGGCAACGAAAGCGCAGTGGGGCGCTGGTTCGGATTCGGCGGCGGCAACGTGAAGCTGGACATCCAAATTGTAGGCGTGGCCAAAGATGGAAAATACTCCGACGCCCGTCAGGTGACGCCGCGTTTTATCTACTTGCCGTATCTACAGGACAAGGCGCCGGGCGGAGGCGCGATTTATCTTCGTACGTCGCAGGATCCTGCTTTAATCGCGAGCGCGGCGCGGCGGGAAGTCCAGCGCTTGGATCCGAATCTGCCGGTGACCAATTTGAACACGATGGATCAACTGATCGACAACAACATCTGGCTGGATCGCATTGTTGCCTTGCTATCCATGGGATTCGGGTTGCTCGCGACCGCGCTCGCCGCGATTGGCTTATACGGCGTGCTGGCGTTTATGGTTTCCCGGAGAACTCGGGAGATTGGGATTCGATTGGCGATTGGCGCGTCGCAGGCGACGATCTTGCGGCTGGTGATGACTGAAGTTGCGATTGTGGCGGGAACGGGGATTCTAGTCGCGATTCCGGTGTCGCTTGGAATGACTAAATACGTGAAGAGCCAGCTGTACGGCCTGTCGAGCGCCGATCCGTGGACACTCATTGGCGCGGCGGTGTTTCTGGCGCTGGTCGGGATAGTCGCGGCGTATTTTCCGGCCAGGCGGGCGATGCGGGTGGATCCGGTAACGGCGTTGCGGTGGGAATGAATGGATCTTTAATCCGAGATCGCTAATTCGCCTGGAACGATCGGTCTGGTGCGGGGAAGAACGCCGCGGCTGGCCAGGATTCCGATGAAAGTCAGGAGACCGGTGAAGATTAACAACTTGAGTGTGTCGGCAGTTCGCGTGTGAGGCAGGAGTTTCCAGAGGATTCCGAGGATCGGTTGGGCGATGCAGCAGGCCCAGACTGCCCCGTAGAAATAGCGGCGCTCGCTGCCTTCGCCTTGGGTTGAGGGTTTCACTCGCGGCAGGCGCCCTAGCGCACCGAGAATCCAGATTGTGCCGGCGATCGGTAAGTAGCCGTACCAATAGATTTGTTTCAAGCGCCAGACGCCGGTTGCTACTGCCACGGCCAATCCGAAAAAGTTGAGGATCGCGAATGTGACGACGATGCTCCAGGCGAAGGTGTAGCAGACGCGGCGGTAGAGGGGATTCGGACGGTCTTCGACGAAGCGGATGATGTAGGGGCGAGGTTCTACGCCGGGAAGGCGGCCGCGCAATGCGGCAACTCCGGTTCCGGCGATGACGGCGGCGAGCCAGGCGATCTTTGGAGCATCGAAACCGTGTTCGAAAAGACTAAAAGTCGACGGGCCTGGCGCGATGAAAAAGACGAAGATCCAGATGGGCCAGTGCGCGAGCCGGTAAAGCGGTTTGTTCCGCTCGCGGATTTTGCGAGCGCTGGCTAGCTCGATTCTGGCACTGGTAGCCAACCTGACGAGATGCTAGTTCGATCCCGGGGGCTTGGTGGCCGGCGGCTTTGCCGGTGTCGTGGGCTTCGGCGCCGCCAGGTTCGTCGAAGAGGGCTTCGCCGGGGCTGGATTGCTCATCGCGCCCGCGCTTTGGTCGTACAGCTCGATGATGTCCTTAGTGATGTCTACCGTGGGGGATGCGTAGATAATCGGACTCTGTTGCGAGCTGACATCGACCACGAGCGAGTAACCGTGGTCACGCGAGTATTTTTCGATAACAGCCACTAACTTTTGCGAGAGCTGCTGCAGAATCCGCTGCTGCTCCTGCTCGAAGTCTTCCTTGGCGTCTTCGACATCGCGCTGCAAGGCCTTTTTCTTCAACTCGATGTTCTTGAAGAGCTCGTTCTTGGCAGCGTCGCTGAGAGTGTTTTGGCCCTTGTTGACCTGGTCTTGCAGAGCGTTCACTTCGTTCTGCTTGGTCTCAAGCTCCTTGCGCTTGGGTCCGGCTTTGGCGTCGAGTTCCGCAGCGGCTTTCTGGCCGTCCTTGGTGCCGACAATGGCGCCCTGAAAATAGATCACCGCGATTTTATTCGGGGGGGCCGTCTGGGCGTTCAGAGACGCGGCGAGCGCCAGGCCAAGGCATGCGGATACAAAACTTTTCACTGGGAAACTCCTAACCTTTGATTTCATTCCATTCTATCCAAAATTCCGGTTCTTTGCTGTTAGAACGTCCGGCCAATGGAGAAACGCACGGTGGTGTTCCTCTCAAACAACGGCAGAGGTTGGCCGATCGCCGACAAGGCGTTGATGAAGGTCGCGGCGTTGGGGAAATCGTCACGATTGGCCGCGATGGGCGGTTGAATGTAGCCGCGAAACACGCTCGGGTTGTACGCAAAGTACAGCCGGAAAGGCGCGTTGACCACCGGCATCAGGACTTGCAGTTCGAGTCCGGTGGATGCGCGCATTTTCTGAGTGCCCGGCGCGATGTAGGCGCGGCCGCTGAAATTGGCCTGCGGGAACTCGGCGTTCAACTGATCCACGCGGCCGGGATTCAGGGCCAGCTGGCTGGGCAGGGTTAGCTTATCGATGCCGGCATCGGCGAAATACGCGAGAACGACGGGGCCAAAGATGGGAATCCGATATTCGAAGTTCCCGACCACACTGGTGTCACCGCCCGGATATGCGAACTGATACGTCGGGATGGTCATGGTTACCGGCTGATAGGAAACCTGACCTCCCGAGATGACTTTCTGCATGCGCTGGGTTCCGTCGTTGTTATAGACCTTGACTGTGGCGTCGCTCGGCAGGAACGCGATGGGGCTGATGCCCCAGATGTCGAATCCGCGGATATCATTCTCTCCGCCCATATAGTAGCGGGTGAACGGCGGTGCTACTTTCCCGCCGTATCCAGTGAGGAAGCGGCCGGAGACGTGCATGCCGATGACGTGGCCCTTCTTGAATCCGGAGCGGAAATACTTGGCATCGAGGGTCGGCGACAGAGTGTTGACGTTGCCGCCGACGCCCGCGTAGGAGAACGAGAAGAATAGCGATTTGCCGCCGGTGGGCGTGATCGGATGATTGACCGTGTTGTAGGTGTAGGAGGGCGTGATTTTGCTGGTCCGGATTCCGCTCAGCGAGTTCGGGCCGCCGACGCCCTGGAAATCCAGGTACTGGAAGTACGCCGATGCCGAAGTGCTGAGAGTTTTGATGCTCGAGATGTCGTAACCGTAGGCGAGGCCGACGCGGGCGAAGCTACGCTTGAGCGCGTAGGAGACGAACACCGTTGCGCCGTAGCCATCCTGCACGTAGTTCAACAGGTTTTGCTGGCCCAGTTGATTGAAGAGCGGAATCAAATTCTGTCCGGCCAAGATGGATGCTTCGCGGCCCTGGTTGTAGTCGAAACGATTGACATAGAGCGTGAAGCCGGATTGGATGGGCTTGTCGAACAAGTAGGGCTCGGTGAATCCGAATTGGACTTGACGAAGCCGGGTGCCGAGCTGCGAACTGAGGCTCAGCGTTTCGCCGAGGCCGAGGAAATTGTTAGTGGCATAAGAAAGTCCGATGAAGCTGCCGGAAATTTCCGATACTCCGCCGTTCAACTGAATGGAGTTCTTGCCGCGCTCTCTTACTTTGAGCGTGAGGTCGACGGTATCGGTCTTAGTATCGCGCTTGATATCCGCGGCTTCTTCCGCCTTCAGTGGCTCGAAGTAACCGAGCTGGTTGAGGCGGAGGATGCTGAGCTCCCACAGGTGATTGTTGAAGATCTGGCCTTCATCCACCAGCATTTCACGGCGGATGACTTTGTCGCGAGTGGTAGTGTTGCCCGAAAAATCGATGCGGCGGACAAAGAACTGCTTGCCTTCATCGACCGAGAGAGATAAATCCACTTGATCGGAATTCGGGACCGCTTGCGGTTCCGGTTCCACCACGAAATCGATGAATCCGAACTGACCATACAGCTTGCGCATGGTCTCGATGCCTTTTTTCAATTTGGCGGTGGAGAAGACGTCGCCTTTGGACATCCCGAACAACGGCGTCATCAACGCTTCGGGCGTCTTGAAAAATTTCACGCCGGTGAACGTGATGTTGTTCAGGTGATACTTGCGGCCTTCGTCGATATCGACTTTGAGATCGGCGCGGGTTCCGAGATGGTTCGGATGGATGAGCCAGATGTGCATCCCGGCGCCGCCCACCTGGCGCATGGTGACGGTGGCATCCGCCACGTGGGCCATGAAGTAGCCGTGCTCCTGATAGAAGACCTGAATGCGCTGCTTGTCTTCATCGAGCTTGGTGGAATCAAACGTTTTCGCGAACAGATTTTCGAAGAGGATGGAATACGGAATTCCGATGGGATGCAAATTCTTCATCGCCCGGATCACTTCTTTGCTGCTGAAAGCTTTGTTGCCTTCGATGTCGATGACGCCCACTTTTACCTTGGGGCCTTCATCGACCTTGAAAGTCAATTCGAGCGAGGAAGGCGGAACGCGTTTCAGTTCCGGATCCACCTTGGCGTATTGGTGCCCACGCTCCGCCAACATTTCCAGCAGCACGTTCTTAGCATGTTGCACTTTGTTGGGATCGTATTGCGATTCCACAACCAGGCCAACTTTGCGTTCTTTGTAACGATCCAGGATTTCCGATTGTGTTACGGACTTATTGCCTTCGTACTTGATGGAGCGGACCACGGGCCGCTCGACGACGACGTAGCGAATGATCCAGCCTTCTTTACCGGGTTCGCGCTCCACGCGGATATCGTCGAAGCGGCCGCTGTTCCATAGCAAAATAAAATCTCGATGCAGCGCGTCTTCGTCGAACTTGTCGCCCTTCTTACTCTGAATGATCGCCTGTAAAGTATCCTGACGGACGCGCCGGGCTCCGCGGAATTCAATCGCCTCGATAATATCCTGCGGCGGTTGGCCCGGCTGAGCCGCTGGTGGCGCTTCCTGCTTCGGTTCCGGCACATTCTGAATCTGCTTAGGAGCCTCCGCCGGCGGCTGGGTAGGCGGCGGCTGCACAGGAGCCGTTGGCACAGTTTCAAAAGGATTCGCTGGGCGATTCGGCTGAGGTTGTTGCGGTGCGGGTTGTTGCGTCGGCTGCTGTTGTTGTTGCTGCGCGGCAGGCTGTTGAGCCTTTAGAAGTAATGCCGGGGTGGAAAAGATGGTTGCGCACAACAAGAGCACTCGCAGGCTGCCAGGCCTGTGAAACATCATCTAAAAATTGTTCCTTTCCACTCTGCGACTAACCACTCCAGACGTCCAGTGCCGAAGCTCGGTTTCAGGGTAAGCTCGGGATGCGAGAGTCGGAGGTTTCATTTTAGCTTGAATGCCCGCCGTAGCGGAAGTCTGTATCCGGCGCACTACACACCGGGCCGTTTAGGCACGCTGCCGGTCCCGTTTTATGAGCGTTTTACTCACTGTTCCGGTTGGGTAGCACTTTCTTGTCCAGACTCTGGAGAATGATAGTACTTGTAGCGGCTATATAACTCGCCGCGGCGCGCGCCGTTAACGATGATGCCGAGCACATTATTCTGACAGAGCGATTGCATGGCGCGAGTAATGGAATCGATGGTAGTAGCGCCGATGCGGACCACTAAAATCGTCCCGTGACAGAGCGTAGAGAGCAGATTTGCATCCGCGGCAAATAGCAACGGCGGACTGTCCAGGATCACCCAGCTGAAGAGGCTCGGCAAAGAATCGAGCATTTGCTTTACCTCTTTCAGATTTAGCAACTCCAGCGGATTGATGACCGGTTCGCCGGCAGGCATAACGTAGAGGTTGGTGTCACCCAAGCGGCGCATGGCTTGATGCAGCGGAACCTTGCCCTGTAGATAATCCGTTATACCGGGGCTGCGATCCGTTTGCAGAAGATGATGCACCACCGGGCGGCGGAGATCGAAATCGCACAACAGGGTGAGGTTGCCCGAGAGCTGCGCCTCGGCGAGGGCGAGATTCATTGCCGCGAACGATTTTCCTTCGCCGGGCGAGGGACTGCTGATGACCGCGGTATGGATGGGCTGCAGGCTCTGCATGTGATTCAGCCGCGTGCGCAGTGTCCGGAACTCTTCGGTGGGCGCTTCGTGCGGATGCAAGGGATCCACGAGCAATGCCTCGGGCGAGGGATTGTAGGGGATAGTCTCGACTAACTGGAGCAGCCCTTCCATTGAGGAAGGTGCAGGAGCCGCCGCGGCGGCGCTGCGGCCGTCATCGGCACGGCTGTGCGAGCCTGGAATAAACGATCCAGCTAGCTCCGAGCGCCTCAGCGCATCGTGAACCCGGCTCATGGCTGTGTTTTCCTTTTCATAATTTCGTCGCGAAGTAATAAACAACGGAGCTGGACATGATGATTACTCCAACCAGGCAGGCGGTAGACCAGGCCAGCCACGCCAGTCGTTTTCTTCGCTTGACCACCAGATCGTTTTCGAGCAGAGGAACGCTGCCGAGAACGGGGAGTTGGGTATAAGCTCTCACATCTTTCAAATTCTTGAGCGCGGTATCCTTCACTTCCCACGCACCGGCTAGACAAATGCCAATGACCAGGCCGAGTCCGGTTCCGATGGCGATGATTAGGGGCCGCTTGGGCTGCGTGGGGGTTTGCGGAATGGACGGCGGATCCAGTTGCTCTAGCCGCTCGCCCTGCTGCCGGTTTTCGAGCGCGGTGGACATGGCGGATGCATTTAGCCGGCGATCGAGATCTTCATAGTCCTTCCGCGCCAGATCGCGTTCGCGGATTAACTGATCGTATTCCTTGATACCCACCGGCACGCTTTCGATGCGCGATTGATACAGCTTGATGGTCTTCTCGAGTTCCGTTGACTGCTTTTTGTAGTCGTTCATCTCGAGATCCTTGGCTTCGATTAATCCCTGGACGCGCTGAATAGCGACGTTCAGGTCGCGTTGTTCTCGGGCGACCTGCGGATTCGTAGCATGGGAGGCCGTGGCGTCCGGTTTTTTGGTTTCCTCTTGCTTGACGATCGTTTCGCGCTGCTTCTTGGCCGCGGCTAGTATGGTGACCAGGCGCTGCACATCCGGATGGCTCTCTTTGTAGCGCTCGCGCGCGGCCGCCAGAGCGTTTTCGTATTGTTCGATCTCGCGGTCCTTTTCGGCCAGCTTCTCGTTCTTCTGTTGCTGGGCCTGATCGCTCGAATTGGGATCCTTCAGGTTCGAGAGCTGTTCGCGGAAAATGCGCAGTTGGTTTTCGTAGAGCAGCTTCTCCTGGTTCACACGGTTCATGGACGTATTCAAGGACAGCATTTGCCCTTGCATCGCGTTCAAGCCTTGATAATTCGATTGCTGCTCTTCAGGCAGGCGTCCCATATTCTGGCTGCGGAAGACGCTCAACTTTTGCTCGATATCGTCCAGCTTCTTCTTGGCGGAATCCCACTGATCGCGCAGGAACTGCGTGGTGGAGACCGTCTGCTGCGAAACTTCGCGGACGTTCTCCTCCAGGAAGCGCGCCACCAGATCGGTAGTGACTTTTTGCGCGACGAAGCGATTACTGTAGGCAAATCCGATTTGGAAAGCTGGATATTGCACCCGGTCACTGCGCTGCGTATTCGCGGTCTGCAATAGCGGACAGCACTTGATGTCGTAGAGCCGCATGTTTTCGATGACATCATCCAGCGGCAAGCGGTCCCGCTCTTTTTTATAGAGATTGTGGGTGTTGATGATATTGGTGAGAGTGGCGCGCGTGAGGATCAGCTGAATCAGCGAATTGACCCGGCCCTGGACGTCGGAATTGGTGTTGGCGGGAACCAGGTTCTCCGGCACTTGCGGCGGAACTACGCGAATGGTGGCAACGGAAATGTACGTGTCGGGCCATAAAAATGCCACCACCACCGATATCACGAGCGCGGCGAAAAGTGGACCAAAAATCCAGCCCTTGTGGCGGCGAAGGATATCGATGTAGTCCTCCACATCCAGAGGACGGCGAGCGATCGGGTTGGAATCCTGGGGTTGCATGCTTCGAAATCAGCGGACGATGATTTTGTCTCCGTTTTCCAGATAAATATTCTGTTCCATGTGTTTGGCGCGCGTTACTTCGTTGTAGTTGAAATTGAAAACCTTGTCGCCGCGCAGGATCTTGATCTTCTTGGTATTGGCGAACTCGTGAAAGCCTCCGGCGTTGCTGAGCGCTTCGAGCACTGTGGTGGGGGTGACGAGAGCGAACGATCCTTGACGGGCGACTTCGCCGAGAATGTAGTATTTCTTGCTGCGAACTTCGGTGACGAATACCGTGACGTCGGGATTGTTGATGAATTTCGTCAACTGTTCCGTCAACACCTTGGTCAATTGCATTGGAGTTTCGCCCGCGGCTTGCACTTCGCCCACCAACGGCATGGTGATTTTTCCATCCGGACGAACCGCGAGCGGCATCGTAAAATCGTTTTCGCGCCAAACCTTGATAAAGAGCACGTCTTCGGGGCCGATCAAATATTTGTTCGGATCCACTGCGGCGCCCACGGTATCGGCGGCGGATCCGGCGGGATTGGGCGGCGTGGCGCTTTGCGGCTTCGATGCGTCGGGCTTCGATTGCGCGCCGGCCATGGCGCAGGCAAGGGTGACGATGACCACTGTCAGGGCCATTCTTACAAAGTCCGACATCACCTTTTGCATGAACTTGACGATCTCCGCGGAAAGGATCGAGCGATCCGGATATTCCACCAGCGCCGAGCCTAGCAGAACAATTATTGTACAACGGCAACCGCGACAGGGCGTCAAACCGGCTATGCTGAACTCGATGCGCTACTTTCTTGCGAAATCAGAGCCGGGAACTTATTCGATAGACCAACTCGAAAAGGACAAGAAGACCGTTTGGGACGGCGTGACCAATCCGCAGGCGGTGCGCGCGATCCGCGAGATGAAGCCAGGCGACCGCGTGCTGATCTATCACAGCGGGGGACAAGCGGCAATTGTCGGAGTGGCGAAGGTGATTTCCGAGCCACGGCCGGATCCGAAAAATCCGAAGTCGGCTGTGGTGGAGATCGAGTTTGTGCGCAAGATTGGCGAGCCGGTTACGTTAGCCGCGATCAAGCAATCGCATGAGTTTGACGATTGGGCCCTGGTGCGGCAAGGGCGATTGTCGACCATGGCTGTGCCGGATGAGTTCGTCGATTGGTTACGGAAACAGACAAAAAGCAAAATCGATTAGCCGCGGATGAACGCGAATGAACGCGAATAAAACTTTGGTCGCGCTGTTTATGGCTGGCTGCGTATGTGGCCAGACGGTCGCCGACGACCATCGCAATATGATGGAGCAACTCGGCATCCAAGCGCTGCGGCCGGGTCCGAACGGCAACGAGAATGCGCCCAATCATGCGAATTACGACGAGTCGAAGGCCAATCCTTATCCGGATCTGCCGGACGTATTGAAATTGAAGAACGGCAAGCGGGTTAAGAACGCAAAGATGTGGTGGAAGCAGCGGCGTCCGGAAATTGTGGAGGATTTCGAACGCGAAGTGATCGGCCGGGTTCCGAAGAATGTACCTAAGGTCACCTGGACCGTTTCCGAAGAAACCGCCAGCGGTTCGGCGCGCGTGCGAAAGTTGGTGGGCCACGTCGACAACTCCGGCGATCCTTCCATCGAAGTGAATATTCAGATGACATTAACGCTGCCCACCGCGGCATCGGGCAAAGTTCCAGTGATGATTTTGTTCGGGAAGGGGCCGTTTCCGCAGCGGCCCGGTACCACGGATGTCCCGGCCGGCGAACAGTTGATCGCCGACGGATGGGGCTATGCGTATCTCGATCCCAACAGCGTTCAGGCGGACAACGGGGCGGGACTGACCAGGGGCATTATCGGGCTGGTGAATCATGGCGAGCATCGCAAGCCAGACGATTGGGGCGCGCTGCGCGCGTGGGCATGGGGCGCTTCCCGGGCGCTGGATTTTTTGGAAACCGATCCGGCGGTGGATGCGAAGCACGTGGGGATCGAGGGCGTGTCGCGTTATGGCAAAGCGGCGCTCGTGACCATGGCGTTCGATACGCGGTTCGCGGTGGTGCTGGTGGGGTCGTCCGGAGAAGGCGGCGCGAAACTGCACCGTCGCAATTTTGGAGAAGCGGTTGAAAATCTTACGGGGTCCGGCGAATACCACTGGATGGCGGGGAATTTTCTGAAGTACGGCGCTTCCGATGCTACGTTCGGCAGCAAGACGGCGAACGATCTTCCGGTGGACGCGCATGAGTTGATCGCGCTGTGCGCGCCGCGCCTGACGTTCATCAGCTACGGCATCCCGGAAAAGGGCGACGCAAAATGGCTGGATCAGCAGGGTAGCTATATGGCCACCGTCGCTGCGCAGCCTGTCTTCCGGCTGCTGGGCGCCAAGGATCTGGGCGTTTCGGCCGACTACAAATCCGCGAAGATGCCGCCGGTGAATGAAGGCTTGCTGGAGGGCGATCTGGCTTGGCGGCAGCATGACGGCGGACACACGGACGGTCCGAATTGGAAATACTTTATTGCGTGGGCGGACAAAAAAATCCAACACACACCGCCCGCGACTGCGACAACATGGACGCCGGTGGAACGGACCGATCCGAAATCAATGGAGGCCCATCAGCGATTGTTGGCCAAGGCGCGCAGTGAGCACGTAGATATCTATTTCGAAGGCGATTCCATCACACGGCGTTGGGGCGCTGCGGATTATCCGGAATTGTTGGCGAACTGGAACGAGAACTTTGGCGGATGGAACGCCGGCGATTTCGGTTGGGGCGGGGACGAGATCCAGAACATCCTCTGGCGGTTGAACAACGGCGAACTGGATGGGGTGAATCCGAAAATCATTGTTTTGCTGGCGGGTACGAATAATCTGACGGATACCGATGCGAATGCAGGCGATATCACGCGCGGTCTGGAGGCCGTTCTGCACCTGATGCGGGACAAAGCGCCGGATGCGACGATTATCCTGACTGGAATTTTTCCGCGCAATGACCACATGGCGTACATGCCTGTGATCGATCGGATCAATGCCGGTTTGAGCCAACTGGCGGATGGCGGCAAGACTCGGTATTTGAATATCAATGACAAGCTCGCCGATGCTAACGGCATTCTGTATGAGGGCATGATGAACGAGCAGGACAAACTGCATCCCACGCTCCGTGCTTATCAGATTTGGGCGGATGCCTTGAAGCCGATTTTCACCGAGTTGTTGGGAGCGCATGGACGACCCACGTCCTGACGCTGGTTCGCTCGATCCCGCGGATTGGGCTGGATTCCGAGAGCAAGCGCATCGGATGCTGGACGACATTTTGGGCTATCTCGAAAATATTCGGGATCGCCCGGTGTGGCAGCCCATTCCGAAAGAGGTGCGCGAGCGCTTTGCCGGAGAACTGCCCGTTGCACCGTCGGAGCTGAGCGCGGTCCACGAAGAGTTTTCACGCTACATTTTGCCGTTCGCCGCCGGGAACGTGCATCCCGGATTCATGGGCTGGGTTCACGGCGCGGGCACGCCCGTTGGCGTGGTGGCGGAGATGCTGGCGGCGGGATTGAACGCGAATCTCGGCGGCCGCGATCACATCCCGATTGAAGTGGAGCGTCAGGTGGCTGGCTGGATGCGCAACCTGTTCGGATTTCCTGAGGCCGCCACGGGATTATTCGTTACCGGCGCGTCCATGGCGAATCTCATTGGCGTGTTGGTGGCGCGCGACACGGCGCTCGGCTTTGAAACGCGCTGCGTGGGTGTGGAAGCCAGCGGCAAGCGTCTGACCGCGTATGCTTCGGCCGCGGTCCACGGATGCGTCGCGCGTGCGCTGGACATCGCGGGCATCGGAAGCGACGCACTGCGGCGCATCACGGTGGATGCGCGCCTTCGCATCGATCTCCCGGCCTTACGCGCCGCCATCGAGACGGATCGGCGGGCGGGATTCACGCCGTTTTTGCTGGTCGGTACTGCGGGAACCGTGGATACGGGCGCGGTCGACGATCTCGATGCATTGGCCGATCTGGCGCGCGCTGAAAATCTATGGTTCCATGTGGACGGTGCTTGCGGCGCGCTGGCGATGCTCGCGCCGTCGCTCGCGCCGCGATTAAAAGGGATTGAACGCGCCGATTCGCTGGCGTTCGATTTTCATAAGTGGGGACAAGTTCCCTATGATGCGGGATTCGTGCTGGTGCGCGATGGCATTTTGCATCGGCAGACGTTCGCGACATCCGAGCCCTACTTACGGCGAGAGGCACAAGGCTTGGCTGCCGGCTGGATGTGGCCATGCGATTTCGGCCCGGACCTCTCGCGCGGATTTCGCGCGCTGAAAACCTGGTTCACGTTCAAGGTTTATGGCGCCGCCGCGTTGGGCGCGTCCATCGAACGGACGTGCGAATTGGCGCGCTATCTGGAAAAGCGAATCGCGGAAACGCCTGAACTGGAACTCGTCGCACCGGTCGAATTGAACATCGTCTGCTTCCGTTATCGCGCTGAAGAATCGCACCGCGTGAACGGGCGAATCGCAGTGGAACTGCAGGAATCCGGCGTGGCGGCGCCTTCAACAACAGTGGTCGGCGGAAAGTTGGCGATTCGTGCGGCCATCGTGAATCATCGCACGCAGATCGCCGATTTAGATGCGCTGGTGGAACGCACGCTGGAACTGGGCCGGTTGTTACTGAATCGGGCGGCATTGAGCGCTGCGAAGGAGAATGATAGCGGCTCGGATTGGCCGGCTCGCGCGGCCCGTGAAAGCGCTTTACGCGACGCCGAGGCGCGCATCGCGGCTGAGCCGGAGTCGACGGCGCCGCGCATCGAACGAGCCCGGCTGCTCACCGAACTCGACCGGACGCTCGAGGCGCGCGACGCCTATATCGAAATCCTCGCGCGTGCCCCCTCGGATCGCACGGCGCTCAACGACCTGGGCGCACTGCTGTACGCAACCGGCTACCGGACGGCGGCTCGCACGGCATATCGCGAAGCGGTGACCCGGCATCCGGAAGACGCCGCCAGCCATTGCAACCTCGCGAACGTGCTGTATCAAGGCGGCGATTTTGAATCGGCGCGACAGCATTACGAGGCGGCGTTGCGGCTTGCGCCGGATTATCCGGAAGCGCATCAAGGTATCTCTTACGTTCTGGCCGAACTTGGCGACGCGCAAGGGGCGGCGCTGCACCGCCGGAAAGGATTCGAGCGCCGGGCGGTGCAGCATTTGCCCTATCGCGGCGAAGGTCCGCCGGTACTGTTGCTGCTATTGGTTTCTTCGCTCGGAGGGAACATTCCCACGCGAAATTTCCTGGACGATCGCGTTTTCGAAAGCAACGTGATTGTTCCGGAATTCTACGATTTCACCCAGCCGCTGCCGCGTCATCAGCTGGTGTTCAATGCAATCGGCGATGCGGATTTGAGCGGAGATGCGCTGACCGCCGCGCAATCCCTGGTGGCGCTTAGCGGCGCTCCGGTGATCAATGCGCCGTCCGCGGTGCTGGCGACGGGGAGATCCGACAACGCGCGGCGGCTGGCGCGGCTTCCCGGCGTGACTGCGCCGGCTACGGTGACTCTGTCGCGCAAGATCTTGCAATCTTCCGATGCGGCCGCGGTGCTGACACGCCACGGACTGCGCTTTCCGCTGTTGCTGCGAACTCCCGGATTTCATACGGGCCGGCATTTTGTTTTGGTAGATCGCGCGGAGTCGCTGGCGGGGTCTCTGGCTGAGTTACCCGGCGGGGAATTGACCGCGATCCAATATCTTGATTCGCGCGGCGCCGACGGCAAGGTCCGCAAATATCGCGTGATGATGATCGACGGCCGGCTGTATCCGTTGCACGTGGCGATATCGAGTCACTGGAAGATCCACTATTTCACGGCGGAAATGGCGGAGCGCGCCGAACATCGCGCCGAGGATGCGGAGTTTTTGGAGAACATGCCCGCCGTGCTTGGCCCGCGGGCGCTGGCGGCACTCGAGCAAATTCAAGCCGCGCTCGGGTTGGATTATGCCGGCATCGATTTTGGGTTGAGTCCGGCGGGCGATTTATTGCTGTTCGAGGCGAATGCCACGATGGTGGTGAATCCGCCGGAACCGGATGAGCGGTGGGCCTATCGGAGACCGGCAGTGGAGCGCGTTTTTGCGGCGGTCCGGCGCATGCTGATGGGGAGAATCAACAGGCCGCGCATGAACGCAGATGGGCGCGAATAAGCTGTTAAACGGCTGGAGCCGAATCGAAACCAAAATGATGCCAAAGCTTCCCGTTTTTCGCGACGCGCTTTGATTTCACCGGCGCGCCGATGAATTTAGATATCGCGCGTTCCCAAAACGCGACCGCTCCTTGGTTGGCTTCCATCACGCGAACCTCCCAGGGTCCGGGAAACCGGCGCCATACCTGGTGGGCGACGGTGGTTCCGATTCCGTGCCGGCGACATCCGCGAACGATGAAAAATTCCGCCATGTCCCACACTCCGGCCTCCTGTTTCACCAGGACGAATCCGGCGAGCTTGCCGTCCGCTTTTACCAGGAAGGGGTGATGCGTGGGCTCGGTCCAGTAGAGCGGCAGCGGCGTGTACTGGAACCTGCCGTTGGCGTCCAGTTGGATTTCCTGAAACTCGCTGAAATCGTGCGCGTAAAGCTGGATCAGGTTGTCGATCACCGGAAGTTGATCGCGCGCGGCGGGTACTAATTCGACTTGCATCCTTGGCATAGGATAACTCATGTTGACATCCGACCCAAGTGGGTGTATGCTCGTGTCGGATGCCTTCCCGAAGAGCGGATCTCGAAAAAGAAGCCTTATTGCAGGGCACGTTGGACCTGCTGATTCTGCAAACACTGGGATTAGGCCGGCGGCATGGGCAGGGAATTGCGCGATCCATTCAGCAGCAGTCCGACGATGTTTTTCTGGTGGATCATGGATCGCTGTATCTGGCGCTCCAGCGGCTGGAAGCGAAAAGTTGGGTGAAAGCGGAGTGGGGGATTTCGGAGAACAATCGACGAGCTCGCTTTTACACGCTGACGGCGAAGGGCCGGAATCAACTGGCGCACAAGACCAGCCAATGGCGCCGGGTGTCCAACGCGATCGCGCGCATTCTCGCTCCTGGTGAGGTGCAAGGCTAGCCATGTTCTGGCGCAAGAAACGTCCGTGGAGGGATTTCGCCGAAGAGGTGGAATCGCACTTGGCGCATGAAGCGGATCAGTTGCAAGATACCGGTGCGGCGCCGGGCAACGCGCAGTCCAAAGCCCGGCGCGCATTTGGGAACGCCACATCCATCCAGGAAGAAATGTATCGGAGAAGCCGCATGTGGCTTTTCGATCAGCTCGCGAACGATTTACGTCACGCGTTGCGTTTGTTCGGGAAGCGGCCGGGCTTCAGTGCGGTGGTGGTGCTGACACTGGCGCTCGGAATCGGTGCGAATACCGCGATCTTCAGCGTGATCAATGCCGTTCTGCTTCGTCCGCTGCCTTATCGAGCGCCGGATCGCCTGGCGATGCTCTGGTCGGAAGATTCGGCGCATGGTTTGAAGGAAGGCCGCGTTTCGCTGCTTAATTTCGCCGATTGGAAAAGCCGCAGCCGGAGCTTCGAAGACATGACCTTGTTCATCGGGCAGACTTTTCTTCTGGGCAACGCCGATGGACCGCCGGAACGAATGCGCGAGGCTCGTGTCCCCGCGAATTTCTTTCCGCTGCTCGGCGTGGAACCGATGCTGGGGCGCGTTTTTTCGTCGGAGGAAGAGCGCCAGCGCGCATCCGTCGCAATTGTGAGCTTCGGATTGTGGCAGAGCAGGTTCGGAGGTTCGCCGAATGTTCTGGGCGCGGACATCGTCAAAGACGGACGCAAATCGCGCGTGATTGGCGTGATGCCGCAATCGTTCCAATTTCCATTTCCCGATACACAGGTGTGGGAGCCGATTACCACGCATCCGTATTGGGCCGCGCGCGACGAGAAAGGTACGCGGTCCGCTTCCAACTGGTACGTGCTGGGGCGAATCCGCGCAGGCATCCCCTGGACCAGCGTGCAATGGGAGATGAGCGGAATCGCGCGTGCGCTGGAAGCCGAGTATCCGGAAAATCGCAATCGGCCGGAGATCCGCGTAGTTGCGCTTTCCACGCAAACCACCGGCCGCGTGCAACTGTCGCTTATAGTGCTTTTTGGATCGGTGTTTCTCATGCTGTTGATCGCGTGCATCAACGTGGCGAACTTGCTGCTGGCTCGCGGATCGGCACGCGAACGCGAGTTTTCGGTTCGCAGAGCCTTGGGTGCGGGACGAGGGCGCCTGGCTGCGCAGCTTTTCACGGAAAGCCTGGTGCTGTCGATTGCCGGTGGGGCGCTTGGATTGGCGCTCGCCGCTACCGCGCTGCAGGCGTTGATTGCATTTGCGCCATCGGGGATTCCACGTTTAGCGGAAGCACGCATCGATTCGCAGGTGCTCTTGTTCACGGTGGTGGTTTCGATGTTTTGCGCGAGCGTTTCCGGATTGTGGCCGGCTCTGCGTACCGGAGTGGAGGTATCGCGGAGCCGGCAATGGATCACGGCGGCGAATCGGGGCGTTCGAAACATGTTGGTGATCGGCGAGTTTGCGATCGCACTAATATTGCTGGCCGCTGCCGGGCTACTGGTCCGCAGCTTCCTGCTGCTGGAAACCGTGGATCCGGGATTTCGCCCGGAGAAACTGCTGGTGATGCGGATCGATCTGCACGTTGGCAGAACCGCCGCGCAGCAGGTTCAATACTTCCGCGACGCCATCGAACGAGCGCGGACCGTTCCCGGTGTAGTTTCCGCGGGCGCTGTTTCGGGATTTCTGTTGTCCGATCCGGAGGACACTGTCCAAATAGAAGGACGCGCGCCGCAGCAACCTGGCCCCTCGGACGATCAGATTGCGGGCGCATTTTTCGAAACCGCCGGCATTCCGCTTTTAAAGGGAAGATTCTTCACCGATCAGGACAACGACACTTCACCCAGGGTGGCCATCGTCAATCAAACCATGGCGAACACCTACTGGCCGGACGAAGACGCCATCGGCAAGCGGTTTCGATTTGCGGGCGGGCCTTGGACCACGGTCGTCGGCATTACTCGCGATATGCACCGGCAGGGGCTCGAAAAGCAAGTGATTCCACAGGTGTTTCGCCCGGAGGCGCAGCAGCCGGACGACATGCTGGAGCTGATTGTGCGGACCAGCGGCGACCCACGCGCGCTGGCTTCGACGGTGCAAAGCGAAATCCAGGCGCTGGATAAGAACGTCGCGAAATTCAAAGTGGCTACTGTTGAGCAGCAGCTCGGGCAGGAAACCGCGGAACGGCGGTTTCAAACTTCTCTCATCGGCCTGTTTTCCCTGGCGGCTTTGGTTTTGTCGGCGATCGGAATTTACGGCCTCATGCACTATTTCGTGGCGCAACGCACCAACGAAATCGGCGTGAGGATGGCGTTGGGCGCCCGCTACGGAAACGTTTTGAGCCTGATTCTGCGCCAAGGCTTGTGGTTGGCCGGAGCCGGTATTCTGATCGGACTGGCGGGCGCACTCGCGTTTACGCGACTGCTTTCCAGTTTGCTGTTCGGAGTTACGGCGACGGATCCTGTCACCTTCGCGGCAGCTCCGGCCATTTTGCTCGGCGTGGCGATGTTGGCTTGCTGGATTCCCGCGCGGCGAGCCGCTGCAATCGATCCGGTTCGCGCGCTTCGTCAGGATTGACAGCCGCGTTCTAAGACGCCAGCGCCGGCTCGCTGTCTTCGCCCGCAGTGAAGTAAGCGCAGTCCGGATGATGGAACACCAGCGCACTGACGCTCGCTTCCGGATCCATCATCATGCCCTCGGTGAGTTGCACGCCGATCTCATCCGGATTGATCAGCTTCCAAATGCCTTGCTGGTCGTCCAAATTCGGGCACGCCGGATATCCGAAGCTGTAGCGCTTGCCGCGATAGCGCGAGGTGAAGCGCTCCTGCATGGTCATGGTGGGAGGATCGGGGAAGCCCCAATCTTCCCGCAACCGGCGATGCAGCCATTCGGCGCAGCCTTCCGCGGTTTCAATCGCGAGCGCTTGCAGCGCGTGCGCCTTGAAGAATTCGCCGGCTTGCTTGGCTTGTTCGGATTTTTCGCGCACGCCAGAGCCCGCAGTAACAACGAAGAGCGCAAGGTGATCGCGGCGGCCTTCTTCGGCTTCCAGAATGTAGTCGCTCAGGCATAAGCCATCGGGACGGGGCTGCCGCCCAAAGCGAAATGTATGGATGGGGCTCGATCCGCCATGCTTGAAAAGGTGAATGGCGTTGCCCTCGCGCTCGGCTTCGAAGAATTGCCAGACCGCTTTGGCTTTGAGGAATTGCGCGGCTTCCGCCTTCACTTCCTCCACGTCATGGAAGAGCTTCAAAGCTTTTGGATCGCGCTCGGCCAGAAGCTTTTCGAAATTGCCTTTGAATCCGAGATGACGGCCGTAGAGCATGAAAGGGTTCACGTAGCTCCACACTTCGGCCAGGTTTGGAACTTCGCGGACACGACGGTCCAGATAGGGTGCGGAGGGGATTGGAAGATCGGTTCGCACTTTCCCGCTGCGACGATCGGGACTCGGGGCCTGAGGTTGAGGGCTGGCGACAGGGGTGGCCTCGCCTTCCCCGAAGATGTGCGCCGCCAGGACCTCTTCGCGCGTCGCTGGGTCCATGATTTCGTTTAACAGACGCAGGCCCGTCATCGCGTCCTTGGCGTAAAACGTGGGCGCGGAATAGCTGGGACCGATTTTCGTTTTGGTGAATTTTTCCGATAATGCCGCGCCGCCTACCAGCAGCGGAACGTTGACGCCATGATCTTTGAGATCGCCGCCGGTGACGACCATCTGGTGCGCGCTCTTCACCAGAAGCCCGGAGAGTCCGACGGCGTCCGGCTGGTGTTCCCGAATCGCCTTGATCAAATCTTCCGGCGGAACTTTGATCCCGAGATTGATCACCTCATAGCCGTTGTTGCTGAGGATGATCTCGACCAGGTTTTTGCCGATGTCGTGAACGTCGCCCTTCACCGTGGCCAGAATAATCTTGCCGCGTGCGGAGGTGTCGCTCTTCTCCATGAACTGCTCGAGGTGCGCAACGCCCGTTTTCATTGCTTCGGCCGATTGCAGAACTTCGGCGACGATCAGCTCGTTGTTGTTAAACAAGCGGCCCACTTCGGACATCCCGGCCATCAGGGGGCCATTGATGATGTCGAGCGGCGCTGTGCCCTCGGCGCGCTTGCGGTCGAGATCGGCAACCAGGCCGTCCTTGGTGCCTTCGATGATGTAATTGGCCAGGCGTTCGTCCAAGGGAAGGCCAGCCGCCTTTTTCTTTTCCTTCTTGCCCGCTTTCCGGAAATACTCGGCGATAGCCGCGATGTGGAACTGATTGACGGCCATTTTTTGCTCGCGCGATTGCTGGCGCCAGTCTTCGGGGGCGGTCTTCAGCTCGTTGGCTTGCGGATGGTCGGCCGGAACTTCAGCGGGAGGCGTGTTGAAGAGCAGATTTTCCGCCAGACGCCGCTCTTCCACCGGGATGGACGCGAAGCGTTCCAACTTTTCCGCATTGACGATAGCGAGATCGAGGCCGGCCTTGGTCGAGTAGTACAAGAAAACGGAATTCACGACTTCGCGCGCGGCGGCCGGCAGTCCGAAGGAAATGTTCGAGACTCCGAGAACCGTCTTGACGAACGGAATCTTCTCTTTGATCAATCGAATTGCTTCGATGGTCTCCACTGCGCCGCCGATGTAGTTCTCGTCGCCAGTGGCACAGGGGAAAACCAGCGGATCGATGATGATGTCTTCGGGCGCGAGTCCGTATTTTTCGGTCAACAGTTTGACCGAGCGCTCCGCTACAGCCAGTTTCCGTTCGCGCGTGAAAGCTTGGGCCTGCAGCTTGTCTTCGTCGATGGTTCCACAGATCACCGCCGCGCCGTAAGCCTTCACTAGCGGACAGATCAGCTCGAATTTCTCTTCGCCATCTTCCAAATTGATGGAATTGATGATCGACTTGCCCTGGCAATAGGTCAACGACAGCTCGATGCTTTTGGGATCCGTCGTGTCGATCATGATCGGCGCCTTGATCTTGCGGATCAGCTTTTCGTAGAACGGCGGGATGTCCTTGATCTCGTCGCGATCGCTCGATTGCAGGCACACATCCACCACATGCGCGCCGTTCTTGATTTGCCAGCGCGCGATTTCGGTGGCTTCTTCCCACTTCTCTTCCGCGATCATGTTTTTGAACAGCCGCGATCCGATGACGTTTGTGCGCTCGCCGACGATCAGTGGACGATTGCTCTCCTCGGCTTCCACCAGCTCTTTGTTCGAATAATAGGCGCGATGCGAAGACGCCGGATGCGCGCGCGGGCGTTTTCCGGCGGCCATTTGCGCGATGGCTTTGATATGGGCCGGCGTGGTTCCACAGCATCCACCGACCAGATTGAGCCAGCCGTGGTCGATGAATTTTTCAAGCTGCACGGCGAGAGAATCCGGAGTTTCCCCGAACTTGCCCTCGGCGTTGGGCAGCCCGGCATTGGGATAGCAGGAAACGCGGAAGCGCGACATCTCGTGCAAGCTGCGGATATGGTCGGTCATCAGATCCGGCCCTGTGGCACAGTTCATTCCGATGGCGAGCAGATCGTTATTGGCGATGGATGCATAAAGGGCGTCGATAGGCTGGCCGCCCAGCATGGTTCCGTTACGCTCGATGGTCACCGACGCGACCACGGGAATTGCGATTCCCAGATCGCGGCGCAGCTTTTGCACGGCTAATAGCGCCGCCTTCAGGCTTCCGGTGTCGAAGCAGGTTTCGATCAACAGAAAATCGGATCCGCCTTCCACCAGTCCCTTAGCCTGCTCATAGTAGGCGTCGTGCAGTTTTGGAAAAGTCACCGTGGCGGTGATATTCAGGTCCTTGTTGGTCGGACCCATGGATCCGGCCACAAATCGCGGCTTGTCGGGGGTGGAAAACTGATCCGCGATCTGGCGGGCAATCTGCGCCGACGCGAAGTTCAGCTCGTAGGCCCGATCCTCGAGTTTGTTGTCTGCCAGCGCGATACTGGTGCCGCCAAAGGAGTTGGTTTCCACGATGTCGGCGCCCGCTTCCAGATAGGCGCGATGGATGCCGCCGATCACGTCCGGCCGCGTGACATTGAGAATCTCCGGACAATTCTCGCGCCCCTGGTAATCTTTCTCGATGGAAAGAGGCACCTGATGAATCATAGTGCCCATGGCGCCGTCCAGAACCAAAATGCGGGATTCCAGGGCGTCGGTCAGGATTTGGGCGCGGTCGGGCATTTGCGTTTCTCGTTCCTCATTTCTTTTTCTCGTTGGCTGATACCACCATTCGCTGGCCAGAACGAGATAACGAGAACGAGAAACGTCTTTACTTACAGTGTAACCCGAGCCGGGCTAAGCGTTTACGGTGGCGCTGGAAACCGGTTCCACGGCGTTTTCGTTGAAGCTGTAACCGAAGCCGCGGACGGCGCGGATGAGACCGGGATTCGTGGGATCCGGCTCGATTTTTTGACGGAGGCGCAGGATGTAGACGTCGACCGTACGATCGGTGACAGCACGGTCGTGGCCCCAGACGGCGTCCAGCAGCTGCTCGCGGCTGTAAACCACGCCCGGACGGCTCATCAGGAAGTCCAAAAGGCGGAATTCGGTCGCGGTGAGGGCGATTTCGGCGCCGTGCCGCAATACGCGGCAACTGGCGCGGTCGAGTTCCAGGGCTCCGGCGCGAACGGTGCGCACCGGGACGGTCTGGCTTCGGAACTGATTCTTGATGCGGGCGATCAGTTCTCGAATAAAGAACGGTTTCACGATATAGTCATTGGCCCCCAGTTCCAGGCCGAGAATGCGGTCAGTTTCCGAGACTTTCGCGGTCAGGAAAAGAATGGGAACGTGGGCCAGCTCGGAGTGGTTCCGCAGGCCTTTGCAAATGTCCAGGCCGTCGGAATCCGGCAGCATGATATCCAGGATCACCAGGTCCGGCCGCTCGCGGCGGCACAGCTCAATGGCGCCCTTTCCGGTCTGGGATCCGGCGAAAGCGAAGCCCTCTTTCTCCAGGTTATATTTCAGTAGACCAAAGAGGTCGGAATCATCTTCGATCAGAACGATCTTCTTCATATTCCCTCAACTTGAAGGTAACCCGATTTCGGTTACAAGTGCATTACAGACACATTACGGATGGCTGACGGAACGCGCTGTCGGGCAAGGAAGGTTATAGAGTCCCTTTTCCGCGATAAAACGGCCAACTTTTGCCGGCAGTTCCGGGGGAATTTCGCCTGAGGCGAGCTGGCGGCGGATTTCCGAGGAAGAAACGGGAAGTGCGACGGTATCCAACCGATGGACCCGAGCGCCGGGTGGCGCGGAGTACTGGTGCCCAGGCCGGGTGACGACGATGAACTCGGTTAGCCGTACCAGATCCTGCCAGCGATGCCAGGTTGCGATCTCGGCGAAGGCGTCCGCTCCGATGATGAAGTACGGTTCTTCGCCGGAGGCGCGCACGCGCTCCACAGTGTCGATGGAATAGCTTTTCTGGGCGCCGGCTTCCAGACGTGACATCACCAGGCGTGGGTCGCCGGCGCAGGCCAACTCGACCATTTTGCAGCGGTCTTCGTAAGATGCACCCGTTTGATCCGATTTATGCGGTGGATGGGCTGCCGGCACGAACCACACTTGATCGAGACGGAACTTATCTGCCGCTTCGCGCGCCACCGTGAGATGGGCGTTATGAATCGGATCGAAGGTTCCTCCGAATAGGGCGAGTCTCAGGCTTTCACCGCTTTCGTGGACGCCTTCCAGTTCTTCTCGTCCCAGAACAGCAGCCGGCCTTCGCGATAACTCTGCACTGCGAGGTTGATCACAGCCTGAGCCCGCGCGCCGGTTTCGACATCCAGGTGGGGTTTTTCGCGGGTGCGGACGCACGTCAGGAAGTTCTCCACGTGCGCGGTCATCATATCTTTTTCGTCGACTGGAATCTTGATCGGATCTTTGCCGAACTTCGCCTGGTATTCCGGCTTCATGGTGGTCCGCTCTTTGGTTTCGTGATCGTATTCCAGCTCGGGAATTACGGTGATGTTGTCGGCGCGGCTTTCGAATTGGCCATTCTCAACCATGATGATGGTGCCCTCGTGGCCGCGGATCAATCCTGGGATGTGATGCGAGTTGGCCATCGAAGAACTCAGAACCAGCGAGTGGCCTTGCGGATAATCCGCCACCAACATGAACGTGTCGGGAACTTCGCGCTCGTCTTTGAACACGTAAATTCCGCCGGTACCGGTGACGCGGGAGGGGAATTGCGGCTCGCCCCAGCAGATCTGCAGCGGCGCTACCACGTGATAGAAAAGATCGGTGGCGATGCCGCCCGAATAATCCCAGTACTTGCGGAAACGGAAGAAGCGATCGGCATCATAGGGACGCTTGGGCGCGGGGCCGAGCCACTGCTTCCAATCGATGTAGTTTTCGCCCTTGCCGTCGGGGCCGGCATCCTTATCGATGGGCCAGTTCCATTCGCCTTCGTTGGAATTGCGATGATACGATCCCTGGCTCAGAATCATCTTGCCGATCATCCCGTCGGCGATGGCTTTGCGGGCTTTCCACCATTGATCGCCGGAAGTGGTTTGCGATCCGACTTGCAGAACGCGCTTGGTCTCCTTGACCGTGTTCACCAACTGCTTGATCTCTTCGTTGGTGTGGCACATCGGCTTCTCGAGGTAAACGTCTTTGCCATGATCCATGGCTTCGAGCGCGATTTTGGCATGCCAATGGTCGGGCGTGGCGATGATGACCGCGTCGATATCGGATCGGTTCAGCACCTCGCGATAATCCAGGTAGCCGTCGCACTTGAACCGGTCCGCTTGCGCTTTCTTGCGCTTCTCATAGACGTCGCAGACGGCCACGACTGCGCACGCATTATTGTTTTTCTCCCCGAAGCGATGGAACACGCCTCCGACGTAGCTTCCGCGTCCGCCGACGCCAATCACGCCGATATTGATGCGGTCGTTCGCTCCAATGACACGTCCGCTCATCCGGGCTCCGCGCGCCGCGAAAGCCGCATTCGCCAAGCCCAGCGACAATCCGGCGGCTCCGCCAGCGGTCTTCAGAAAATCTCTGCGATCCGGTTCCGACATGGACACCTCCCTAGTGGGATTTGTATTGGATTTCAGTGTATCTCGGGAAGGGGTCTCGGGGCCAGTTGGGGATTGGGGATTAGGGCTTGGGGATTGGCGTCCAGTAACGCCAGCGCAGGGACGCTCGTCTTCGTAGTGGATGGATCGTCGGGTTTTTCTACTGTTGGCGGCGTGCGGGCTTCTGGTGGCGCAGAAGATTCCGCCTGCCACGTTTCATGGGACGGTGCATTCGGTTTCGAAGAAGCAGATCACGATCGAGAACGAGGGCGGCAATCTCTTGGACTTTGATATCAACAAAAAGACACGGCTGATGCGGGGGAAGACGGAGCTTTCGTCACCTGATTTTGAGACCGGCGAGTTAGTGACCATCGAAGCTCGCGAGATTATGGGGAAGTTTTTGATCGCCGTGAGTATTACTGCAGAGCCCAAGACAAACTAGTGTGGCGCACGCACTCGTGCGTGCCGCGTCGCCACTCATGGCGACGCCAGGGTTCTTATGGTGTTCGCATGAGTGCGAACACGGCACGCTGAGAGCGTGCGCCACGCCGGAGCCTAGTCGTACTTCTCGAATTCCAGTTGATCGCCCGCAGTCGTCTTTGTTTCAGCCGCTCTTCCGCTCGGCAGTTCCAGCACCGAGTGGCCGAACAGGCTCATCGCCATACGCCAGCGGCCCATCGCAGGACGCACCTTCAGTACTTTTTTCTTCTTATCTAGAAAAAGCACGTCGATTGGAAATTTCATGCCGATGGTGTGGACTGCCTCGCAAGGCGTGATCCATAATCCTTCACCTGGTTCGAGGCCGGTATGCTTCAGAAGTCCCGTGCGGCGCTTGGCGCTGGTGTCGGCGATCTCCGCGCGATCGGCGACGAGGGTATCCTTCGATTGATTGCGTACACGCAGCTTGGGCAAATTGTTTCTATCATAGCGGATGATGAAACGCTGCCCGTGGGCTTCGAGCGATCTGATGATCGCCTATCACGACCAAGAGTGGGGCGTGCCGGTGCATGATGACCGAACGTTGTTTGAATTCCTGATTCTCGAAGGCGCGCAGGCCGGGCTTAGCTGGGAAACGATCCTGCGCAAGCGCGGGAATTATCGCAAAGCGTTCGACCGGTTCCATGTGAAGAAGGTCGCACGGTATAACGCCTCGAAGGTCAAGAAGCTGATGAACGATCCGGGCATCGTACGGAATCGGCTCAAGATCGCCGCTACCATCCAGAATGCGAAAGCTTTTCTCGAAGTTCAGAAGGAGTTCGGCAGCTTCGATGCTTACATCTGGAACTTCGTCGGCGGCAAGCCGAAGAAGAATCCGTGGCGCGATCCGAAATATCCCACGCGGTCCCCTGAATCCGATGCTATGAGCAAAGATCTACAGCGCCGGGGGTTCAAGTTTGTCGGAACCACCATCTGCTATGCCTTCATGCAGGCGGTCGGACTGGTCAACGACCATGTACCAGGATGCTTTCGGCGATCGCTTCACTGACCGGCTGCTCCGCCAAGAACGCCGGAAACGATGGCGGATCTTTCTGGAAATAGACGTTGTAGCGGCGAACGAAGGCGGGCGGCGGGGTGTGGCCCGATCCGTTTAGTAAAACCGGAAGGACACCGTTGGCGAAGTACATGTCGAGCTCGCGCTTTTCCTTGGTCTGCACCTTGCCTCGGTATTCGCAAGCGAAGAAATCCTTCACGCGCGAGTAGGTTCGCTCCGACAAGTTGATGCGATTGGCTTCGCCGCTCGATTCCATGCGCGAGCTATAGTTCACCGTATCGCCCCAGATATCGAACGCGAATTTGTTGATGCCCACCACGCCCGCGATGACAGGCCCCGTGTGGATGCCTATCCGCACCTTCCATTGCGCGAGCCGATCCGGACGCTGGCGCTGGCGCACCGCTTCCAGCATCTCGAAGGCGGCCATCACCATGTCCACCGGATGCGCCGGATTCCGATTCGGCAGCCCGCTGATGCACATGTAGCTGTCGCCGATGGTCTTCATTTTTTCGAGCTTATAGCGCGTGATGATCTGGTCGAAGGCGGTGAAATAATCGTGCAGCAGTTCCACCAGTTCTTCTGCGGCGAGTTTTTCGGTGGAGAGCGTGAAGCCTACGAAATCGGTGAAGAGGATGGTGACGTCTTCGAAGTATTTGGGCGAGACCAGGCCTTTGGCACGCAGCTCGTCCGCAACTTCGCCCGGCAGGATATTCAGCAGCAGCGATTCCGAGACCCGTTTCTCGACGAGCAATTTTTCGCCCGCCCGTACGCGGAGTAGTACCGTCGCCAAGAGACTGGCGATGGATTTGAGCACAGTCTCAGAACGGACGCCCGCCAGCCCCAAGCTTCCGATGCACTCTTCGCCGACGCGAATTGGAACGAGGGAAACGCCGCTGCGCGCGGACACTTCAAAATCGCAGGCAGCACGAAGAACATCATCCGAAATAGACTCGCTTGCTCCTGCGCGATGGATTTCATCGCCTGCACGTAAATAGAACGCCGCGCCGGGCACTCCGAATATCGGGATGGCTTGATTGATGGCGATCCACGCCGTGGTTTGCAGACTGTCGCTCGCGAGTAGCGCCTGACCGAGCTCGTAAAGCTGCTCGGTTTCGCGTTTGCGTGCGAGCGCTTCCGCGGCGCGCTTCCGGGCATTCAGCGCAGTCTGGCTGACGACGATTGCGGTGATTAAAAATCCGGCGACCGCGACATAGGATTCCGGATCATTGGCTTTCAACGTGTAAGCAGGTTCCTGGAAAAAATAAAGGAATCCGAGCGAGGCGGCCACCGATGCCGCGATGGTTTCAGCCCGGTCCCAGCGAATAGCGAAAACAAGGATGGCCAACAGCAGCGTGTAAGTGACGGTGGTGTTCCGCAAAGCGGAATGAAAGTGGAACTCGATCAGGAGGAGAGCGCACACTACTGCGACCGCTGCGACGATTCGCGCCGCTCCGCGCAGATGGGCGTTTGCCGGAAGCATCCTATCTGGATAATCGGAGGATTCGAGCAGTTCCGTTAGGCGCCGCTGTAACCGCGGCCGAGAGGGAGCGCTACCAGGAGCCTCGATGTTCCGGGTAGGGCTACCTTGCGGTCGCGGTTCGGTAACAGCTTAAGCGCGCTGCTGCGGCATCACGGGCATGGATGCGCCCCGGAACATCGCCTCAGTCTGCGGATTTAGCAGTACCCAAAAGCCGTAAATACCAAGAGCGGTGCCGAATGGAATGTGGATCAAGTCCAACGCGGAGATGACGATGATGGTTATCCGCGCCCAGGACCGGTACTGGAGCAATCCGACGCCGCCGATTAAGCCCGGTAGGCCTACCACGAAACACAAGATCGCAACAAAGGCTCCGATGGCCGCCAGAATCGGAACCGCGACTGCGGCGTCCTGCGATTGATCGGACGCTCCTACGATTCCGGCAATTCCTCCCATGACGGCGAGGCAAATCAACCCGCCGAGAATGCAGAGTCCTCCGAAAACGATGTGCAAAATTCCCAGTATCTTTACGTGCTGCGCCATGTTCGCCTCCCCAGGGCTCGGATGCTTCCGACAATACTATACGGATTAAAAACGCGCAAGTTCCTATTTGTCGTAGATGATTTTCGAATCCGCTTCGAACTTCTTGTATTGGCTGTACCGGATGATCATGCGGATCCGCTGGGGACCAGTGCGAAAATACAGCGTGTCGTCGCCGTAAGTCGTCACCGGAAAGCGGAAGTTGCCATCCACCTTCTCGCGCACGGTGGTGAAGTGAGGGAAGAGATTCTCGACGGTAGTGGTGCGGATCTGGGGGACGGCTTGTCCCTCGCTGCGGACAATCGAGTAGTCCTTCTTATCCACCCACAACATGCCTTCGAACAGCCGCTGGCCCTGCAGAATCTGGCGCGGCTGGATGAAAAGCACGTAGCAATCCACGCCGTCCATCTGCTCTTCGCCCTTGTAGCGCGCGTCGTAAAGGAACAATTGATCGCTGGTCAGCAAAAATGGCTGGACATCGCGGATGTCGCGAAAATCTTCGTCAGTTAACTTGATGCGGTGCAGATTATCGAACGGGCGTGCGACGATTTGCTCGGTGCGCTCCTGCTTCGGCGAGAAGATAATATCGCGCTGCTCCCAGTAGCTGCCGACGATGACGTTGGTTTTGTCGAATTCGTCGATGTTCAAACTCTGGCGGTAGGTGTAGTTGGCTTGCGCCTGCGCGGTTTCGGTTTCGCGCTTCGCAACCAACCTGGCCAGATTCGCGGGCGAATCGTCAGCCAGTGCGGCGGCGCAAATCGCCGATGCTAAGATGAAGCGAATGCGCCAGTTCCTGACGACGCTTGTCGTGGTGTGGACGGCCGCATCGATCGCCACTTACTTTTACTCCCAACAACAGAATATACCCTCATCGATGGCTTTCGCCGTTTTGCCGGCGTTTCTGATTGAGGCAGTTTTCTATCTCATGCCGGGGTTTGAAAGTGTACGAAAAGCGTTCGACAGTTTCGGCGCCAAGCCGTTGCGCGCTCTTTTGCTCGCCACTTTCGCTCTGATTCCCTATTTAGTGGAAGCGCCGCGCACCGGGACGTTCCGGCTCTCTTCGTTTGTCGCTTTGCTGGCCGTGGTGGTTGTGGCGGCGTTCTGGTACGCGTGGATTCGCCCCAGTCTTCCGGCCGATTTGCTCTTCCTTGCTTTCCTCGCGGCGGTGTACTTGAGCAAACTTCTGGATCAGATCTACGGGCAACCTGCCACGCACGTCAATCTCGCGATTTTGGGGAAACTCATGTGGATCCGGCTAAGCATAATGGCCGTCTTATCGCTGCGATCGCTTCCCAATCCGAGATTCGGTTTCGTGCCGTCGCGATCCGAATGGCGGATCGGCATCCTGTTTTACGCGATCTTTCTGCCCGTTGGCGCGGTGATCGCGTACTTGCTGAATTTTGCGCATTTTCGCACACTAGCGCTCGATTGGTGGAAGCTCGCGCTGCTCGCGCCCGCGATGTTTTTCGGATTTTTATGGGTGGTGGCGGTATTCGAGGAATTTTTCTTTCGCGGATTCTTGCAGCGGGTTCTCGGGGACGCAACCGGCAGCGAGATCATCGGCCTCGTACTGGCTTCCGTGTTGTTCGGGCTTGCCCACTTGTGGTTTGGTCATCGGTTTCCGAACTGGCGCTTCGCAATCCTCGGCGCGGTGAGCGGCGTGTTTTATGGGCTGGCGTTCCTGCGCGCGGCCAGCGTGCGAGCCGGAATGGTCACGCACGCGCTGGTAGTCACTACCTGGCGCCTGTTCTTCTCTTAAGCAGCATTGGCGCGCTGCGAAATCCAATGGCAGTAGCGAACGGGAGAGTGGTCTGCCAATGGTCCCGGAAGCTTCGCATCGAGCATGGTGCCGGTGAAGAATCCCCGCGCGAGGTCCAGGAAATCCTTCGGATCATTTGGGAGGCTCGTCACTTCCTGAACCGTGTGGCGATCGCCATCGATCCATAACACAGCGCACGCTGGATCGACGTAAACAGGACCAGTCGGAACGTGTGTGACCACGTCCTCGTTGTCGACAAACCGATAGATGCCTTGACGATTGCCGGCCTTCGTCAGATCGCTGCAAAAAGTGTGATTGCCGACGCGCGGGCATCCAAATGTGTACAGAGACGAAATTGGGTCTCCAAGCTGATGGAATGCTAGGGTGGCCAACGCGGCCCCCAGACTGTGCCCGGTGATGCAAATCTCTTGTCTCCGGTGATCTTTGCGATATTCGCGAATCAAACTTGCAACGTTCCCCGAGACGGAATCAAAGTACCGCTGAAATCCGGCGTGAATGAACAGGCCCTGCAAAAGATCTTTGACATCCGGAGAAAGTTCCAAATCCGCGCCGGCATCGTGCAGATTATCTTTTTCCGTCCCGCGAAAAGCCAGGATGGCGAACTCTTCATTTCCGGCGAAAAATCCTCGTGCCGTGGACGCGTTGTCAACGAAGCAATCCCCGATGGTTTCAGCGATCGGGAATCCTGCATTGCGCAGAACACCCTTGAATTCCGCGTCATTCGAGCGCTGTTGGCCATAGCGGGCATATGAGAACATCGACGCATCCGCTGCCCAGGAAGCGTTGGCGAAATGGAAGCCCGAAGCTGGTTGAAAGGCCGGGCCCTCGAAATACACGTAATCACCGCGCGCCGGCGGGTAATAAAGGTTGTCCGGTTTCGGATCTAAGCAGGCGATGTTTTTCAACATACGCCAACTTTACTCCTTTTCCGGAATTTATTTGGTAATTCCGACTTGGCTCATCAGCCAAGCGTACTCGAACGCCTGCTCCTTCAACCGATCGTAGCGGCCCGACGCTCCGCCGTGCCCCGCGCCCATGTTGACTTTCAAGAGCAGCGGATTGCTGTCGGTCTTAAGGGTGCGCAAGCGCGCG
>DATGIH010000239.1:0-10564 GCA_035295865.1 Bryobacteraceae bacterium
AGCTGCGGCTCAGACGACGCGTCCACCCGCCAGACGCGATAATAAACAGGGTGCCAACTTGAGGCACAGCCCCAAGCGTTCCCAAGGGTTAAAACGAAAAACCGTCCACGCTCTTTGTCGCTCCATACGTGCACAGCCGCGATCGATTGGGGCGCATACTTCTTGACAGCGTAATCGTTCTGCTCGGACTGCCAGACTCGCCGCCACCGATCGTTCACGCGCAGATATCCATAAACGGATTCGTCATGCTGGCACAGAATTCCGACGGACGTAGTGACAATCAGCAGTTGCGACTCGAAGCGCACCCGAACGTCGCCAAGCGTCCCCAGGAAATTCTGGTCGTCCTCAGCCTCGACCTGTACCGGCTTCAAAGCCTCATTGATTCGGCGCGAAAAGGCTGCCCAGTCATCCTGGCTCTTGAACGCAGCGAGCTGAGTCTCAATCCAGTCGCGAAGCTGATGCTTCGCGGTAGTCAGTTCCGGGCGAGCCCCGGAAACTTCGATGAACTCCTTGGTGACAGGCTGCGCGTGAAGCTTCGTTAGCGTAGCGTGGAGATCGGCAAGCTGCTGGTCCGGAGCAGCAGCGAGTGGTAGCGCCGCCGCGAGAACCCCCAAAGGCACGAGACGCATGGAATATTAGCGCGTCTTCAAATAAGCGTCGATCCCCTCGGCCGCCTTCCGACCCTCCGCAATCGCCCATACCACCAACGATTGCCCACGCCGCAAATCCCCGGCCGCGAAAACGCCGGGCGCCGATGTCATGTAATTGGCATCCGCCGAAACATTGCCGCGCGCATCCAGCGTCACTCCAAGCTGTTCCACCAACCCACTCCGAACCGGCCCCGTAAATCCCATCGCGAGCAAGACCAAATCCACATCCATCGTGAATTCGCTGCCCGGAATCGGCTCGAACTTCGGCGGCGGACCCACCCGTACCGCATGCAGCTTGCTCACATGACCATCGCCCGAAAAAGCAGTCGTCGCGATCGCCCAGTCGCGAATCCCACCCTCTTCGTGCGAGCTTTCCACACGCATCTGCAGCGGCCATAGCGGCCATGGCGTCGATTCCGCTCGATTTTCCGGAGGCATCGGCAGAATCTCAAACTGATGCACCGACGCCGCCTTGTGCCGGTGCGAAGTACCCAAACAATCCGCGCCCGTATCTCCCCCGCCGATGATCACCACGCGCTTGCCCGTAGCAAGGATCTGATTCACGACGTTATCCCCCGCGCCGCGCCGGTTCTGCTGCGGCAGGAACTCCATCGCAAAATGGATGCCCTTTAACTTGCGCCCCGGAACCTGCAAATCGCGCGGCTGCTCCGCTCCCCCGGCGAGCAGAATCGCGTTAAAATCCTCGCGCAGCTCTTCGCCCGGGATGGCCTGGCCGACGTGCACGTTGGTCCGAAACTCCACGCCCTCCGCTGTCATCTGCTTGATGCGCCGATCGATCAACCACTTCTCCATCTTGAAATCGGGAATGCCGTAACGCAGCAATCCGCCGATGCGATCCGCCTTTTCGAAAACCGTCACCGAATGCCCCGCGCGATTCAATTGCTGCGCGGCAGCCAACCCAGCCGGACCCGATCCCACCACCGCGACACGCTTTCCGCTCCGCACTAACGGCGGCTCCGGACGAATCCAATCCTCGCGAAACGCATGTTCGATGATCGTCTTCTCGATCACTTTGATCGTCACCGGCGGCTCGTTGATCCCAAGCACGCACGCTGCTTCACACGGCGCCGGACAAATGCGTCCAGTGAACTCCGGAAAATTGTTCGTGGCATGCAAAACGCGCACCGCCTCGCGCCACCGGTCGCGATACACGAGATCGTTCCAATCCGGAATCACGTTGTTGAGCGGACATCCCGTATGACAGAATGGAACGCCGCAATCCATGCAGCGCGCACCTTGCGTGCGGACTTTCTCTTCCGGAAAATCCTGGTAGACCTCGAACCAGTCATTCACCCGCTCCATCACCGGACGCCGCGTGGGAGCTTCGCGCGTGTGTTCTAAAAAGCCGGTTACTTTACCCACGGGCGACCTCCGCTTGCTGCTGCGGGGCTGGGGGCTGGGGACTCGGGACTGGCGCGGCGGTCTTTGCTGTCCCCAATACGCGCTTGTACTCGTGCGGGAACACCTTCACGAATTTCGGCAGCATCTCCAGCCAATGTTCCAACACCCACTTCCCCCTCGGACTCGCCGTCAACTCCACATGCTTCGCGATCAACTCGTGCACCATCTGCTGATCCGCTTGTTCCGACACCGGCTCCAAATCGACGCTCGCCTTATTGCACAGCACATTCGAAAATTCGTCGGATTCATCCAGCACGTAAGCGATGCCGCCCGTCATTCCCGCCGCGAAGTTGCGCCCGGCGCGGCCGAGCACCACCACCAGACCCTTCGTCATGTATTCGCAGCCATGATCGCCCACCGCTTCGACAACCGCCGTCGCGCCCGAATTTCGAACTGCAAACCGTTCGCCCGCCATGCCGTTGAAGAACGCCGATCCGCCGGTTGCGCCGTACAGCACAACGTTTCCGACCAGCATATTGTCCTCCGGCAAAAATGTGGACGCGCGCGGCGGATACACCACCAGCTTGCCGCCCGACAATCCCTTGCCGACATAATCGTTCGCGTCGCCCTCAAGCGTCAGCGTGACGCCCTTCGCCAAAAACGCCCCAAAGCTCTGCCCCGCTGATCCGGTGAAATGAAACCGGATGGTATCTTCCGGCAACCCGTGCGATCCGTAGCGCCGCGCAATCTCACCCGACAACATCGCGCCCACCGTGCGATGCACATTCCGGATTTCCATGCTCCGCTCCACCGGCGTGCATTGCTTCAGCGCGTCTTCGGATAGTTGAATCAGCTCATGATCCAGCGCCTGCTGCAATCCATGATCCTGTGCGATGGTGCAGCGCCGTCCCACGCGCCGCGGAACTTGTGGATTGTAGAGAATGGTCGAAAAATCCAGGCCCTTCGCCTTCCAATGCTCCACCGCGTGCCGCATTTCCAACTTCTCCACGCGTCCCACCATCTCATCCATCTTGCGGAACCCCAACTTTGCCATCCACTGGCGCACTTCTTCCGCGATAAAGAAAAAGAAATTGATTACGTTCTCAGGCGTCCCCGTGAACTTCTGCCGCAGCACAGGATCCTGCGTCGCAATTCCCACCGGACAGGTATTCAAGTGACACTTCCGCATCATGATGCAGCCCATCGTCACCAGCGGCGCCGTCGAAAATCCGAACTCCTCCGCGCCCAGCAGCGCCGCGATCGTCACATCGCGACCCGTCTGCAGCTTTCCATCCGTCTGCACCCGGATCCGGCTGCGCAGATCGTTCAACACCAGCACCTGCTGAGTCTCGGCCAGCCCCAGCTCCCACGGAATCCCGGCATGTTTGATCGAAGTAAGTGGCGACGCGCCCGTGCCGCCATCGTGCCCGCTGATCAACACCAGATCTGCATGCGCCTTGGCAACCCCTGCAGCGACCGTTCCCACTCCAACTTCGGCGACCAGTTTCACCGAAATCCGAGCCTTCGGATTCACGTTCTTCAAATCGTAGATCAGTTGCGACAAATCTTCGATCGAATAAATATCGTGATGTGGCGGCGGCGAAATCAGCGGTACGCCCGGAATCGAATGCCGCACGCGCGCGATCACCTCATCCACCTTGTGCCCCGGCAACTGCCCGCCTTCGCCCGGCTTCGCGCCTTGCGCGACCTTGATCTGTAGCTCCTCGGCGTTGATCAAATAGTTGGTCGTCACGCCGAATCGCCCGGATGCCACTTGCTTGATCGCACTTCTTCGCCAATCGCCGTTCACATCGCGCTCGAACCGTGCTTCGTCTTCTCCGCCCTCGCCCGTATTCGACCGGCCGCCGATGCGGTTCATCGCAATGGCCAGCGTCTCGTGCGCTTCTTTGGAAATCGAGCCGAACGACATCGCGCCGGTCGCAAATCGCTTCACGATCTCGCTCGCCGGTTCCACTTCCTCGATCGGAATCGGCTGCGCCGCCTCTTTCAACTTCATCAACCCGCGCAGCGTGCAAAGCTCACGGCTCTGATTGTCCACAAGCTGCGTATACTCCTGGAACGTCGCAAAGCTGGATTGCCGCACCGCATGCTGCAGCTTGCTCACCGTCGCCGGATTGAAAAGATGATACTCGCCGCGCGACCGGAACTGATAGCTACCGCCGATCTCCAACTCCGTCGCGGCCTCGGAAACCGGCTGCTGCGCGTAATCGTGCTTCAGCTTCGCTTCCCGCGCCAGCACCGATAATCCGACGCCTTCAATGCGCGACGAAGTCCCGGTGAAATATTTATCCACCAAAGACTTGTTCAGCCCGATCGCTTCAAAGCACTGCGCGCCGCGATAACTCTGCAGCGTCGAAATGCCCATCTTCGAAAAGACTTTGAGCAGTCCTTTATTGATCGACTTCTTGTAATTCTTCAGCGCTTTTTCAAACGAGACACCAGCCGGCAAATTTCCCTTCGCCGCCTGATCCTCCAGCGTCTCAATCGCCAGATACGGATTCACCGCGCTCGCCCCATACCCGATCAGCAGCGCAAAATGCATCACCTCGCGCGGCTCGCCCGATTCGATAATCAGCGCCACCTGCGTGCGTGACCCTTCCCGCACGAGATGATTGTGCACCGCCGAAAGCGCCAGCAGGCTAGGAATTGGCGCGTACTCATCGTCCACGCCGCGATCCGACAGAATCAGCAGCGTGTACCGCGACTTCACCGCCATCGAGGCGCTGCGGCACAATCCATCCAGCGCGCGCTCCAGCTCTTTTTCGCCGCCAGCCACACGGAACAGCAGCGGCAGCGTCGTTCCCAGCAAATCGCTGGTCGAAACGCGGCGCAATTTCTCCAAATCCCGATTCGTCAAAATCGGATTTGGCAGCTTCAGCGTATGGCAATGCTGCGGCGTCTCTTCCAAAATGTTGCGCTCGGTCCCGATGTAGCTGGTCAGCGACATCACCAGCTCCTCGCGAATCGGATCGATCGCCGGATTCGTCACCTGCGCGAACAACTGCTTGAAGTAATGAAACAGCGGCTGCGGCTTGTCCGACAAACACGCCAGCGGCGTGTCCGTTCCCATCGAACCCACCGGCTCTTCGCCATTCGCCGCCATCGGCGCGAGCAAGATCCGCAAATCTTCATCCGTATATCCAAACGCCCGCTGCCGCGACACAATCGTCTGCAACTCCGATTCGTAAACCCGCGGCGGCTCCGGCAAACTATCGAGCGTGATCTGGTTTTCCTTCAACCAAGTCCCGTACGGCTGCCGCGTCCAGAATCGCCGCTTCAGCTCTTCATCCGGAACAATGCGGCCTTCGGTGGTATCCACCAGCAGCATTTTTCCCGGCTGCAAACGACCCTTCGATTTGATCTCTTCCGGACGCACTGGCAGCACGCCGGTCTCGGACGCCATGATCAACAGCCCGCCGTGCGTTTCGAGATACCGCGCCGGACGTAGCCCGTTGCGATCCAGCGTCGCGCCGATCACCCGCCCATCCGTGAATGCCACGGCCGCAGGACCATCCCACGGCTCCATCAACGATGCGTGATATTCGTAAAAAGCTTTCTTATCCGGATGCATGGCGCCATCGCCATCCCAAGCTTCGGGAATCAGCATCGCCATCACATGCGGCAGGCTGCGGCCGGCAAGCGTCAAAGCTTCCACAGCGTTATCCAGGGCCGCCGAGTCGCTGCCTCCAGGCGCAATCACAGGCATGATCTTCTTGATGTCATCGCCAAACGCGTCCGTGGCCAGAACTTTTTCGCGCGCATTCATCCAGTTGATGTTGCCACGGACGGTATTGATCTCGCCGTTGTGGCAAAGATAGCGGTACGGATGCGCAAGCTGCCACGATGGAAATGTATTCGTCGAAAACCGCTGATGCACCAGACACAGCGCGCTTTCGGCGTCCGGATCCGCCAATTCGTTGTAGAACTCCACAATCTGCGGCGCGAGCAGCAGGCCTTTATAGATGATGGTCCGCGCCGAGAGCGACGGAATGTAGAAAAAGCTCTTATCCGGAAGCTGCGACGCCGCGATCTCCGCCTCCGCCCGCTTGCGAATCACATAGAGCTTCCGCTCCAGCTGATCCTCAGTCATTCCGGGAGCGCCGCCGATGAACACCTGCTCAATATAAGGTTGCGACGCGCGCGCCACACGGCCGATCGCATCCACGTTCACTGGAGTGTCGCGCCATCCCAGAACCGCCAGCCCCTCTTCCCGAGCGATCCGTTCCAAAATTCCTTCCGCCAGCAATCGATGCGATGGTTCTACCGGAAGAAAAACCATCCCCACGCCATACTCGCCAGCGGGCGGCAGCGGAAAACCAAGCTCCGCGCACTCGCGCGCGAAAAACTTGTGCGGAATCTGAATCAGGATGCCCGCGCCATCGCCCGTCTCCGGATCGCACCCACAAGCGCCGCGATGCGCCAGGTTGATGAGGATTTCGAGCCCCTTTTGGATGATCTCGTGCGATTTCTCACCCTTGATATTGACTACGAAGCCAATGCCGCAGGCATCGTGCTCGTTACGTGGGTCATACAGACCCTGCTCCACGGGGAGTCCGTTCATGCAAGAAATTATAGCAGCGAGCTACTATTAGCGCAATAGAAATTAGCATTGACATGTTATTAGCAATCCAGATAATATATTTGTAACGATGGAGTTTGAACGCCTCAAGCTTTTCATAGACATAGCGCAGGCCAAGAGCGTGAGCCGTGGGGCTTTGGAGAATGAAATCAGCCAGTCGGCCGCGAGCCAGCATTTGCACGACATCGAAGGCCAGTTAGGCGTCACGCTCCTCGATCGCAGCAGCCGTCCTTTAATAGTGACCGAGGCCGGCAAACTCTATCTCCAGATGTGCCGCGACATCCTGCGGAGCCGCGACGACTTCAACCTGGCGCTCGAAAAACTGAAGAGCGAAGTGGAAGGTACCGTCCGCGTGGCGTCCATTTATTCCGTCGGCCTTTCCGAGATGTCGCAGCTCGAAGAGGAGTTTTCCCGTCGCTATCCGCAAGCGCGCCTCGAAGTCGAGTATCTGCGTCCGGAAAAAGTCTACGAAGCCGTAGTGACCGATCGCGCCGATCTCGGACTGATGAGCTATCCCGAGTCCAATAAAGACGTGACCGTGCTGCCCTGGCGCGAAGAGGAAATGGTGGTGGCCGCGTCACCGTATCACGAGCTAGCATCGAAACTCGAAGTGCAACCGGTCGATCTCGAAGGCTTGGATTTCGTAGCGTTCGATGAAGACCTCCCGATCCGCAAAGACATCGACCGCTTCCTCCGCGAGCATCACGTGCAGGTCAACGTCCGGTTCCATTTCGACAATCTGCAAATGATCAAGGAAGCAGTAGCCCACGGCGAAGGCGTCAGCATCATGCCCGCGAGAATCATGGAAGAAGAAATCCGCCAAGGCCGCCTGGTCCCAATCCCAATCGCCAAGCTGGAACTCTACCGCCCAGTCGGCATCGTGCATCGCAAAAAAAAGCGCTTCCACCGTGCCGGCCAAGCCTTCTTGGATCTGCTGCGCGAGCCTCCGGGCGCCTGGACCGCCGCCCTAAGCGAAAATTAGCGTTACCACGTTACCGAACCGCGACCGCAAGGGAGCGCTACCACGAAAGTCGCAACTAAACCCGCCCGTAAACCTGACCGCGCCGCTCAATAGTCACAACTGAGACCGTTTTACCTTATGTCGTCGACAAGGAGAATGATCCGCCACCCCAACTGGGGATTCCGGTGAAGCCGAACACTCATTCCGAAGGGAATCCAAACGGCATTCCGGGATGATACCGAACACCATCGGAGCGTAGCGACGCTGGTATCTAGATTGTGCAAGAAGTGTTCGGCTCGTCAAGCAGAATCTATCCGGAGCGCAGCGGAGGAAGGATGCCGCTAGCGGAGAAAGGGGCGCGGGGAAAGAGGCGAAGCCTTTGTCCCTGCATCAACAGACAGCGGCCCCGGAGCGCGGTTAGCGCTCCGGTCTAATCGCGGGCTATCAATTTGCAGCGGTTCGCCTGATTCTGACGTGCTCCTCCAGTCCGAATCGATCTTGAACAAAATGAACCAGGTCGGCACCCGTTAGCCGCCAAGTATGTGATGGAAAACCTTCTGAACCAGAGGTCGTGATCATAGGCTGGCCGAATGTCGCCTCCAGGTGTTGTTGGAATTCTTGAAACGACGCTCCTAAATCCAGGTACGAAGTGCGGAAAAACTCCAGCTCGATAAGGACACCACCGCCGCGCGGATGGAAGTGAAAACCCAACTCATGAGACAAGCCGCCAAGCGACGTGCAGTGGGTAGTGAAGTAACCGTGACTCACACGCCGCAAGTGGAGTCCCTCGAACGCGGACTGAAACTGTGTCTCGGCAGTGCCCCACGGGACGAAGATCTCTGGCTGCTCGATCTGGAAGCCTTTTGAAAGATCCATATGTCTGATGTTCGCAGAGGCGGGGGCGGCTAATCTTGAAGCCTCACTGCACGTTAACAGCTCGGATCAGGTGTTTCAGCCTCCCCCGAAGCGAGGTGATACGTGTAGTGGAGCAGTCGCCCGCTTGTGCTGCCCATCTGGAATTTTCTGCCGGCTGTTTATTGACCGCGCCGAGATCTGTAAATCACAACGGATCAGCAAAATTATCCCTTCCCCTTCCATAGCATCCCGCGCAATCTCACGCATTACCGAGCAACCCAAATCTAAACTAATTTGAATGCCCCGCCGAACCCAAATCCCGCGCGCCAATCCAAAACGCAAAATTTCAAAACGAACCCAATCCCCACCCCACCATTGACATCCACCCGCCTCTGCGCCACAATATCCAAAGGCGAATAAAAGGCGAAATAGCATGAACCCTAACGCCGCTCGCACTGCCACGCTCGGATTCCGCCCCGATGCGTTTCGGGCTGCCAAGCCCAGGGAAATCCTCGCCACCGGCCTCGCCTCCCTCGATGCCGCAATCGATGGTTTCCCGCGCGGTGCGATCTCGGAAATCATCGGACCCGAAAGCTCCGGACGCACTACTCTAATTCATTCACTTCTCGCCGCATCCACCTCAAACCACGAAGTTTGCGCTTATGTCGACACCGCAGATTCCTTCGACCCCGTATCAGCGGCGGCAGCCGGGATTTCGCTCTCCCAACTCATCTGGATTCGCTGCGCCTCCAACCCCAGCCACGCTCTCAAAGCCGCCGACCTCCTGCTTCACGCCGGCGGATTCGGCGCCGTAATCCTCGATCTTTGCCAAATCCCCGCGCGCGACGCTAACCGCATCCCCATCTCTTATTGGTACCGCTTCCGCCTCGCCATCGAGAACACGCCTACCATTCTGGCGGTGGTCGAAAAGCAGTCGCTCGTCAAATCCTGCGCTTCGCTGCTGCTTGAAATGAAGCGCAAGAAAACCGCCTGGGTGGGCGCGCCCGGTTACGAGCTGATGCGCGAAGTGGAGCTCGAAGCCATTCCGCGCAAGCCCGTCCGCAATCTCACAGCGCATTTCAAAGCCAAGTCACTCGGATAAATATGTTCGCCTGCATCCATGCCCCCCAAGCCCACCTGTCTGAAATCGCCGAAGCCTTCTCGCCTTCCTTCGAGCAAACTGCTCCCGGCACCATCGTCTTCCGCATCGATAATCTGCGCCGTCTCTACAGCACGCATCGCGAAATCGCGCAGGCCATAGCCAAAAAAGCCGGTCCGGATGCCAACGTCGCCCTCGCCGAATCCGCCGACGCCGCCATTCTCGCCGCGCACAATTTTCCGGGCATCACCATCTCGCCCAATCTCGAACAACTCAACATCGCGAGTCTCCCCATGGAGCAGGAAATGTGGGAGGTGCTCGAAAGCTGGGGCATCCACACCCTCGCCCAACTCGCCGGACTCCCGGAAACCGGCATCGCCGAACGCTTCGGACCTGCCGGCGTCCACCTGCAGCAACTCGCCCGAGGCGCAACCAATCGTCCGCTCAAAATCTTTCAGCCGGAAGTCACCTACGAGGACCGCATCGAGCTCGACCATCCAGTAACGCTGCTCGAACCCTTGCTTTTCCTGATCGCGCGCATCCTCAACGACCAATGCGAAAAACTCCGCTCCCACGCCATGTCCGCCATCGAAATCCGACTGAGCCTGGAACTCGAAGATCGCACCAATCACATCCGGACTCTGCGCCTCCCCGTCCCCATGCGCGAAAGCAAATCGCTCTTAAAGCTTTTGCAATTGGATCTCGAAGCCCATCCCCCACAAGCCGCAACACAATCCCTTTCGCTAACCATAAAACCCGTTCACCCCCGCACCATCCAAGGCGGAATCTTCCTCCCCATAACCCCAGCGCCAGACAAACTGGAACTCACCCTAGCCAGAATCCGCGCCATAGTAGGCGAACAAAACGTAGGCACCCCCGAACTCTTGGATACACACCACCCAAACCCTTTCCGAATGGCCACCCACCAGCCCCCAAACCCGAATCCCCAATCCCCAACCCCCAGACAAGCCTTCCGCTACTTCCGCCCACCACTTCCAGCCAAAATCACCCTCGACCACCAACGCCCCGCCCACGTC
>DATGIH010000240.1:0-5017 GCA_035295865.1 Bryobacteraceae bacterium
GGATAAAAAGTCACGGCATAGCTCAACTCCTCGCGGGCCTTCGAAGCGGCGTCCGTGCGGCGTTGTTCTTCCGCGTTCGGCGGAAGCTGCGGCTTTTGATAGAGAGCCGCGACGTAATACGATCCGGGATCGAGCCCATGCACGCGATACTCGCCCAGATCGTTGGTTTGGGTCCTGGCCGCGACTTCCCAACCATGCCGTCCGCGGCGGTAGTATTCGCGATACAACTGGACCGTTACGCCGACCGCCGGTTCCGCATCGTCGAACTTGACTTTACCGCTGATCACTCCCCACGGCAGCATCCGGAATTCGAACGAATCGACGTCCTGTCCCGGCTGAACGGCGAAGATCGGCGGCATTTTGTACCCGCCGATGCGTCCGGCAGTTTGCGGCAAGTAGCCGTCGCGCTGCACGGTGATCGCGTAGTTTCCGGGCGCAACTTTCGGAAATGAGAACTTGCCTTTTTCATCCGTGGTCTGAGCGAGCGCGCTGCCGCCGGCCTCCGCCGGACTGAGCAGCACTTGCGCGCGCCGCAGCGGCTGTCCCGTGGTATCGCTTCGAACCACACCGGAGATGCTAGCTGGTTCTTTCTTTTCCAGAGCCGGAGCTTCGACGCTCTGCGCTAACACGGACGCGTGTGCTGATACGACGGCGAGGCCGAGCTGGAGCCAGCGCATCCGGTCCATTGAACGGTAAGACGCAGGATCGGCGCCTAGCGTTGGATAGAAATCTGCATTACCAATCGGACAGCAGCCGCAGGCTCGCGCGATCGAAGAACGCCGGATCCGCTGCCCGGAAATAGCGGCGGATCTCCTCGCTTCCGATGTTTACCGTCGTGTGATCCCACTCGCATTGGGTGCAATGCGGCTGATTTCCGGAAGCTCCCACCGTTCCGGCAAAGTGCGCCCGCGCTTGGCGATACAGCGGCGAGTTGAACACGTCTGCGTTTCCATCGAAACGGCCAAAAACCAAATTTGTGTCGGGCCGTGGACCGCCGCAGCAGGGCATGATCCGCCCGGTCGCATCCATCACCATGTTCTTGTACAGCCAGTGGCACGTGTGGCCGCTGCCTGGAGACTCATCGCACGCAGCCCACGGCTGCTCAAATGCGCGCGTGATTGACTCCGCATCCAAACTCTCCGGAAATGGGTTCCAATTGTCGGCGTCACTCGCAAAGGACAGCGAATCCAACCGGCGCACTTCCCCTTTCACGTCTGCCGCCGGGCGAATGGCCGGATCGTCCCAGCCCACATCAAACGGATTCACGATCCGGAATTGATTCACCCCTAGCTTTCGCGCCATGCGTTCCGCGAGGGCAAGCTCGTGAACATTGTGCTCGAACGCGAGGAAGTTCCACGAAAGCACCGGCGTCTTCCTGCGCAGCTTTCGCTTCGCGTCCACCAGCTTTCGGATATTGCCGAAGACAAGTTCGAGATCCCCATTGCGGCGAAACTGCTGGTAGACCGGCTGCGTGGCGCCGTCGATGGACATGACCATGAAATCCAGGCCGGATTCCACGTAAGCTTCGGCATCCAGCTTGCGGACGGAAAGGCTCGTGGAAAGCGCCGTTCCCATAAGATAGGTTTTGGCCGTGCGGATGAGATGAGGCGTGCGCAAATTCAGCAGCGGCTCGCCGTAATTGCAGAAGTAGGCGCCCACTGCGTATGGACCGTACAACTTCAAGAGTTCCGCGAAGCGGGCTTCCGAAAGCGTTCCGTTCGGCCAATCGAATATCTTGAACGCCTCGTTTCGCTCGGAATGCACGCATCCGGGGCAAGCGAGTTCGCAAACGTTGGACGGATCAATTACCAGCCCAAAAGGGCGCGAAAGTACAGACGAGGCGCGCGTCCGCATTTGATGCCGCGCCCGGAACAGATTCAGAATTTTCACCGTGAACGCTTTGGCCACCAGAGGCTCGAACCGTTCGCTCAGAGCCTCGAATAACTCGGCCTTGGATTTTTCCGGCTCGGCCAAATTAATGCGGCTAAGCGCGGGAAACGCGGATTGTCCGGGGCTGAGCGAATCCGGCAGAAAATGGTGGACCAGCGCGTTCACGCGCGCACGGCTAATCACTCCCCGATTGTAAACGGAAACCGAACCGCGACCGCCAGGGAGCGCTACCACGAGCCCCGCAGCGAAAATGATATGCTCAACTAAATTATTAATCTCATGCGTTCCTGCCTTTCCGCAATAATTCTGTTAACTTTTCTCCATTCACCAGGCACTGCCGCCGATCAATGGATAAAACTATCCACGCCAAATTTCGAACTTTATACCACCGCCGGCGAAAAGAAGGGCAGAGAAGCGATCCTCTACTTCGAACAAGTCCGCAGCTTCTTTCTGCAAGCCAGCGCGTCCAAACGCGTGTCGGAATTCCCGGTGCGTATCGTCGCATTCCGTGGGGAGAAGCAGTACCATCCCTATCGGCTCAACGATTTCGCCATCGCGTATTTCACGCGGGGCCGGAGCCGCGACTATATCGTGATGCAGGACATATCGAGCGAGCATTATCCGGTGGCGATCCACGAATACACGCACCTCATTCTCGAACATTCAGGACTCAAGCCGCCGCCCTGGCTCAATGAGGGAATGGCGGAGCTTTACTCTACGCTCACCCCAGTGGGCAAGAAAGCCGCCGTAGGCGATATTATTCCGGGACGAGCGTACACGCTTCGCACCGCGCAATGGATCCGTCTGGAGGCGCTTACTTCCGCCGACCACAAGTCGCCGCTCTACAATGAACGGGATCGCGCCGGAATGTTTTATGCCGAAAGTTGGTTGTTGACCCATATGCTGTTCTTCTCGCCTGGCTACCGTCCAAACTTCGCAAAGTTTCTGATGGAGGCAGGATCGGGTAAGTCGTTTGATGAAGCCTGTCAAGCCGCATTCGGCAAGCGATTGCCACAGGTGGAGGCCGATCTTCATCAATACGCCGGAGGCGGCAGCTTTTTGCGCGCGATCTTCGATATCAAGCTGGAAAAGTCCGCGGAAGATCCGGATGTTTCCGAAGCGGCGGCTTTTGAATCCGGCATCGCACTCGCGGATCTGCTCGCCCTGACGCACAAAAAGGACGAAGCCATCGCCGCGTATCAGGAGTTGGCCAAGAACTACGCGGACAAGCCGGACGTCGAAGAATCGCTCGGGTATCTGGCGTGGGAAGCGCATGAGAACGAAGCTGCGCGCAGCCACTTCGCAAAAGCCCTTGCGGCCGGAACCAAGAACGCCCGTATGTGCTTCGATTACGCGATGCTCTCGCGCAACGGCAATGACGCCGTGAACGAATCGCTGCCCGCGTTTCAAAAAGCTTTGGAACTGAAGCCAGACTACGCCGAAGCGCGTATCCAATATGGGCTGATGTTGGTCAACGCGCGTAAATATCCGGAAGCAATTGCGCAGTTGAATCAGGTGACGAAGATCGATCCCGAGCAGGCCCAGTGGTTTTTTCCGGCGCTCGCGTTTGCTTACATGCAAACCGGCGACAAGGCCAAGGCGCGCGATAACGCCGAAGCCGCGAAGAAATGGGCCAAGACCCCGCAGCAGACGGATCACGTCTACGCACTGCTGAAGGCGCTCGACGAGAAAAGCCCTCCGCCACGTTCGCTTCCGCCCACCGAGAAGGTTCCGATGATCCGGCGTGTGGAGCGCGAAGAATTCAAAGCTGTCGAAGAGGCTCCCGCCAATCCTTTTGTCGCCAAGGACGACCAGATGAAGCATGTGGAAGGTATCGCGCAGCGCCTGGACTGCAACGGGAAGGCCGCCCGGTTTCACGTTTTGGTGGATAAGGCGCCGATGATTTTCCTCATTCCGGATCCGGAGAGAGTGTTGATCAAGCACTCCGACGAATCGAAACACGATTTCGCGTGCGGACCGCAAAAGCCGTATAAAGTATCCATCGATTACGCCATGCTGCCGGATGCGAAGGGCGGGACGGCGGGAATCATCCGCGGGCTTGAATTCTGATCCGATCTTGACACTCCCTGTCATATATCTCTGATACATTTGCATCCATGCGCGCCGATCGCTTGGTTTCCATCCTGCTTCTTCTCCAAGTGAACCGCAGGACCACGGCGCGCGAGTTGGCCAAGCGGTTGGAAGTATCCGAGCGCACCATTCACCGGGACATGGATGCCTTGTGCAGCGCCGGCGTTCCGGTGGTAGCGGATCGCGGAAACGGCGGCGGCTGGGGCTTGATGGAAGCCTACAAAACCAATCTCACCGGCCTGAATCACAGCGAAATTCTGACGCTGTTTCTCAGCAAGCCAACTCAGTTGCTCAACGATCTTGGACTGCACCAAGCCTCCGAAGGGGCGCTCATCAAGCTACTCGCCGCGCTGCCTTCCATGTCGCGGCGCGATGCCGAATACGCGCGCCAGCGGATCCATATCGATACCACCGGTTGGCGCAATTCTCCCGAGAATGTGGCTCCGCTCGCGGTGTTGCAAGAGGCCATTTGGCAGGAACGTCAATTGAAATTCATGTATGAGCGAGCCGGCTGCGAACCGGCGGAACGCGTGGCCGATCCGTTGGGGTTAGTAGCGAAAGGCAGCGTTTGGTACTTAGTGGCCGCCGTGGAAGGCGCGGCGCGAACGTACCGCGTTTCCCGGATCAGCGAGGCGCGCATCACCGATCAACCGTGCGCGCCGCGTCCGCCCGATTTCGACTTGGCGGCCTACTGGCAGCAATCCGCCGCCGAGTTTCAAGCCGGATTGCCGCGCTTCTACGCGAAGCTCCGGCTCGGCCCGGCCGTGATGCGTTGGCTCGATTATCGAAGAGCGGCGCGCGTGGAGCAGAGCGAACCGGTGGATGCGCGCGGATGGTCCACCGTGAAAATGCGTTTCGATGCCGAACACGAAGCCTGCCAGTTCGCGCTCAGCTTCGGCGGCGAAGCGGAGGTGCTGGAGCCGGAGTCGCTGCGCGAGAAGGTGATCGCCGCCGCGCGCGCGACAATCGCCGTCTATTCTAACGGGGCGTGACTACTTTGGGAATCCGCTGCGCCGCGGCCGGGAGCGCGGGAAAA
>DATGIH010000241.1:0-25162 GCA_035295865.1 Bryobacteraceae bacterium
CAAGTTACCGCGCAATCGCTGGGCGACCGGTTTGGGGAGCAGGCCAAGCGTTCGGCGTGGAAGATTATCAAAAAAGGTCTAGCGCATGTGGTGGCCAGCGATGCTCATGACGCGACCAATCGCCCGCCCCGTTTGGACATAGCGCGAGAAATCCTGACGCGGGAAATAGGCAAAAGCGCGGCCACGCTGCTTCTGATGGAAAATCCTGCATCGATCCTCGTCGGTTCTCCGATTCGTCCCGTGGCGCACTCACTGGTGCGTGCCGCGTTCACATTCGTTTGAACGCCTTGAAGGAACCTTGTTTCGTGTTCGCAAGAGTGCGAACACGGCACGCAAAAGTGCATACGCCACATTGCGTGCGACACTATACAATTGGCGAAATTCACAACACTCTCCGAAATTCAGATTCAGCGTATCGCCAAAGCCCTGGCGGATCCTCGCCGGCATGAAATCCTGCGCCAAATCGGCGCCAAGGCGAAAGGCATTGGCTGCTCCGATGTACGCGAATGCCAATCCGTTACAGCCGCCACTCTCTCCCACCACCTGAAAGAACTGGAGACCGCCGGCCTCATCCACATCACCCGCGAGGGCAAATTTGCCCATCTCGAGGTCCAGCGTGATGTCCTCAAAGCCTACCTGGATCATCTCGCATCCATCTGAAACCCGAAAGTTGCATCCTACCCGCGGGGCTTCTCATCAGTTAGACGGTTGTCTAAATATCAAAGTTCTCTGGGAGGGAAGCAATGAGTAAACTACGCAACAAAGTGGCTGTCGTGACTGGCGCGTCGAAGGGTATTGGCGCCGGAATCGCCAAAAGTCTCGCGGCGGAAGGCGCCTCGGTGGTAGTGAATTACGCGTCGAGCAAAGCGGGAGCTGACCAAGTGGTTGCCGAAATTACTAAAAAAGGCGGCAAAGCGATCGCCGTACAAGGCGATGTCTCCAAATCCGCCGACGTGAAACGCCTGTTCGAGGAAACGAAAAAAGCCTACGGACGCCTGGACGTTCTGGTCAACAACGCCGGCGTCTACCAGTTCGCACCACTGGGCGAAATCAACGAGGAACATTTCCACCGGCTGTTCAACACCAACGTCCTGGGTCTCCTCACGGCCACGCAGGAGGCGGTGAAGCTGTTCGACGGCGAAGGTGGGAACATCATCAACATCGGCTCCGCGGTGACCAACCTCGCGCCGCCTGCTACCGCCGTTTACACCGCAACCAAAGGCGCCGTCGACGCCGTCACGCACGTCCTGGCCAAAGAACTCGGACCCAGAAAGATCCGCGTAAATTCGATCAATCCGGGAATGGTCGAAACCGAGGGTGTTCACGCACAAGGATTCATCGGCAGCGATTTCCAAAAGAACCTCGAAGCGCAAACCCCGCTCGGCGGCATCGGCAAGCCGGAAGACATCGCGCGCATCGCGGTTTTCCTGGCCTCTAACGATTCTGGTTGGCTCACCGGCGAAACCATCATCGCATCCGGTGGCTTGCGCTGACGTTCTATTGCTGCATGAGACGGCGAAGGGCCTGGACGGCGGACGGGTCCTTCTCCGTGCTGTTCGCAAGATAGAGACCGAGCATTCTTTTAGCCCGTGCATTGTCCCCGGCGCGGAGAGAAAGGTCCGCAAGCGAACGCGCGCATCGCGGATATTCAGGCTCGTGCTCAATATGCAGCGCGCACTCCGCCTCCATATGTTCGATGCCCTGACGTGCTTTATCCAGCACGGGGAGATCCTTCGGCGGATCGCGCATGAAGATCAGGCTTTGCGCGTCTTCGTAAACCAACTGCCAATCGGATGTCATTGGATTGCTCAACGCGAGCACCAACGGATAGAATTCGCCGGTGACGTACTCAAAAGCGTTCATCACCACTACGCGGACATCGTAGCGGTCCAGCAATTTCTGGCAATCTTCGCCGAGCACGTTGGGCTTGGAGCCTGAGTTATACAGGATGCTGCGATAGTCTTTGTAGACGGATTCATTCAGCGCGCGGCCGTCCACAAAAGTGCGCTCCTGCGGCCACAGACGCCAGATCAGGTATCCGCCGTACTCATAGGTATTGAACATTGGCTTGCGGATGGCGTGGTCGCGCAGGAAATCCGAGGCGCCCGACGGAAACTCCCACATCGCCGCGCGGAATTGGAAGAACTTGCCGCGTGCCACGCCGGCAGTCAGCGTTGTTACAAGCAAGGCGATGGCAGCCAGTCCGATGAGTCGCGGCACCCGGAAGCGCCGAGGAAACCAGGCGACAATTAGAATCGGCGCGAGAAATCCGATCAGCAGGATATTCCGGAAAGCCGTTAGCGCGGCCACGGCGAAAGCAATGAACAGCAGCCAATCCGAAATACGAACCTTGCCCCACGACATCAGCAGCACGATCGCGGCGGCGTAAAGCAAGATGTCGAACGCGTAGGGCGGACCCCACAAATAGGGCGAGTGCCATTCGATCAGCGTCGAAGTCAGATAACTTTTCTGGTAGCGAAAGAGCGTGTCGAGAACGTGGAATCCGTTGGGGTTGACGAATGAGACCAAGACCGCGATCACAGACCACTTCCAGATGCTTCCCGCAGTTTCCGCAGGCTGCTTGCGGAATGTCCGGATCGCCGCTTCAGCCGAATATGCGCCAACCACGACCCATCCCAGAAAAAACCCGCCGTGGGCATTCGCCCAAATTAATGAGAGCGGAGCCAGCAGCCATAGCGGCCAATTCAATTCGAAAATCGCCACGAACAGCGCGACCATCAAAAAGCTGATGAGCGCCGGACGGTCCGATGCAAACTCAACGGCCACGAGGGACGTCCCGAATGCGGCCGCGAGTCCTGCATAAAAATTGCCCGTCCGGCGCTTTGCGACGAGTCCGGTAAGCAAGCAAAGCCCACCCAATAGGAGCGCCTTGAACAGTACTAATCCGGCCGCGCCGAGAGCGGAGTAAATGGCATACATGACGATCTGAGTCAGCCACTCATGCGTGAGATTGAAATGCCGCACCTGCTCCTCGCCGGGATAAGCCGGCTTGCCGAGATTGCTCGTGAACGAGAAGGGGTCGGGAACCGGCAGCGCGTGATAGTGCAGAATATAGTCTCCGGTCTTCAGGTGCCACCAGGTGTCATAACCGGCAACTTCGGTAGAAAACATCCCGATCAAACAGAGCGCGGCGAGGATCAGGACCGCTGGGCGGACCCAGGACGGCTCAGGCAGCACGGGCTTTACTACTGCCTCCGGAACTGCTTGCAATGTGGATTGAGAACTGCGGGAACGACGCGACACTTGTTCAATGATAGCGGAGCGACCGCGCAATTTGCGTGCATTCGCGTTCATTCGCGGCTATAATGGTCGGAGAGCTTTGTATGAATCTACCCTCGTCAGCTCGCCCCTCCCTGTTCGGCTCCGATTAAGCCGCCTCTTCCGCTGTTTTACTGTCCCAACTGAAAACCGTCGATAGAGGAGACTGATGATGCTTACCAGTGAAACGGTCCGTCTGGATCTGCCCCAAATTGTCACGCCGCTGCCCGGCCCCCGCGCCAAGGCCATCGTGGAGCGCGACCACAAAGTTCTTTCGCCGTCCTACACGCGCGATTATCCGCTGGTCATTGACCGCGCGCTCGGCTGCATGATCGACGATGTCGACGGCAACCGTTTTCTCGATTTCAATGCTGGAATCGCGGTGACCGCAACGGGTCATTGCCATCCGCAAGTGGTGAAGGCGATCCAACGCCAGTCGGAACGCTTGATCCACATGTCGGGCACCGATTTTTATTACGAGAACATGGTGCAGCTTGCCGAAAAACTGGCAGCGATTGCGCCTCTCGGCGACGGCGCGCGCCGCGTCTACTTCGGCAATTCGGGAACCGAGGCCATTGAAGCAGCCATGAAGCTGGCCCGCTATCATACTGGACGCGATAAGTTCATCGCGTTCCGCGGCGGATTCCACGGCCGTACTCTCGGCGCGCTCTCCTTGACCGCCAGCAAAGTGGTGCAACACAAGAAATTTGGACCGCTTGTGCCCGGCGTGTTCCACGCTCAGTTTCCCGATTCTTACCGGCGCCCGGAAGGCATGACGCCCGAAGATTACGCGGTGAGCTGCGTACACGCCATCGACGAGCATCTTTTCCGGACAACTCTCGCGCCGGAAGAAGTAGCGGCGATCGTTGTGGAACCCATTCAAGGCGAAGGTGGCTACGTGGTTCCACCCAAGGTTTTCCTGGAAGAGCTGGCGGCGCTCGCGCACAAGCACGGAATCCTGTTGGTGTTTGACGAGATTCAATCCGGCATGGGCCGTACGGGCAAAATGTGGGCGGCGGATCATTTTGGCGTAGCGCCCGACATCATTACCGTGGCGAAAGGGATCGCAAGCGGGATGCCATTGAGCGCCATTGTCTCCCGGGCCGAAGTCATGAATTGGGGACCTGGAGCGCACGCCTCAACCTATGGCGGGAATCCGGTGGCTGTGGCGGCTTCGCTTGCCACCATCGATCTGCTGGAGCGCGAGCTGGTGGCGAACGCCGCGCGGGTGGGAGGCCATATCCTGGATCGCCTGCGAAGCTGGCCAGCGAAGTTCAAGAACGTCGGCGATGTGCGCGGGCTGGGCCTGATGATCGGCATCGAGCTGGTTCACGATCAAAAAACTAAGGAACGCGCGCCCGAACTGCGCGACAAGCTGGTGACCATGGCTTTCGAGCGCGGTTTGCTGGTGCTCGGCGCCGGCCGCAACGTACTGCGCCTCTGTCCACCGCTGATCGTAACGCGCGATCAAGCGGACTTCGCTGTGGATACACTGGAGGAATGCCTGAAGCTGATGTAAGCGCAACGCGCACACTCGACGTCGGCTGCGGCATCAACAAATTTCCCGGATCGATCGGCATCGATCGTAATCCTCGCACCCGCGCCGACGTTTTGTGCGATCTAGACCATTTCCCTTACCCGCTGCGCGACAACTCCTTCCAATCGCTGCGCGCGGTGCACGTGATCGAGCATGTTTCCGATGTGATCCGCGCCATGGAGGAGTTTCACCGCCTGGTCCGGCCGGGCGGACGCGTGCTCATCGTGACGCCGCACTATACCGATTTCAGCTCCTTCTGCGATCCCACGCATAAGTGGCATCTGAACAGCTTTTCGTTCCGCTATTTCGGCAAAGACGACGCCGGATTCGGTTACTACTCTGCAGCACGCTTCCGCGAAGTCTCGGTGCATGTCCGGCTGCTCGCGCTGTGGCGCTATCTCGGCTTCGAATTCCTGGTGAATCGTTTTCCACGCTTCCGCCGGTTTTGGGAGCACTACCTTTGCTACGTGGTCCGAGGCAAGGTGATGGAGTTTGAGTTCGAGGCAATCAAATGATCGCGTGATACAACTAGGCGTGGCAATGGATCAAAAGCAGACAGAAGAGCGGATGGCCGCGTGGCGCGAGATCCAAGCTACCGTGAAACTGCGAACGAAGCCCCACTGGGTTAGCATTCTCAGGACATGCAAGAGAGACGAACTGTACGACCGGTGAGCAGATAAGATCCGAAGAACGCTAAGACGTAGCGCATGCACTCTGCGTGCCGCGCCGCCACTCTTAGCGACGCCAAAACTTTTTTGAAGTTCAGCTTCGAAGGCTAGCCGGGCCTCCGGCGAAGAGCGGGTTCAGGGGAAAAGCTCCCTGAGAATCTTCGCCCCCGGCCCCACTTATCCTGCAAGCGCCATAAAGTAATCGGCGCTGCTACCGATCTATTAAGCCAGCAGGATTTTGGCGATGTTGGGACGCCTCTACGAATTCGCCGACGTACTCCGGCATCACGGCCGGAAGCGGCACCTCGCCCAGGACTTGGTCACGGGCCGCCGCGGCGAGGACATCGCCCACCGTTACCTGCAGCGCGCGGGCATCGTTATCGTCGCCCGGAATTTCCGCATGGCGTCCGGCCACGGCGAAGTGGATCTTATTGGATGGGAAGGCGATACGCTGGTTTTCGTTGAGGTGAAATCTCGGCAGACGGATGAGTACGGCTCTCCGGAACGGGCGATTGGACGGCAAAAGGAGTCCAGCTTGATCCGTGCGGCGCGCGAATATGCCCGGCACGCGGAAGTTCCCTGGGAAAACGTGCGATTCGACGTAGTGACCGTGGTCTTTTCCAAGCCTCCGGTGGTCACGCACTTTCGGGATGTTTTCGGTCCGACGGCAGCTTAAGCAGCCGGCGGCAGAAGCGGCAAACCGGAAACAAACTGCAGATTGTAGTTCGGAGATGGATTCAAGAGAAGCCGGGCGGCCCGTTCGGGCTTTTCGGTTTCGAACAAACAAGTCCGGGAACCTGCCCGCCCCTCCACGCGCACTGCAGATGCACGTTGACTCACGCGGTAAGCCATCCTGGCCCCATGATGTGCTTGGAGAGAATCCAGCGGCCAATCGGAATCGGCCACCATACGAATCCCTCCTTCAGCGCTGATCAGGATAGTCATTTCCGAAGGAGTATTGCCGGCTCGTAAAGAATTCTCCGCCGCATCGAGAATCTGAACGGCGTTGTCGACGAACCTGCTCACGGTTTCCTTATCGGAACGGCCAACGGGAGATTGAATCTTTTTCTGGCAAGCCGGAGGCTTACCCTTACAATGAGGTATGCGCATCCTGTTGTTCAGTGGTAAGGGCGGCGTAGGAAAAACTAGTGTAGCGGCGGCCACCGGACTACAGTTATCGCGTTTAGGCTATTCCACGCTTGTGATGAGCGTCGATCCGGCGCACAGCTTGGCCGACGCCTTCGATCTCGAAAACAGCCTATTCCAGGAAAAAACCAGCGAGCCGTACCCGATCGACAGCCATCTTTCCATCCAGGAAGTGAACATCCAGAAAGAGATCAAGCGGCATTGGCGCGAGATTTCCACTTACGTGGTTTCGGTCCTGCGAACCACCGGCATCAGCGACGTCGAAGCCGAAGAGCTGGCCATCCTTCCGGGCATGGAAGAACTCAGCGCGATGATGTACGTGAATCAGTTCCGCCGCGAGCGGAAATACGACGTCATTGTGCTCGATTGCGCTCCAACCGCCGAATCCATGCGGTTCGTCAGTATGCCGACCACGCTCGAATGGTACATGAAGCACGTTTTTCCCTTCCAGCGCGGATTACTCAAAGCCGTTCGTCCGGTCGCAAATCGCATCTCGCCCGTGGAGTTGCCGACCGACAGCTATTTCGCCAACATCCAATATCTGTTTGCACGATTGGATGGCATCGCCGAGTTGCTCGAAGATCCGAAAACCACCAGCGTCCGGCTGGTGACCAATCCCGAAAAGATGGTGCTGCGCGAAACGCAGCGGGCTTTTGTTTATTTCTCGCTGCACGGATTAACCATCGACAACATCATCGTGAATCGAGTGCTGCCGGAAGCGGTGACGGACACCTGGTTCGATCAGTGGCGTGCGTCGCAAGCCAAAATTCTGGATGAGATCGAAGAATACTTCGCGCCGGTTCCGATGAAGCGCGTTCCCTTGTTCACGCATGAGGTGCTGGGACGCGAGCGGCTGAAGGAATTGGCGGATGTGCTGTATCAAGAGAAAGACGACCCGGCGGCGATCACGCGCACCGAAGCTCCGTTCACGTTCGAGAAGCGCAATTCGCATTATGAGGTCCGCTTGCGGCTGCCCTTCGCCCACAAGGGTGAAGTCGGGCTGTTCAAAAAAGGCGACGAGCTGGTGGTGGAGATCGGAACGCTGCGCCGCCACATTGGGCTTCCGACGTCCATGGCCGCGCTCGTGCCCACGCGGGCCACTTTGCAGAATAAAATGTTAGTAGTCGAGATGAAGGAAGGCTGATATGGACGAAAAACAAACTGCACACGGATGCTTTTTCTGCACCGTCGCCGGACCGCAGATCGAAGCCATGCTCGATCACATCTGGCCGGAAGAGACGCAAAAGCATTTCCGAGCCGCGCAGGTGGAAGCGATGAAAGGCATCCGAAGTTTGCTGGATGCGCGCATTGAGCGGCTTTCGAAGCAGTCCGCCGCAGGCACGAAGATTACAGTCGAGTAATCGTCAACGCTGGCTCAGCCCGCCGTCCACGGCCATCACCTGGCCGGTGATAAAGTTCGTCGTAAGCTAATCAAATATGGGCTTTTCGCATACGGAACCGACTGCTCACACTTTCACGAAACACCAGAGAGTTTTCCTGCGAGATGTTGGTAAGGACGAGCGATGGCTGCAAGAACGGATTGTGGAGGACACTTCGATCCTAGGTCTTGGCGACTTAGTTGTTTTTAACAGAGAAAGGACCCAACGGCTCGGTGGTCGACTAGACTTTCTTTTACTCGATCGCGAAAGCGAGACAATGTATGAAGTTGAGGTGATGCGCGGCGCAACAGATGAGAGTCACATCATTCGAACGATCGAGTACTGGGATATCGAGAGTCGTCGCTATCGTGATCATGAGCATCGGGCAGTCATCGTCGCCGAGGACATCACAAATCGATTTTTCAATGTGATCTGGCTATTGAGCAGATCGCTCCCGATTATTGCACTGCAATTGAATGCCTTGATCGTGGATGGCAAGCTCCTGCTGCATTTCACAAAAGTTCTCGACTTTTTTGAAGCACCCGACATCAATGAGGAGAACCAGTGGACGCCCGCAGATCGTGCATGGTGGGAAAAGCAATCGCCGGGAGGCGTGCAACTATTTGATGCGATCCTCACCACGCTTGAAAAAGAAGGTTTGCGGTTAACTCCGAATTTTAATAGAAGAGATTGGATCGGCATTGATGGCCGCACTCTTAAAAATATTGTTCGGATTGACCCGGGGAAACAGGAAGTTTGCCGAATGTCCTTTGACCGGCTCAAAGCCCTTTCCGAACCCGACTACCTGGAAGCTCGACGCGCATGGGAAATGGAGGGAGCTGAGCTGAAGGACAAATCCGATGGCAGGTTTTCTGTCAAGCTTACGCCGACGTTTGTTAGAGATCATGCACCGTTCTTGGGCGGACAGCTCAGACGTATCTTCGAAGTCTTCGATGGCGAATGAGACGCTCCCCTAACGCTGGCTCAGCCCGCCGTCCACGGCCATCACCTGGCCGGTGATGAAGTTCGTCGCGTTCAGAAAATAGAGCACCGCGTCCGCCACTTCTTCCACAGTCCCCATGCGACCGGCCGGAGTCGCCGCGATCATCTGTTGAATCCGCGGCTCTTCGCCGGAAGAGAGAATCACGCCAGGAGCCACCGAGTTCACCGAAATTTCCGGCGCCAGCGCCTTCGCCAGGACGCGCGTCAACATAATCACCCCGGCTTTGGACGAACAGTAGTGCGCGTATTCGGCCCATGCCAGAATCCCGCCGAGTGAGCTGATATTGACGATTCTGCCCTCACCCGATTTCTTCATCAGCAGCGCCGCTTGCTGCGCGCAAAAAAAAGTAGCTTTCAGATTCACGCTGTGGATGAAGTCCCAATCGGCTTCGGTAATCTCAAGCGGATTCTTTCGCCGGAACCGCGCGGCATTGTTTACTAACCCATAGATCGATCCGAGCCGCTCCTCCACTTCCCGGAACATTCGCTGGATGTCTGAGACTTTCGTAAGGTCTGCCTGAAACAACGGCGCGTTGCCGCACTCCTCGGCAGTGGCACGCGCTTCGTTTTCCGAAGCCTGATAGTGGATAGCGACGCGATAGCCTTCGCGAAAGAGCCGCAGTGCAATGCCACGGCCGATGCGCTTCGCGGCGCCTGTTACCAAGATCGTCTTCGAATAGTCCATTTCAAATTTTAGCCACGGCTACACACGGATATATCTGTGTCCATCCGTGTATATCCGTGGCTTTTCATACTACCGGATCGCCATGCACTTCCACTTCGCGCGGCTCGATGCCCTCTCGCGCCGGCTCGGGCAAGCGGCCCGACCAGTTCGCCCACAACCAGAATATCGACGTGCTGGAACTCACCAATCCCGACACGGCCCCGATCATGCGCGTGCCGTCCGGCCACTTTTGCGATGCCAATCCAGCGCCCAGCATAGAAAGCATCATCGTCGACCAGGAAAATGTCTCGATCGTCGCGAATACCCTGCCGCGAAATTCGTTCGAAACGTGGCCCAGCAACTGCGATGTGTTCATCACCGAGCTAACCGCGATGGCCGCTCGTGAGAGCGCCAGGAACAGCATCGCGAGGAAGAAGCTCGGCATCTGGCTGAACACCACGTAAGATCCTCCGTGGATGACGTAGCAAATCCCAATGGTTCGCTTGTAGCCTTCAAACGAAATGCGCTTGCCCAGCCAATGCGCGAAGCCTCCACCGATAAGCAATCCAACGCCGGCGGATGCCCATAGGTAGCCAATGCCGGCAGGTCCGCGATGAAACACCAACTCTCCAAAGAGGCTAAAGAGAATCTGCGCGGCGCCTCCACCGGACGCCCACCCAACGGCCAGCAGCGCGATGCCGAGAATCAGCGGAGACGCACGCATGTACCGCAATCCTTGCGTGTATTCATGCCACGGACGGACCACTTTATTCTCGTTCAGCTCCGTGTCGCGAGCGCGGAAGCTGCCGCTTGCGAGTTTCAGGCGCGAAATACACAACGCGGAAAACAGGAACGACAGCGCGTTGAACACGAAAGCCCACTCGTAGCCGAGCTGCGCCACGCTCGCGCCGCCCAGGAATGCTCCGAGCGTGAGCGTGGACCATCCGGTGGTCTGGGTGAGCGAATTCGCGGTGTGCAGCTCTTCTTTGCTCGCAATAGTCGGGAGAATCGCGGACCGGCCGCTGGTAAAAAACGGCGAAGCGAACATCAGCAGCGCGCTCAGAGCATACAGCAGCACCGTGCTGTGATTGTTGATCGCGAGGATGAAACCCAGCGCCACCACGGCTCGGATCAGATCGCTCGTAATCATAATGCGCTTACGATCCATCCGGTCCAAAACCACGCCCGCCAGCGGACCCGCCATTACCGCCGGGATCGCTCGCGATAACATTACGCCCGTCACCACCATGCCGGAATGCGTGGTGGCCAACGCCAGGCTGAACACGGCGATGTTGTTGAAATGGTCGCCGACCTCGGAGACCACCTGTCCGCTCCAGGTGTAGCGATAGTTACGGTTATTTTTGAGCAGACGTAGAAAATCGGACATCAGCGTGGGGCAAGCCTCCGGCTTGCTAACCGATACTCTCTTGGCGAACGGTAATGGAGTTCAAAAAGTCACGGTCGATGTCGTAACCGAAACCCGGAACGTCGCGGACTTCGATGGTTCCGCGCGGAGTCACCTCAACCGCCGGTTGGATAATATCGTGCGCCCAATAGCGCTTGCTCGCGGAGACGTCGCCGGGAAGCACGAAGTTCGGCAGCGTCGCGAGCGCGATGTTGTGCGCGCGTCCGATGCCCGCTTCCAGCATGCCTCCGCACCATACCGGGATTCCCGCAGACTGCGCGACATCGTGCACGCGCTTCGCTTCGCCGAATCCGCCAACGCGGCCGAGTTTTATGTTGATGATCCGGCCAGCCTGCATCGCGATGGCCTGCGCGGCCTGGTGCGCCGAACGAATGCACTCGTCCAAACAAATGGGTGTTTGAAGCTGCGCCTGCAATTTCGCATGATCGATGATCTCGTCGTGAGCCAGCGGCTGTTCGATCATCATCAGTCCGAATTCGTCGAGAGCTTTCAACCGATCGGCGTCGGCAAGTGTATAAGCGGAGTTCGCATCCGCCATGAGGAGCGTCTTCGGAAATCGCGCGCGCACTTGCCGGATCACATCGACATCCCAGCCCGGCTTGATCTTCATTTTGATGCGCTGATATCCGGCAGCGAGTTCGGTCTCGATTTTCTGAAGCAGTTCCGGAACCGAGTTCTGAATCCCGATGGACACGCCGCACGGAATCTCGCGGCGCGCTCCGCCGCCGATGTGCCGATACAGGGGCTGCCCCTTCATGCGAGCTTCGAGATCCCACACCGCGACTTCAAGCCCGGCGCGCGCCATGTTATGGCCACGAATGTGCGACGTCCGGCCGTCCACATCGGCGGCGCTTGCAAATTCGTGATTCAACACGCGCGGAGCCACGTAATCGCGCAGAATCAGCCACGCGGAATCGGTCCACTCTTCGTTGTAAAACGGATTTTCGCCGGCCGTGCACTCGCCCCATCCGGAGATTCCGCCAGCCACGGCTTCCACCAGAACCATGTGTCGCTCAGTGGTGCGGCCAAAGCTGGTCTCGAAAAAATGCACCAGCGGCATGCGGATCTGACGCAGGTTGATTCGCTCTAGTTTGATTCCCATTTTCCTAGTAGGTATGTCCCCGCTTCTTCGGACTTCTCAAACCCAATCACCGCGAGCCCTCGTTCAAACGCCGCCTGGAACTTCTCGCTCGCCTGCCGCTGAATCTCACGCGCCCGTTTCGGATCGTCCTTGCGCAACGCAGCAATTTCATTCGGGATCGCGATGCGGGCTTCGACCGGACTACGCTCGAACACGCGGCCTGCGACAATCGTTTCGACGCGCGGGCTCCCAATCCACCACTCCGCGATGCAGCGGTCGGTCGGCAATCCGCCGTGCAGGTGGCTCGTCGTTGTTCCGTACTGGTTGTAGACATAGCGGCGAACGATGGCACCCAATCGTTCCATGTTGAAAAACGCGTTCTTGATTTCTAGCGGATCGAAAGTCCATTCGATCAACTCGATGCCCCGGCTTAGCGCTTCCTCGCGCTGCGCCAGCTTCAACCGTTTGCCGACTTTCGCGTCGCGATACTCGGGCAAAACACCGAGCATATGGCTATGGAGATAACTTTTGCCACCCGCTTTCAGTCCGGGGATCGCGAGACAGAAGCCGATCATCCGTTGCCCATCGAACGCACCAAATACCTGGCCGCCCACCTTCAGCGCGACCACGAACAAACGAAGCGGAAGCAACTCGATCTCTTCGAATCCCCAAATCTGCTGCTGCAGCCGCACCGCATCCTGAAACTCCGAATGCGTGGTGAGCCCGCGAATCTCAATCATCGTGCGACTTGGCCTCCTGCCACAGCGCTTCCATTTCCGCAAGGCTCGCGCCCGGCAATTTCGCACGGCTTTCCACATACGCGAAACGTTTGCGGAATTTTGCGTTGGTCCGTCGCAGAGCTTGCTCAGGATCCACCTTTAGGAAGCGCGCCAGATTCACCAGCACGAAAAACAGGTCGCCGATTTCGTTCTCGATCTCGCTTTGCGATTTGGATGCGCGCGCCGCAGCCAGCTCCGTCAGCTCTTCATCCAACTTTTCGAGGACTTCTTCCGGGGTCTCCCAATCGAAGCCAGTGGCGGCGGCTTTGGAATTGATCTGCTGCGCTTCCACCAACGCAGGCAAGTTCCGGGGTACCGAATCCAGAATGCCTTTCAACTTTTCGCCGCGCTCTTTTTTCTCGTCCGCCTTGATCTCGTCCCAGCGGCGCTTCACATCGTCGGCTGTTTTCGCGTCGCCTTCGCCAAAGACGTGCGGATGCCGGCGGATCAGCTTCTCGGCGATGGCATCGAGCGAATCGTCAATCTTGAAATAGCCCGCCTCCGCCGCCATCTCGGCGAAGAAAACGGGTTGCAGCAGCAGATCCCCCAACTCTTCGGAAAGGCCGCGCCAATCGCGCCGGTCGATGGCGTCCATCACCTCATAGGTTTCTTCGAGCAGATAGGGCTTGATGGTGTCGAACGTCTGTTCGCGATCCCAAGGGCATCCGCCGGGCGCGCGCAAACGAGCCATGATGCCGACCAAACGTTCGAATCGCTCGCCTGTGGTTTTTGGGTCAGTCATTTGTAACGCGCGGGGGAATCCCCATTGTGGCACAAGGGCTTGCGGCGCGTAGCGCAAAGATGCGCAAACGAGTGTGCTTTCACCGAGTTGTCTGGGTGGTAAAACCCTGCATGTCGCTCAAAAACAGATAATAAGGCACTTACTCACGGTAACCAGCGTGCACCACGGCGCAGTGGAGAGGCTGGAAATTATGAAGATCATACGAACAGCAATCTGGATCTCGCTAGCCGCCGGGCTTGCCGGCGGATTGTCCAATATTTGTCTCGCCGATGGACCGAATTTGGTTACCATCGACCGGTTGCAAGCCGCATACCGCGCGGAAACTATCGCTCAAGCGCGCTACCTGGCTTTCGCCGTAAAAGCCGACGACGAAGGCTACAAGCAGGTAGCAAGCCTGTTCCGTACCGTGGCGCGGTCGGAGCAGATTCTTTATACATTCCATTACGACGCCATCAAAGAAATGGGCGGCGTACCGGCCGACGTTACGGCCGATCCACCGACGGTCGCGACCACGAAGGAAAATCTGGAATTCGCTTCCAACAAAGAAGCGGCCGATCAATTGAATGCCGACTACTCCACGTACATAAAAACCGCCCGCGCCGAAGGCAGCCGGACTGCGGCCAAAGTTCTGGAGTATGCGCGCATCGTGGAAGCGCAAAACTTCCGCTTGTTCGCCGCCGCGGTGAAAAGCCTGGAGTCGATGAAGAACGGTCCGCGGGCGTACTACATTTGCGGCGTCAACGGTCTGGTGTCCCCAACCTTGGATGTTGCAAGCTGTTCTGGACCGGATTGGGAAAAAGTGAAATAGCAGCCGGAAAGGGTAGCCCTGTGAGTCCATGCCTTCACCAGCTAAAATGGTGGATGCAATGAGCGAACAGGGTTACCCGTTTTTTCCAGCTACTCTCGAATTTCTGGTCCTTTCACTGAAAACGCAAACCGAGATGCAGCTCGGCTTGCTCCATACCGGTGACGAGAAGGATCGTCCCGTGCCCGAGTTAAATGTCGCCCGGCACAGCATCGATCTGCTGGCCATGCTCCAGGAAAAGACGCGCGGCAACTGCACGATGGAAGAACAGCGCCTACTGGACAATTCCCTCACGGAGCTTCGTTTCCGTTTTGTTCAGGCCTCGCAAGAGCAAGAGCGGCTGGCGGCAAACGCCAAACCGGCGGAGGAAAAGTCGGAAGGCCAGGCCGGCTCGTAGATGGCGGCTGGGCCGATTCGCATCACAGTGCTCGGTTCGGGCACCAGCGTCGGAGTTCCGACCATCGGCTGCCATTGCCCCGTCTGCACGTCCACCGATCCGCGCGATAACCGGCTCCGGCCGTCCATCCTCATCAATTACGCCGGACACGGCGTACTCATCGATACTACGCCCGATCTTCGCCAGCAAGCGCTGCGCGCGAAAATCGAACGAGTGGACGCGATTCTGTTCACCCATTCGCATGCCGACCACATCATGGGCCTGGATGATGTCCGCCCCTTTAATTTTCGCCAGGGCGGCGAGATCCCCTTTTATGCCGCGCCGGAGACCATCGCAAACATCCAGCACTGCTTCCGCTATATTTTCGACACTCGCTTCGCGGAATCCGCCGTGCCGCGCCTCGTTCCAAACGCGTTTAACGGCGGTCCCATCGATCTTTTCGGGCTCCAGTTTCTCCCGATCCGCCTTTGCCACGGCAAAGGCACTGTGTACGGATTTCGCTTCGGCAACGCAGCTTACCTCACCGATCACAGCGACATACCGCCCGAGTCCATGGAACTTCTTGCTGGGCTGGACGTATTATTCCTGGATGCGCTGCGGCACCGTCCGCATCCGACCCATTCCACTGTCGAACATTCCCTGCAATCCGTCCAGAAACTCGCGCCCAAGCGGGCATTTTTCACGCACATCTGCCACGATCTTTCCCACGCGCAGACTGAGAAGAACTTGCCGCCACACGTTCGCTTGGCCTATGACGGGCTGGAAATTTTGTTAGAGGCTGCTTGATGCCGATCTTTCGCAGCCGGGCGGATTTGCCGGGCGACTTCGGCCCGTGCGCGATTACCATTGGAAACTTCGATGGCGTTCACATCGGCCACCAGCAGATTATTCGGCAAGTGGTCGAGCGTGCCAGAGCCAACGGCTGGAAAGCAGCCGCGCTTACCTTCGATCCGCATCCTACGCGTCTGGTTGCTCCAGAGCGAGTGCCGGGCTTGCTCACCACGCCGGAGCAGCGCGCGCAAAGAATGCTCGATCAAGGTCTCGACGAGGTCCTGATTCTACCCTTCACGAAAGAAATTGCCGCGCTCACCGGCGAGCAGTTCGTGTGCGACATCCTAAGCACCCGGCTTCAGTCGCGGAGTGTTTTTGTGGGTGACAATTTCCATTTTGGCCATCGGGCCGCAGGGAACGCCGTCTCTTTGCGGGACCTGGGAAAGCAGTTTGGTTTCTCCGTCGATATCCTTCGTCCCATTACATGGCGCGGGCGGGTTGTTTCCTCCAGTGAAGTCCGGCGATTTATAGAATCGGGCGATGTTTCCCGCGCGTGCCGGATGCTCGGGCGTCCGTACGCATTAGAGGGCGCCGTTGTCTCAGGCGCCGGAATTGGATCGAAGCAAACCGTTCCCACCCTCAACCTGGATACGAAGGCGGAGGTTCTCCCCCACAACGGCGTCTACGTTACAAGGACGCATGATTTGGGCAGCTCGCGCGAATGGCCGTCCATCACCAACGTCGGCTATCGTCCCACCTTCAACGGACACGGGCTCACAATCGAAACCTTTCTGCTCGCACCATTGGATGGCGAAACCCCGAAGGAAATATTGGTCGAGTTCTTGCGCTGGGTTCGTGAAGAACGAAAGTTCCCGAACCCGGAAGCGCTAAAAGCGCAAATCTTTCGCGATGTAGCGCGCGCTCAGGCGTTCTTCCGGCGGATCAGTTTGTGGGCCGGACGGAACTCTCCTGAAACAAGAGCGGCGCCAAGGTAGTCAAATTCCGCCGCCACACCATCCAGGTGTGCGCGCCCGGAGTTTCAATTTCGGTTACCCGGATATCTTTGGACTTGAGCCACTCGCGCAGCTTGCGATTGGTGGCGATCAGCCGGTCGTCCGTGCCGCACGCGATCCACAGCAAGTGGAGTTCGGAATTGGCTTTGGAATCGAGCTTCGGAAAAACTTTGTCAAACTCCTCGGACAGACCGCCGGCGCTGAATGCAGCCACATACCCGAAACGATCCAGCGCATTCAAGCCAACGAACAGCGACTCAGCGCCGCCCATGGACAATCCGGCAATTGCCCGCGAGTTTTTGTCGGCCGCTACGCGGTACTGCTTTTCCACTTGCGGAATCACTTCGGTGAACAACGCATCGCGGTATCTCGTATAATTGCGCTCGCGCAATCCTGGATCGCGCAGACCAGTGTTGGCGGTACGTGAGACGATCTCCGGCGCGCCGTAACCCAGGGTCATCACGATCAGCATCGGTTTGGCTTTGCCTTGCGCGATCAGATTATCCAGAATGATGTTCGCCCGGCCGACCGCCGTCCAGCCGCTCGCGTCGTCGCTGAAACCGTGCAACAAGTACAACACCGGGTAATGCTTCTTCGCGCTGGGATCGTAACCTGGCGGCGTGTAGACATAGTAATCGCGATCGTCCCCTACAACCGCCGAGCGATAGAAGTGATGATGCACTTCACCGTGCGGGACATCATTGACTTCCCACGAAAGCGAGCTCGGCCCTGGCACGTGAACTTCGCTTTGCGCGAATAGCAGATTCGGCTTGATCAGCGAATTCCCCGGATCGATTAACGCAACGCCGTCGGCGATGAAGGAATAGCCGTAATAATCCGGCTCGAGCGGTTCCGTGGTGACGCTCCAGACATCGTGCTCGTCTTTCTGCATCGCGACGCGCTGCGCGCCTTCGCGTCCGAGAAAAACCTCTTTGGCATTCGGATCGCGAAAGCGGAAAGTGACCGTTTTATCCGGGTGCACCTCCGGAGAAATTACCGGGGGCGGCGTTTGTGCGAGCGCCGCGAGAGCAGTACAAGCGAAACCAAGCCAAATGCGTTTCATGACCGCCATCTTACCGCCTTTTGGATTATGCGCTTCTCACGCGCAATAGGTACAGCTCGTTTTCGCGCACCGCTCCTTCACGTCGCACGATTTCTCCCACATCGTCGCCCACCGAAAACAGATGCCCGCTTAGCGAATCCGCGATTCCCGACGCGAGCGTGCCAACCAAACCGGCAGCCGCCTCAGGCGGAACGTCCACCCCCTGATCGAGAGACTTTTGGAGGAACGGGAGGTGATGGCGCGCCTGTTCCAGCATGGCCGTCCGCACCATTCCTGGGCGGATCGGAAAAACGCTGATCCCGTGCGGCTTCAATTCCAGCGCAAGTTGCTCGCTGAACCGGATCAGCGCCGTTTTGCTGGTCACGTATGCAGACATATCCGGATAAGCGCGGACCCCCGCGCCGCTGACGAGGTTGATGATGCGGCCCGACTGGCGCGCGATCATGCCAGGAATCAGCTCGCGGCAAAGCAGCATGGGACCGCGCAGATTCACTTCCTGGCAGCGCCACCATTCGTCCACATTGCTTTCCCAAAATGGCCCAAACGGGCCTCCCGTGCCTGCATTGTTCACCAACAAGTCGACCGGTCCCAACATATATCCTGCCGAGCGTGCCACTGCTTTCACGGAATTTCGATCGGAAACATCGCCCGGAATCGCGATCACTTTGCCCTCGGCCAATTTCACGGTTTCTGTAAGCTCATCGGCCGAACGAGCCGTCACCGCAACTTCCCATCCTTGTTTCGCGAGGCCGAGCGCGATAGCTCGTCCAATGCCGCGTCCACCGCCTGTCACCAAAGCAACCATTGGCTTTTAGTTTACGGCATGAAAAGTGTTCAGCCATGGATGGACACGGATAAGCACGGATGCCATTACAATCGGGTAAGACTGCATGACACTTGCTTCGGATATTTTGATTGATTTTGCGATTCGCCTTTTGACCGCTGCCCAGGTGCCGCCGCAAAAAGCGGAACTCGTCGCCAAATCGTTGGTCGCCGCGAATTTGCGGGGCGTGGATTCGCACGGTTTGCAGTTGCTGCCTTTCTACATAGAGATCATTTTGATGGGCAACATCGATATCCGGACCGATGGGCGTATTGTTTCCGAAAACGGCGGAACGCTGGTTTACGATGCCCAAAATGGTATCGGGCAGTGGATCTCGCAAATCTGTTGCGATCACGCGATCCGCTTGGCCAAGGCCCACGGCGTCAGCTTCGTCGTCGCGCGCGAATCGAATCATTTTGGAGCTGCCGCCTATTGGGCGCAGCGGATGTCGGCTGCGGGCATGGTCGGAATCGTCATGTGCAACGCCTCGCCGCTGGTGCCGCCGTGGCAGGGCAAAGAGCAGCGCTTCGGCACGAATCCGATTTGCATGTCGGTTCCGGGCGCCGATACCTGGCTGCTCGATATGGCCACCACCACGGTCGCGCTCGGCAAGATTCTGAACGCTCAGTTCCATGGACGCAGCACAATTCCAGAAGGGTGGGCCATGGATTCGGAAGGCGTTCCAACCACCGACACACAATCGGCATTGAGCGGGCTTCTGATGCCGCTCGGCGGATACAAAGGCAGCGGCCTCGCGATGATGGCGGAAATTCTCTGCGCCGTGCTCAGCGGCGGGGCGATGTCCACCGAGCTCGGCGGCATCCGGATTCAAGGCCAGCCGATGCGGACCAGCCAGATGTTTCTCTCAATTGACGTCGCACGGTTCCTGTCGCTCGATGAGTTCGAAAGGCGCATGCAGTCGCTCGTCGGAATGGTGAAGTCATCACGTCCAGCCAAGGGGTACGACGAAGTGTTGGTCGCCGGAGAACCCGAGTGGCGCGTCGAAGCCCAGCGCCGGCGCGATGGAATTCCGCTGTCCGAAGGTGTTTGGCAGAACCTGGTCCAGGCGGCGGAAAAATTGCACGTTGGGTTACCCGGTTAAAATGTAGAAATGCCCGACGAGAAGCCGGCCGCCAGTTTCGAGAGCGGATTGATGGAGCTCGAAAAGATCGTCAAGGAGATGGAGAGTAGCGATCTGCCGCTGGAGCGCGCGCTGGAGCTGTACGAAAAAGGAATGCTGTTGAGCGAAAGTTGCCGCAAACAATTGGAAGCTGCCGAGACCCGCATCGAGATGCTAGTGCGCAAAGGCGACAGAGTGCAGCCGGAACCGTTTGGGCCCGACAAAGCATGACGCTCGCCGAATATGTGGCACACCAACAGATCCGGATCGATGACGCGTTGGGCCGCTGGGTGCCCGCCGAATCCGTTCCTCCGGAATCCATTCACAAGGCAATGCGCTATAGCCTCTTCGCCGGCGGCAAACGCATTCGTCCGCTGCTTTGCATTGCGGCGGGGGAAGCGATCTCGGATTCGCCCGGCGGGATTGAATCGGCGGCTTGCACCCTCGAGCTCATCCACACTTATTCGCTCATCCACGACGATCTTCCCGCGCTCGATAATGACGATCTGCGGCGTGGAATGCCGACCTGCCACAAGGTGTTCGGGGAAGCGATGGCGATTTTGGCGGGCGATGCACTATTGACCCTGGCATTCCAGGTGCTGGCTCAATTGCCTTGCGAAGCGCAAAAGAAATCCCGCTTGATTGAAGAGCTTTCGACCGCAGCCGGAACGGTGGGCGGGATGATCGGCGGCCAGGTGCACGACATTGAGGGCGAGCGCAAGCATCCGACTGCGGCGCTGCTGGAGGATATTCATCGCGCTAAAACAGGCGCGCTGCTCCGCGCGAGCGTAAAGATGGGCGGAATTTTCGCGGGCGCGGATAGCCATCAGTTGGACGCGTTGTCCAGCTTTGGCGAGCATATTGGGCTGGCGTTTCAAATCGTGGACGATGTGCTGGACGTGGAAGAGTCCTCGGAAGCCCTGGGAAAAACCGCGGGGAAAGACGCGCAGCAGAAAAAGATCACATTTCCAGCTGTGTATGGTTTGGAGCGGTCGCGCGAGATGGCGGAGGCGGAGCGCGTCGCCGCGCATGTGGCGCTACGCCCTTTTGATGAGCGTGCCGAGCGCTTGCGCGAGTTGGCGGATTTCATTGTCCGGCGAAAAGCGTAGCGCACGCACTAATGCGTTCAACGTTCACACTCGTGTGAACGCGTTTTCGAGGTGTTCGCAAGAGTGCGAACACGGCACGCAAGAGTGCGTGCGCCACATTATGAAACGAAAGCAGAGATTAGATGTGCTGCTGGTGGAACTCGGATTGGCGGATTCTCGCGAAAAGGCTCGCGCTCTAATCCTCGCTGGACAAGTCCTCGTCGACGGCCAAAAACAAGACAAAGCAGGACACACCGTGCCGCCGGAATCCAAAATCGAGTTGCTCGCCACACCGCGCTACGTGGGACGCGGCGGGCTCAAGCTCGAAGCCGCGCTGGATCACTTCAAAATCCCGGTAACCGGAAAAATCTGCCTCGACATCGGATCATCCACCGGCGGATTCACCGATTGCCTGCTGCAGCGGGGCGCTGCGCGCGTCTACGCAATCGACGTCGGAACAGGCCAGTTGGATTGGAAGCTGCGCAACGATCCCAGAGTGATCGTGCAAGAACAAGTCAACGCGCGCTATCTCACGCAAACCGATGTTCCCGAGCCCATTGCGCTCGCCGTTTGCGATGTCAGCTTCATCTCCATCACAATGATTCTACCGGCTGTCAAAAATCTTCTAGCCGGAAATGGAGAAATGGTTATTCTGGTCAAGCCGCAGTTCGAATTGGAGCGTGAGCAAGTAGGCAAGGGCGGGATCGTACGCGACCCGCGGTTGCATCAACAGGCGTGCCGGCGCGTGGAAGAGGCCGTTCAGCAGTCCGGCTTTCAAACTGATATCATCCCGTCACCGGTGCTCGGAGCCGAAGGGAATCAGGAGTTCCTCTTATATGCCCGACATTAGAGTGGTCGGAATTATGGCCAAGCCGGGGATCCCGCACGCCTCGGCCATCGTCACGGAGCTCGTCGCGTGGCTGCACGCGCGTGGCGTGGAAGCGCGGCTCGATCCCACGGCCTCGAACTATATCGGGCGAAGCGACGGCGTTGAGCGCGAAAAGGTTCCGGAAGGCACTCAGCTTATCATCGTTCTGGGCGGTGACGGAACATTGCTGGCAGCAGCGCGCGCCGTGGCCGGACGCGTTATTCCCATCTTTCCCGTCAATCTCGGCGGCCTGGGATTTCTCACCGCCATCACGCTCGATCAACTTTATCCGCAACTCGAGCGGGCTTTTTCCGGCGAACAGCGCGTGGTGCCGCGGAAAATGCTGCATGGCGAGCTGGTGCGCGATGGAAAATCTCTGCGGTCCTTCCAAGCCTTGAACGACATCGTCATCGCCAAGACCCAGATCGCCCGCATGATCGATCTGGAAATGCACGTGGATGAACAATACGTCAGCACGTTCAAAGCGGACGGCATGATTCTCGCGACGCCCACCGGATCCACCGCGTATTCACTCTCCGCCGGCGGACCGATCGTGTATCCGTTGGTATCCGCCATCTGCATCACGCCCGTGTGTCCGCACATGCTCACCAACCGTCCCGTGCTGGTGCCGGACAACATGGTGATCCAGGTGATTGTCCAAACCGAAGACGGTCAGGCCTATCTCACCGTCGATGGACAAGTCGGCGAGCCGCTGCGACGCAACGATCGCGTGGTCTGCCGCAGCTCAGAACACAGCGTTCACCTGATTCGTCCGCCTAAAATGTTTTTCTTCGATGTGCTGCGCCAAAAACTCAAGTGGGGCGAACGGTGAAGCGGCTGTCCCTGACGGCCTGGATCTTCATCGCAATGGTTCTCGGCGTCGCATTGGGACTAATCTATCCGAACATCGGAAAGTCGGACTGGATGGGAGCCATCGCGAACGTTTTTCTGCGACTGATCGCATCGATCGTCGCGCCGTTGATTTTCGGAATGCTGGTTGCAGGCATCGCGGGTACTGGCAGCGTGAAGGCGATGGGCCGCATCGGCGTCAAAGCCATCGTCTACTTTGAAGCCCTCACCACCGTCGCGCTGTTTCTAGGACTCGGCGCCGTAAATCTCGCGCGCCCCGGAGAAGGTTTCACTCTGAAACCAAGCGCCGGCGAAACGACGATTGCACAAACGAGCCCGAGTTTATCGAGCACGCTCGAACACACCTTTCCATCCAGCGTGATCGATGCCATGGCGCGCGGCGATGTGCTGCAGATCGTCGTATTCGCGTTCCTGTTCGGCGCCGCTTGCGCCACCATCGGATTGAAAGCCGCGCCCGTGGTCGAGTTTTGCAAATCGCTCTCCGAGATCATGTTCCAGTACACGAAGTACGTGATGTATCTGGCGCCGCTCGGCGTAGGCGCGGCGATGGCGCACACCATCGGAGCCAACGGTCCGGCGGTTTTGCTCGCGCTCGGAAAGTTGGTGCTCTCGCTTTACGCCGCGCTCGCGGTGTTCATCATCGTTGTTTTGGGCGCAGTGCTTTGGATCGCCCGGATTCCGCTACGGCCGTTTGTTCGCGCGGTGCGGGAACCGTTCGTCATCGCTTACTCCACCGCCAGCGGCCAGGCGGCGCTCGCGCCAGCCATCGAAAATCTGGAAAAGATGGGAGTGCCGAAGCACATCGTATCGTTCGTGCTGCCCACCGGTTACAGCTTCAATCTCGACGGATCAACCATGTATTTGTCGATGGCTTCGCTCTTCATCGCGCAAGCATCCGGAATCCATATGCCCATCAGCCAGCAACTGCTCATGATGCTGACGCTCATGCTCACCAGTAAGGGCGTGGCGGGCGTGCCGCGCGCCGCACTCGTGATCCTCGCCGGAACCGTCCATACTTTCGGACTGCCGGCGGCAGGCATCGCGGTGCTCTTCGGCGCGGATGCTCTGATGGACATGGGCCGTACCGCGGTCAACGTCCTCGGCAATTGCATGGCAACCGCAGTGGTCGCGCGCTGGGAAGGCGTGGAGCTTCCCGCCGACTGATGCTTAATCCTGCCGCAGCGCCAACAGCGGATCAATCCGAGCCGCCCGTCGAGCCGGAACGTAACAAGCAAGCAACGCAATCGCGGTCAGCAATAATGGTACGGCCACGTAGACCTCCGGATCGCGCGCGCTCACGCCCACCAGCATGCTGCCGAGCAACTGCGAGACGAGTAACGACAGCGCCAATCCGATGGCTGCACCGATTCCCGTCAGGCGCATTCCCTGCCGCAGTACCAATCGAGCGACGGATCCAGGATCGGCCCCGATGGCCATCCGAATTCCGATTTCACGCGTGCGCCGGCTCACTGAATATGCGATCACCCCATAAAGTCCGGTGATCGCCAGCAGCAATCCGAACAATCCGATCGCCGTCACGATTTGCGTGATGAGCCGGGTTCCAAAAAGCGCTCCTTCGCGGAAAAAGTGTTGCATCGTCTGGATGTCCTGTACCGGCGTGCCAGCATCCAGCTTGCGGATTTCCGCCAGCACCGGACCGGCCAGCGTCGCCGGATCCACCGACGTTTCCACATGCAGAGTCATCAGCGACTCGTACTGCTGCGAAAACGGCAGATAAAGAAACGGCTGCGGATGCTCCGACATATCGCGATACTTGATGTTCTTGGCAATCCCGACCACTTGCAGCGTTTGCTTGCCCACTTGGATTCGCCCGCCGATCGCGCTGCGTTTCGGCCAATATGCCTGGGCCATCGCTTCATTCACGATCGCGACTGGGATGGACGATTGCGTATCGGTGCTCTCGAATTTCCGCCCGCTCACGACCGGAATTTGCATCACGTTGAAGTAATGCTCGTCCACCGCATTCACGAGCACGGACAGATTCTGTTGATTGCGCTGCATCTCGTAGCCTTCAACAACGATGTCCTTCGACGATGAAGTTACACCCAGCGGAATGTGTTCGCCGAGCGCTACCGCGCTGACGCCGGGAAGGGCGCCTACGCGTTCCCGAAGCTGCCGGTAAAAAGCGCGGCCTTGCGTTTCCTGATAACCCACGAGCGAAGGATCCATGGTCAGCAGCAGGACGTGATCCGTCCGAAAGCCCGCGGTGAATCCAGTGGCGTTGGCAAAATCCTTCACCAGAAGCCCGGCAATCACCAAAAGCAACATCGATACGGCTACTTGACCGATCACCAGGATATTCCGCATCTGGAATCGCCGGCGCTTGCCCGAGAGTGCCGCATCGCCCGATTTCAGCGTGCCGCTCAGGTCGGTCCGCAGCGTGTGCAGCGCCGGCGCAATCCCGAACACAACGCCGCTCACGAGCGACGCGGCGAGACAGAAGAACAGGACACGCAGGTCCAAACGGGCCACAAGCCAAACCGGCAGCGCGGTGGGCAGCCGGATAGTCGAGAAGAACCGGATGCCGATCACGGCCAGGGCTAAGCCTGCGGCCCCACCCACGAAGGCCAGTACGAGGCTCTCGGTAAGCAATTGGCGTAACAGACGCGCGCGGCCGGCG
>DATGIH010000242.1:0-23989 GCA_035295865.1 Bryobacteraceae bacterium
GTAGCGCACGCACTCGTGCGTGCCGTGTTCGCACTCCTGCGAACACATCTTTTCAAGGCGTTCACACGAGTGTGAACGCTGCACGCACGAGTGCGTGCGCCACAGCTTAGTGTTTTGCGCGTGTCAATCCGAGAGCGCGAATGCGCTTATGCAGATTCGTCCGCTCCATCCCGAGCGAGCGCGCAGCGCCCGAAACATTCCAGCCCGATTCTTCAAGTGCGCGCAGAATGTGATCGCGTTCGGCGGATTCGCGGGCTTCCTTGAGATTCGAGCGTGGCGAAAAATCCTGCGGCAGCCTGATCTCCACCGGCGCCGCCTCGGCGGTAAGATGATCGCCCTTAGTCAGGATCGCCATGCGTTCTACGATATTTCGCAGTTCGCGGGCATTGCCGGGCCAAGCGTAAGACTCGAGAATCGGATAGGTCTCGTCCGCGAAGCGCTTCGAGTGAAAATTATTGCGCACGCAGAAATCGTCCAGGAAATATTCAGCCAGCGGAGCGATGTCCTGCGGACGCTCCCGCAGCGACGGCACACGGATGGGCACCACACAGAGCCGGTAGTAAAGATCTTCGCGAAACTTCTGCTGCGTTACCAGATCCGTCAGGTTGCGGTTCGTGGCGGAGATCACGCGCACCGCCACGCGGATCGGTTGCTCGCCGCCCACACGATGAAACTCGCCCTCTTGCAGAACCCGTAGCAGTTTTGCTTGAGATGCGGCATGCAGATCGCCGACTTCATCCAAAAAAATTGTCCCGCCGTCGGCGAGTTCGAATTTTCCTTTGCGCGTTGAGATCGCGCCGGTGAAAGCGCCTTTCTCATGCCCAAAAAGTTCGCTTTCGAGAAGATCGGAAGGGATAGCGGCGCAATTTACTTTCACGAACGGCCCGTTGGCGAACGGGCTCTCGCGATGGATGTGCGCTGCGAGGAGTTCCTTTCCGGTTCCGGATTCGCCCATGATCAACACGCGAGCATCCGATCGGGCAGCCAGAGTCGCTTGCTCGACCACGCGCAAGAACACCGGACTCGACCCGATCATGCGCGACCCGGCACCCACCAACTCGCGCAGCCGTTCATTCTCGCGCCGGAGATTTACCTGTTCCAGCGCATTCTTCAGCGAGAGGAGGACTTTATCGCGGCTGAGCGGCTTCTCCAAAAAGTCGAACGCCCCGGTGCGCGTGGCATCCACCGCGTCGCGAATGGTGGCGTGGCCGGAAATCATGATCACGGGCGCCGGAAAATCCCGCTCCCGCAATTGACGTAACAGGTCGATGCCGCTGCCGTCGGGCAAGCGCACATCGAGCAACAATGCGTCCGCGCGATTTGCAATGGCCTTGGCATCGGCGATCGTGCGCGTCACTGTAACGTTGTACCCCTCGCGCTCCAGGATCATGCGCAGTGAACTGCCGATGTTCGGCTCGTCATCCAAAATGAGAATGCGTTGGGCAGGCATTTTAGTTATCGGTGGAGTAGTAGCCGGGCCGGCTGCGCACCGTGTATTCCGTAGCAGACTTGTTCAACTCAACGCGGATCTTGTGGTAACCCTGCTCCTGAATATTGGACGGCGTGTAGCCCAGCAGGTATTGCCCGTGAACTTCCTCGCCAATCTTGATCACTGCATCTTCAAAAGCGTGCTGTTTGTAGAAACTGTACTGTCGTCCGCCGGTGTATCGCGTCAGTACCGAAAGCGGATTCTCCACCACCGCTGTTTTGATGCCGCCGTAGATTTCCTTGATCAGCGCCATGATGTCGATGCCGCCGTTAAAGATCTGGCTGGCCGCGTGCGCGCGCGAGACATTCATCGAATAAATCAGGATGTTATTGACTTCCGCCTCTGCCACGGCGTCGCGCAGTTTGCTTTCGCTCCCCTGATCGCGTGTTTCGGAGATGAGCAGTAGAATGCGGCGGCGCTCCGGCGGCCGGGATTTCAGCAGATGGATGGATTGCAATGTGGCGTCGATTAAATGACTCTTGCTGTACGAGGTTTCCACCAGCTTCAGGGCATGCGAGAGCCGGCCAAGATCGCTGGTGAAATCCTGAATCGTCTCCACCTTCTGATTGAAGGTGAGAATGGCAGCTTCGCCGCCCTCGCCAACCACCAGCGTGCCTAACAGCGGCCCGAGTTGATGGATTTTGGGCAAGAACCCTTGCAGGTCGAGGTTGTTCTGGATCGCAACGACCAGAGAAATTGGCAGAAAATCCGCGTCTTCATGGATTTGCTGCAAAATCTCATTATCGTAGAGAGTAAAGTTGTCAGCGGTTAAGCCATTCACGAAATTGCCGTGCTCATCGGTAACCGAAGTTGGGGCGATCACCAGCCGCACCGGCACGCGCGCGATCGGCGGCGGGGCATCCTGAGCCAAAAGCATCGCGCAGCAAAGGCTCGTAGCGGGACTAAGCAGCCGGAAGCAGGACACGGAAGGCCGCTCCTCCCAGTTCGCCTTCTACCAGCAAAATGTCGCCGCCAGACAACAGCGCACTCTTGCGCGCGATCGATAGTCCCAGGCCCATGCCGCCGCGCTTGAAGGAAATGGTCGGCTCAAACAGCTTCGTCGCCGGACTCACGCCCGGTCCCGAATCGTGTACTTCGATGGCGATCTGTCCGCTGGATGCCGCAGTCACACCCAGCACCACACCGCCCGGTTCGACGGCCTGCGCAGCGTTCTCGAGCAAGTTGGTGAGGACGCCTTTCACCAGATCTTCGTCGGCGTATACTTTGGGACCTTCTGGAGCGAGGCGCGTGCTATACACCACTTCCGGGTGCGCGGCGCGTAGGAAAGCGATTCGTTCTTCCAACAGAACATTGATATCGATGGGACGCGGCGAAATGGGCGGCTCACTTGCGAATTCGGAGAACGCGCGCACGCGGCGCTCGAGCCCGACAATTTCATCCACGACGATCTGCGCGGCTTGCTCGTAAAATTCGCCGCCGGCGCCGTTTTGCCGCACCGCAATCTCTTCCATCGTCAGGCGGATGGGGGTGAGCGAATTCTTCACCTCGTGCGCCATCTTGCGCGCCAGCGCCTGCCAGCTTTCCAGGCGCGTGAGATAAACGAGCCGTTCCTGCGATTCCTTCAACTCTTCGGCCATGCGGTTGAAAGCTTGGATAGCGGCGCCGATTTCATCGTCGCGCGCCTCTGCCACGCGATAATCCAGGCGGCCGGCAGCCACTTCGGAAAGGCCGGTGGTCAGCCGGCGAATAGGCCGGCTGATCCGATGCGCGATGTAGATCAACGCGCCGAACGCAAGTACCCATACCGTGGCCGCCAATACCAGAAACCCCCGGCGCAAATCGCGCGCTGCGCCCGCCGTTACTAAAGCGCGCGCACGGGCGTACTGATCGGAGAGCTGGTTCATCTTGACGCCGTGGAGTGAAGTGGAATAAATCAAAACGTCATCACCGCGCCGGACGAGATAATCCATGCGGTCCCCCCGATCGCCGGCGAGCACGAATTGTTCGGGTGCACCGGATGCGAAGAATTCCTGAATAGCCGGCGCCCACTGATTCTTGCCGGCCAGCGGAAAACGCTGCGGCGTGATGCGGCCCGACTCGGCATCCTGCTTCAGGGACTCGCGGGTCCGCTGATACAATTCCCGGCCGGTCTTTTCCAGCGCCTTCGAGATCCGATCCAACTCTACGTTGGATGCGAGCGAGAAACTGGGCTCCAGCAGCGACACCGAAATCAAGGCAGTCACCAATAATGGCGCGAGTGTCGCCAACGCGAACACAACGATTAGCCGGTTGCGAAGACGGTTCATTGCTGTTTCAGATCGGCCAGGTGAAATGACGCGGATTCCAGCGTCCAATGATCCTGTTGCGGCCGGGGTGGACGGCTCCAGGCCTGAATCAACGCCGGAATGCTGATCCCGGAATCGGTGCTGGCCGGCATGGACTCCTTCGGCTCCGCCGAGCGAACATCCAACCGGGCCCACAACTCCTTGTCGGCGGGCAATCCAGCGGATGGCACCAGCAAGTTCTCCAGACACCACACCTCGGCGGCAACGGCGGAAAGCCCCGCGGCGGATTTCCGGAAATCGCGCAAACGCACCACGCGGAACTTCTCTTCCCACACGTCGTAGCTGATACTGAACCGCTCCACCGAACGGCTTACCAGATTGGTCTTCGTTCCGGCTGAAATACTGAGTTGAAAATCAAAGGGAACGATCACGCCGTCGTGCAGGCGCTGCAAGGATTTACCGCTGATAAAGTGCAGGCGTGGAGCAATCACGCGGAGTTGATCCGCGAAATGGCGCACGAAGAGATCTTCGCTCGTGGCGCTCATCGCCAGGAGCTCCAGACAAAGCAGCGCCTGGATCAAAACCTGCGCCGCCAGGGAACGTTTTGTCGAAACGGTCAAAAATTCATTCCTGCGATAAAAACCGGTTCTACACGCCCAGGCTTGATGGGAAACGCCACTGCTAGCAAAACCGCGCCTTTCTGAAACAGCCCAAGGCCGCTCGCAATCCCAACACCTGCCGATCGTTTTGCTTCCGGCGCGGTTCCCTGCTCCCAGACCGCACCTGTATCATAAAACACTCGCACGATCCGATACCCATAAGTGACGGACCCATGGACCATCCGGTTGCCTCCCAAAGGATCCAAATCGTACTTATCCCAGCCGCGCAGCGTGGTATTGTCGCCCAGCACGAAGCGCTCAAACAGCGGAGCTTTGCCGTAAATCAGTCCGGCTACCAGTGCCAACTCCAGGGACTGATGGTCGTGCACCAGCATGTAGCGGACGCTAACGGCATGACGGGTGTAGGCCAGGTCCGACCCGAGAGATCTGGTGGCCGCGCGCAGGGTGTAGCCTGCGTCCAGCTCCTGGTTAGTGTCATCCGAATCGATCCAACGCTCGCGATAGCGCAGAGTATTTATCACAGCGTTCGCCGATTCGGACGGCGCGGCCGAAAGTTGCGGCTGCAGTTGTTCGAAACTGAAGCCAATGGTAAGCGTAAGAGGTTTTGCCAGAACAAAAGTGGCGCTGGGCTCAAAGTTCATGCGGGAACGATAAGCCCCAGCGCCGAGGGAAGAAGAATCTGAGCCGTTTTGAATGGCGGTGAGCGTATTTTGGTTGTACTGTTCGTGATACGCGTCGAACTCAAAGCCCAGGCTGATGCGGTCGCTTCCGAGCGAGAGCCGCTGATACTTAGCCTGGATTCCGGAATACCGTTCGGCGAGCGAGTCTCCGTTGGAGAGTCCGGCGAAGGTGACCGAGTTTGCCCCAAATCTGCCAGTGACCGCGCCCGCGCCGGAACCGCCTTCGCGGGAATTGTACGCAAAAGTCGGGATCGACACGTCAAAATCGCCCTGGCCCTTTTCGACTTCGAAAAGAAGCTTCACCGACTCCGGATTTCCGCCGCGCAGCAATCGGAAAGTGACTTCGTGCGCGCGCAACTCGCCCCGGATTCTGCTCGCCAGACGCTTCACCGCATCGTCGTTCAGATGAGCGCCGATCAGGCGGTGCATTTCGTCGAGGATCGCCGTGCTGAGCCGATATCGATGCGTGTTGGCGACATCGACGCTTTCCACCGTATAGCGCGAGTTGACGTTCAGTTCGCCAGCGCCGGAGTCCGCCGACTCGCCGTTTTGGCCAAAAAGCCCGGCCACGGCTAGGAGCGGAATCAAAACAAGCTTCATGGCGGCAGGAGGATGCAATCGGGAGACCATAGGCAAGTGATTGAACCTACGACGGTTATTATACCGGGGTGTGTGCATTTCCCGCACAGGTGTTCTAAACCGAACCGCGGCCGGAAGGGACCGTTACCCCAAGAGCGCGGCGATCGCGGTAGCGCCCTCTTGCGGTCGTGGTTCGGTAGCGGTTAAGAAACCTTTGCGGTCCGTGTCCGCTGATCCGCCGCCGCCAGGACTCCGTCGACAGACGGAACAATCAATTGCCGCCGTCCCAGCTTAATTAGTCCGCGCCGCGCCAGAGTATTGAGCGTCGTCGACGTCGTTTCGCGGGTGGCGCCGATCAAGCTCGCCAGTTCGCCTTGCGAAAGTGGGATGGAGTAATCCGATCCGCCTACTTTTGCGCCGAACATCCGCGCCAGTTCCGCCATGTAATAGAGGATGCGATATTCCACATCATGCAGGCAGAGCAGCTCGATCTTTTTTTCCAGTTGCCGCTTGCGAACCGTCAGCACGCCGGAAAAGTCGCGCCAGACATCCGGACGCTTTTCGCACACTCGCAGAAATATGTCGCGAGGAATGACGTAAATGATGCCTTCCTGCAAAACCTCGGCGGCCATCGTCCGGCTCGACTCGCTGCCCAAACATTGCTCGCCGAATATTTCACCGGTGCCTACGATCTGAAGAATAATTTCTTTGCTGTCCGAACCGCGTTTGTAGGTCTTGACCAGACCCGAGTCAATGAAGAAAATCATGTCCGCAGGACTGCCCTCGGAGTAAACAGTCGCGAAGCGCCGATTGGGAGAGAACTTCGTCACTCCGTCCTGGCCGATCAGATCGCTACGCACGACGGCGGCGAGTGATGTAGAATGCGAATCCATTGATCCTGTTAATTATAGTCCGAATGGGGCACGGATTGTCACAAAATTGTGAGGCCTATGGCGAAACTCGCAACTGACTTGCAAACTTCGCCGCCCGGCGAAAGTGCTCCTCCATAGAACCGGTTTCGAGCTCCCTGGAAAACTCCTCAAGCTGGGCGATGTAGCTTCTCAGGGCGATTCGGATGGATTCCCGATTGGTGACCAGGATATCGCCCCAAATGTCGAAAGAACTGAGCGCTAGACGGGTACTATCCAGCAAAGCGGGCCCGAAAACACCTGACTTCGGCTCGTCCCGGCCCGCCAGCAGCGCGGCCAAGCCGCTGGACGCAAGTTGCGGCAAATGCGACGTAAAGGCCACAACCTGATCGTGCTGAGCCGGGTTTAATACAACTGGGATTGCGCCGATTTTTCCGATCCAAGCCAGAAAATCCTGGGCTTGCGGGGTTTGAAGTTCCGCTTCCGTCCCTGGTGTCAAAACATAAGGACGTCCATAAAACAACCCGGCCTCAGCCGCTTCCACCCCGCGCTTCTCCCTGCCAGCCATGGGATGGCCGCCCAAAAACTGGCAGCGACGGATCGCTTTGGCGCGATTCACAATAGTACTTTTTGTGCTTCCCGCATCGGTGACCAGTGCATCCGGACGCACCCACGGATCGAGTTTTGGCAGGATTTCCACGATCTGAAGGATGGGCTGTGCGAGGTAAATGAGGTCGGCGGATCGGGTAGCCTGCTCGGCGGACATTCCTTCATCGATCACGCCGAGATCGATGGCCTTGCGGACTGTTTCTGGCGAGCTCACGCCGAGGATGCGCCCGGAAAATCCCGCTTGCCGCAGAGCCAGGGCGAAGGAGCCGCCGATCAGTCCGACGCCGAAAATCGCGACTGTGTTCATTCGCTTAAATCGACCGGTCCACGGCCTTCGCAACCAAGCGCAACTGGTCCATCAGTTCCGCGAACTGATTCGGCCGCAGGGATTGCGCGCCGTCGCTCAACGCGTGATCCGGATCGTGGTGCACTTCCACCAGCAACCCATCGGCGCCGGCGGCGACAGCGGCGCGCGCCATCGGCAGCACTTTGTCACGGCGTCCGGTGCCATGCGAGGGATCGGCCACGATGGGCAAATGCGAGAGCGATTTTACAACCGGGATCGCAGAAATGTCCATAGTGTTGCGTGTCGCGTTTTCAAAAGTACGGATGCCTCGTTCGCATAGGATCACATCGTAATTGCCGCCCGAGAGAATATACTCGGCGCTGAGCAGCAACTCCTCAATGGTGGCGGAGATACCGCGTTTCAGCAGAATCGGCTTGCGCAGTTCGCCCAATTGCCGCAGCAAATTGAAGTTCTGCATATTGCGCGCGCCCACTTGAAGAATATCCACGTAATCCCGCATCAGGGGGATTTGCGTTTGATCCATGACTTCACTGACCACCAGAAGTTTATGCCGGTCCGCCGCTTCGCGCATCATGCGCAAGCCTGCTTCGCCGAGACCCTGGAAACTGTAGGGGGAAGATCGCGGCTTAAACGCACCGCCCCGGATCACTTTTGCGCCGCCCCGCGCGACAATTTCCGCGGCCTGGTCTATCTGATCGCGGTTTTCCACGCTGCAGGGACCAGCCATCATAACGACTTGATTGCCGCCAATTTCGAGACCGTTTAACTTAACGACGGTTCCCCCGGGGCGAAAATGGCGGCTGGCCAGCTTGTACGGCGAGACAATGCGATGGCATTCCTTGACGCCATCCATCACTTCAAACTCGATTGGATCGACATCCCCCACCGGCCCCACTCCGCCCAGCACGGTGTGCATCACGCCCGAGGAACGATGGACGATAAATCCCATCGAAACCAAGCGGTCGATCACCTTTTGGATTTGGGGCTCTTCCGCGCCCTCGTGCATTACGACGACCATTTTCTATATTCCCTGAGCTTTCAATTGTCCCATAGCAGCCGCGCTAAAACGATGCAAGCGAGCGCGCTGACAGCAGCGGACCAAAGCAGGATGGCAGGCCGGAAGCGAAACACGATTTCGTGTGTACCGGCGGGAACCGCAAGGCCGCGAAACGCGAGGTTGGTCATGGGGATTGGCTTTTCCTGGCCATCCAGGAACGCGCGCCATCCCGGATAATTCACCTCAGATGTGACCAGATAGCGCGGCACCGGGCTTTCCACGTGCAACTGGATTTCAGCGTTTGCGTATTTAACGATGCGCACCGCCGCGTTCGCGGATTCCGGATACTCCGCGGCGATTCCCTGCTCAACCACGGCGGTTTTCCGCGGATCGAACGTAGCGGAACCGAGCTGCCGCACCGCATCCGCCATGTCTTCCGCTCGCGCGACATTTGAAACGAGAAAAAATCGCGGTAACGGCGACCTGTTTTCATAGACCGAGCGTCCGGGAAGATCTGCCGCTTTCACGAACTTCGGATTCTCCGGCACGGGTGTCATGGAAAGCAGCAGCCGCACATTCAGCAGATCGAGAATGGGCGAATCGGGACGAGAGACCATATAGAATCGGCCCCAGCGCTCTCCTTTGCAGAAAAGCAGCCGCACTTGCATATAACGGTAGAGCGCGAAGGGATCGTTCCCGTTTGCGCTGGGAAGTCCAGTGATTGGAGTCGTGGTGACCCAGCCGGTGAAGTCGTTGTAGGTGTCAAAGCGCGAAGGCGGCGAGGATTGATCTAAACGCTGGCGAATCCAATCCATCAACTCGCGGCTTCCGCCGTACTGGTCGTGCGTGATGCCGGGTTCTTCCTTGAGCGATGTCGCGTTCATGATCTTGCCCGAACCCGCCAATGTGAGATCCAGAAACACAATCGCCGTGAGCACGGCGACATAGTGCGGACGCCAGCGCAGCGAACCGGCGCCCAGCCCGGCAAGAACCGCGATTCCCAGCGAAAACACCACCATGGTGAACTCCACATACACGGAATCGTGCGACAGGCCGAAGAAAATCGGAAAGAAAACGCGGCCAGGCAGCGTGTGAGTTCCCATCATCCAGAAGCAGGCGACTACAGTGAGAGTTCCGAACGCGGCGATGTGGCGAGCCTTCCTTACGAATGCAACTGCGATCAGCGCCAATGCCGGGATTCCGCAGTAAAGAAAAAGAAACGTCGGATTCCAGGGCAGTTTGTACTGATCGAGCTCGAACACGTGATAGAAATCCGGCCAGACCATGGATACGAACGCTTGCCACGGAACGCCCCAACTGGTCCCGCGAAAATCGCCGCGGAATTTGGAGACGCTGAGGCGACTGGATTGCAGTGTTGGCAGCAATTGGACTGCGCTTAACAGACCAGCGAGCAGCGTGGCTGCCGTGCAGTAAAGAAGTACTTTGGGGCGCATGACGGCCGCTAGAACGAATACACAGAGTAGGGCGGCCGCCCCGGTGGAGGGAAATCCGGCCAGGATCGACAGCGCCAGACTGAGCGCGAGAATCCCGGTCCAGCGAAGCGAGAATCGTTTCGCGAGATGAACCACGGTGAGGCAGGCGAGCGGAATCCAGGCCGCGCCGTCGATCGCGCCCAGATGCTGGGTTTGCGATGTGAAATAAGGTCCACACTGGAAGATGGTCGCACCGATGAGTGCGGCGCCCTGATTCACATTCAGCTCGCGCAGTAAGAAAAACGTAAAACATCCGGCCAGCAGCACGTGTGCCAGCAGGTGCAGCTCCATGAAATAGGTCAGCTTTTCCGGGCTAAAGAAATTGGCAACAAAAATCGTAACCGCTGTCGGAGGATAGAAGATCTGTGCGTTGATGTTGGCAAAGAACGGCAAGCCGCAATAGGTGTTTGGATCCCAAAGCGGAAACTCGCCGCGGCGCCAGGAGTCCGCGATGAAAGTGGTGAGAGGGAGATGGTAGTAGCGGAAATCCCAGGGAATGATGTACTGCGACGAGAAGATGATCTTCCGGTAGAAGATCAGGATTTCGGGCAACAGTACGAGCAGCGCGACGGCCCAATCCCTCATTCAATGGTAAATATAGCGCGCTCATTCCTCCCGCAGAGCTTGGATTGGATCCAACCGGGCTGCCCGGCGGGCTGGCAGGAAACTTGCGGCAAATGCGGCAGCGGCCAAAGTAATCAGTCCAATGGCAAGCGTGGCGGGATCGCGCGGTTGCAATCCAAACAACAGCGAGCTTGCCGCTGTGGAAGCAGCGAGCGCCAAACCGGCGCCCACGACGAGCCCAACCGCGAGCAAAATCCCAGCCTCTCCCAAAATCATTTTCGACACGCTGCCGGCATCCGCGCCGAGCGCCATGCGGATTCCGATTTCGCCGCGGCGCCGTACCACCATGTACGACATCACGCCATACAGTCCGATCACGGCAAGAATGGTCGCCAGCCCGGCGAAAAAGCCAGAAAGTGTAGCCATCACGCGATCGTCCACTAAGCGGTCGCGGATCATGGTCTGGAAAACCTCGAACGAAATGATGATGTCCGGACTCACGCCAGCCACAACGCTTTTCACTTGTTCGATAAGCGCCGGAAGTGGAATGGACGATCGAATGAGGATCTGGGCGAAGGGACCGCTGCCTCCGGGATATTGTGACGAAGGCACAAAACAAATCGTCTGCTGCGATTCGCGTAGCCGTTGATAACGCGTGTCCTTTACCACGCCGACAATTTGGTACTCGTTTTCCGGATAGCCAGGCTCCGCGACGGTCCGAAACGTCTTTCCGACGGCGCTCCCACCGCCCAAAAGTTTTTGCACAAAAGCTTCATTGACGATCGCGACGCTGGGGGATGTGGCGCTATCGTGCTCATCGAACGCACGTCCGGCCAGCAGCGGAATGTCCATCGTTTTGAAGAATTGCGGTCCCACCCAATCAAATCGCGAGTTGCCCTGGGGAGTCGCAGCGGAGCCGGCACGGATAGCCATGGTCCAACTGCTTCCGGCGAGCGGAATCACGCTGGCATCGGCCGCGGCTTCGACGCCCGGAATCGCTTGCAATCGATGCAGAATCTCCTGCCGCAGCGGGAAGCGGCGCGGGGGCGGCACATCCAACCGGCGGGGATCGAGAGCCGCGATCAAAATTCCGTCTTCGCGAAAGCCCGGATTCACGCTCAGCAGATTCAGAAAACTCCGCATAAAAAGCAACGCGCCCACCAGCAGCACCAGCGACAAGGCAACCTGCGAAACCACCAGCAAACGGCGCAGCCCGAAACCTTCGCGGCTGGATGTGCTGCCGCGTCCACTCGATTTCATCGCCGACCCAGGTTCTGTTCGCGTGGCACGGAGAGCCGGCGCAAGTCCGAAAAGCACGGCGGTGGCCACGGCTAAGCAACCCAGGAATGCAAAGACGCGCCAGTCGGGCGACAAGTCCAGAATGGTTGCGTTGCTCCCGGTGGCAAACAGTGCAAGAAGCAACTTACCAAGCACGGGCGCGAGCAGCGCACCAAGTATCGTTCCCAGCGCCGCAAGCAGTAAACTCTCGGATAAAAGTTGCCGGATGAGCCTGCCTCGCGAGGCTCCAATCGCCAGCCGGACGGCCATCTCCCGCTCGCGAGCGGTGGCCCTCGCCAGCATCAGGTTCGCCAAGTTCGCGCACGCGATCAGCAACACCAACCCGGTGCTTGCCATCAAAATCCCCAGTGGATCGGATTGGCCGCCTTGCATTGAATTAAAGCCTTTGTCTGCGGGAAACGCCCCGAGTTTCAAACCCAGATAGTCCTTCATGTCGTGGCCGTAGCCGGTGGGCATGGTGGCTTCGAACATTCCAGGTGAGATTGCTGCCAGGTGCGCTGTCGCTTGCGCGAGCGACCAACCGGGTTTCAGTCTTCCAATCGCGGCCAGCCACCAATCATGCCGCTGATCGAGATAGCTGGGGCCGCCGCGAACGATCGGCTCCGAGCACAGCGGAATCGCAACATCGAAGCGGCTTCCTACCTCCACGCCGAAGAAACTCGCGGGCGTCACGCCGATCACCGGCAACGAATGGCCTTCGAGCGAGAGGGTTCGTCCGACAACGGATGGATCGCCACCAAACTCGCGCTGCCAAAACGCATAGCTAATCACGGCGCCCGGCTCGCTGCAGCCACGCCTGTCGTCCGATGCAGTGAAGACACGGCCAAGCACCGGCGTCACACCGAGCACATGGAAGAAATCCCCCGTCACCCAAAGCCCGTTCGCAAATCGCGCCTCCCCGCCGCGCGACAAATTGAGTCCGGTATCGCTCCACGCGGCGATGCTTGAAAAGGCCTGTTGATGATCGCGCAACTGCTCCCACAGTGGATTGGTCAGTTCCGGATAGGAACTGCTGAAGCTGCCGGAAGTCCACTGCTGATTGGCGAGGTGAACCCTCGCGAGTTCTTGTGGATTCTTCACCGGCAGGCTACGCAAGCGAACCGCGTCCAGTAGTTGGAAGATCGTGGTATTCGCGCCAATCCCGATGGTCAGCGACGCGATCGCGATGCATGCAAATCCGAGATTCAACCGCAGCGAGCGCGCGCCATACCGCAGGTCCTGCCAGATGGATTCAATCAAGCCGAGGCTGTTCATCCGATAAATCTCCTCCCGCACCAGGACGGTGTTTCCCAACTTTCGTTGCCCCGCCGCGCGTGCGTCTTTTGGCGCCATGCCGCGCGCGATATTCTCGTCGGTTTCGATTTGCAAATACGCCTCAAGTTCGTGCGCACGTTCCGCGTCCCAGCTGCGGCGTCGAAAGAAGCGAGTCCAGCTCATGCTCGTTAATCCGAAGCGGCAGGCCGCAACACGCGATTGATCGCCCGCACCAGTTCGTCCCACCGGCTGGTTTGCGCGGCGAGCTGTTTTCGTCCGGCTGGCGTCAACCGGTAATAGCGGGCTTTGCGATTGTTCTCGGACGTCCCCCAAAACGACGCGATCCAGCCACGATCCTCAATCCGGTGCAGCGCCGGATACAACGAGCCGTGCTCCACTTCGAGCACATCCTTCGATCCGCGCTCGATGGCATAAGCGATGGTGTGTCCATGCGCCGGACCAAGCGCGAGCGTCCTCAAAATCAGCATGTCGAGCGTACCTTGCAGCATTTCTCCTTGCAGCGGCGGTGCGTTTCGTTTCGGCATAGGCGTCTGAAAAGCATTCTACTCCGGTAGATGATCTAGTGCAACAGGATTCCACGGGTGCGCTTGTTTTGTGCTAGAGGGGTTATCTCCAGGAGAACATCTATAGATAGTTGGCCGCGAATGAACGCGAATAAACGCAAATCGAAATTCGCGTGCATTCGCGTTCATTCGCGGCCCAATTGTCTTTCTCGCCCCGACACGGATTACAATCCAAGGAGCGCCATGTTCACCGCGACTGCCAACCTGACCCTGCCCTGTACCGTGACCGGCTCGTTTCCCCGGCCGCGCTGGTTCGATGTGAGTATGTGGGGGCGGCCGCTCGACACGTGCATGCTGGATGTCCGCTTCCGCGAAAAGTTCCAGGATGCCCTCACGGTGGTGATCGGCGACCAGGAGCGCGCCGGTCTCGACATTCTCAATCACGCCGATTTCCACGTCGATGAAGACCTGGCCGGGCGCGCCTGGCATCACTATCCGCTGCAACGCTGGGCCGGATTCGAGGGCGACCATCTGCAGCCGGAAGAGACGACGGCGCCCTGGCTGCATTATCCGCCCGGTACGCTGCTCAACGAGATCTACACCGGATGGCGCTGGCCACACGTGGTGGACAAGATCGAACACCGACCGCTCGATTATCCGAAGATTTGGCGCATCGCCCAGGCGCGCAGTAACAAGCCAGTGAAGTTCGGCACCTGCTGCTCGCAAGTGATGGCCTTGTTTCTGGATATCCACACTCCGAAGTACAAAGACAAGCGCGAAGTCATCTGGGACATGGCTGTCGCGATGAACAAGGAGCTTCTCGCACTCCGCGACGCCGGCTGCCGCTGCATCCAAATCGAAGAGCCCACGTTCCACTTTATGGCCAACACTTTCGGCAAAGACCATGCCGAAGTGAAGTTCATGGTGGATGCCTTCAATCGCGAGGTCGAGGGTCTGGACGATGTCGAGCTCTGGATTCACACTTGTTGGGGAAATCCGAATATGCAGCGCGTGATGGAAGACACCAGCTACGCGAATTCGATCGAGATTTACCTGGAGCGCTGCCGAGGCGACGTCTGGACGCTCGAAATGAAAGACCGCAACCAGAAAGATATCGAGCTGTTCGCACCGTTCCGCAACGATCTCAAGAAGAAAATCGCCATTGGTGTGGTGAGCCATCGGTCGTTGCAGGCGGATCGGCCGGAAGAAGTCGCGGCCGAGATTCGAAAAGCCCTGAAGTACATTCCAGCCGAGAAGCTGGTTGTTTCAAGCGACTGCGGATTCGGCCGCCAAGGCTCCAACCGCGAGATCGCGTTCTATAAAGCCAGCGCGATCGCGCAAGGAACGAACATCGTGCGCCGCGAACTGGGACTTCCGACCACCGAAGTTCCGGCCGCGAATCCGATGCTGCAACTGGATGTCGTGCCCGGCCGCAAAAAGTAAATCTCATGCCGCTGAAATTAACGACGTCATATTTGGAAGATGCGCTCGCGCTGTTTCGTCAATATAAAGCGCTAACCGAAAAAGCGATCGCACAAGTCAACGACGAACAGCTAACTGCCGTGTTAGACAATGAAATGAATTCGATCGCGCAGACCGTGAAGCATATGGCGGGAAACATGCGCTCGCGCTGGACCGATTTCCTGACTACGGACGGTGAAAAGCCGGATCGCAACCGGGATTCCGAGTTCATCGAACCTGCGACAACGCGCCAGGCCATGATGGCGCAATGGGAAGCCGGTTGGCAATGCGTTTTCACGGCACTCGACCCGCTCGCCGAGCAGGATTTGAGCAAAACCATCACGATCCGGGGCGAAGCGCACTCGGTGATGCAGGCGATCAATCGCCAAATCGCGCATTATGCTTACCACTGCGGTCAAATTGTTCTGCTCGCCAAACACTTTAGTCACGCTGATTGGAAATCGCTGAGTGTTCCACGCGGAAACTCCGCCGCATTCAACCAAAAGGTGCGGTCGGGCGAAGCGAGCCAAAGATAACTGCTATCTTTGTTTCATCAAGCGCGTGAAACACTTTTTTGCTTTTCTTGCCATTTCTCTTTTTTGTTTTCCTGCCATTGCCGCCACTTTGTCGGGAGTTGTTCGCGATCCGAGCGGCGCTCTGATCTCAGGCGCGGAAGTGACGGTTGCGAATAGGACTACGCAAACCGATGCTCAGGGACGCTTCTCCTTCGCCGATTTAGGCGCCGGCGAGTACCAGCTCACAGTCAGCCACGACGGCTTTGAAACCGCCACGCGAACAATTACCATCGCATCGGAACCGAAAATCGACGTTGACATTCAACTCAAAATCCAAGCGCAACAAACCGTCGTCGAGGTTCCGGGCAAACGTTCTTCGCTGGCCAACGCCGATCCGGAATATCGCGCCTTACGCGACGCACGCGTGGTCGAATTCATTCGCGTGGAAAATGTCACGCTCCAGCGCGACGCGGGCGAACTCCATTTCCGCTCCGGATTGATCGGCTTCCTCCCGCCCGTGCTCGGCCACACCGCTATGGCCGTCTTTCTAGGCCAAGCTACGTTTCACCTGGATCCCGCCATCCCAACGGAAGCGGATTATCTGCGGATGATGACCGGCGGCCGCCAATATGAAGACGATTTCGATTCCGCCGTGCTTTGCTTTACCGACGGAACATACCAAGAATTAAAGAAGGCGGGAACGGCAGTCACTTCCGGACCAGGACTCGACGACGTTCTCAACGATTTTCACCGCCACATGCGGCATCGCACCGAAAATCCGCGCAGTTATCTTGAGTACACGCTGGGCGATGAACAAATTCCCAACGTGGAAGCCGAACTCCTGGCCGACCTTTATAATCCCAATGCCCCGCCCTCCTTCAGCGCGTACATCAAGGGCCACCGCGATCATGACTTGCGATTCCTGATCGCACCACGGGGTGCCATGCGTCACATGCCGTCGCCGGAAGAAGTCGGTCTCATCCACTTGGACCCGGCGGGCGAACACGAAGGCATCCTCTATCTATCGCACCTGCGCACCGAATGGCAGAACCATAGCGCCAACTCCGACGAAGACAAGCGAATCATCGCGCTGAAGAAATACCGGATTGAAACCGCGATCGCCGGCAACGGACGCCTCACTGCGGCCGCCGATGTGAGCTTTGAAGCCCGGCGCGATGGCGACCGCGTCATCGATTTCGGCTTGCTGCCTTCCTTGCGCGTCTCGCATGTTGCCACTCCCGACAGCAAGGAAGTTCCGTTTATCCAAGAAGGCCGCAAAGAAGATGGGTCTTTCTACGCGATTCTTCCGCAAGCCACGGTGAAGGGACAGGCGTACACGCTGCACATCGAATATGAAGGCAATAAGATTCTCGAAGACGCCGGCAATGGCAGCTTCTCGGTTCGGGCCCGCACCAGTTGGTATCCCAGCGTCAACGCTTTCAATGACCGCGCCTCGCTCGACCTGATTTTCAAAGTTCCCAAGCGATTTACGGTGGTCGGGGTCGGAAAATTAGTCAAGCAATGGAACGAGGGCGGATTCGCGGCTTCCGAATGGGTTTGCGAAACTCCGGTGGCCGTCGCGGGATTCAATTACGGCGAGTACAAAAGAAAAGAACGCGAAGATCCGGATAGCAAGTACGACATCGAAGCTTACGCCACGAGCGAGGTTCCCGCCTACCTTCGCGGCCACGGCTTCGGCATGATGGCGCCGTCGGCGATGGCGGACAATGCCGCGGTGGATGCGCTCAACTCCATCCGGCTTTTCACCATCTGGTTCGGATCCCTACCCTACGGCCGCATCGCCATCACGCAGCAGCCGGAGTTCAGCTTCGGGCAATCCTGGCCAACATTGGTTTATCTTCCCGTCAGCGCATTTTTGGATGACACGCAGCGCTGGTCATTGCTCGGACGCAACGCCTTCCAGTTCGCGAATTTTATCGACGAAGTAACGCCGCACGAAGTCTCGCACCAGTGGTGGGGACATCTGGTGGGCTGGTCCACGTACCACGATCAATGGCTGTCGGAAGGCTTCGCGCATTTTTCCGCCAGCTTGTTTCTGCAGGCCATCGAAAAGAAGCCGGACAAGTTCGATCAGTTCTGGGAACGCTCGCGCAAGCTGATTCTGGACAAAAACGAATTCGGTCACAGCCCCGAGGACGCCGGCCCCATCTGGATGGGTTTGCGCTTAAACACGTTTCGGACCGGCAGCGCATATCAGAAATTGGTTTATCCGAAGGGCGGCTATATTCTCCACATGCTGCGCTCCTTGATGTGGAACCCCAAAACGGGGGACCAGGATTTCATCGCGATGATGCACGACTTTGTCTCCGCCAACGCTGGAAAAAATGCATCTACCGAGGATTTCCTCGCCGCCGTGAATCGCCACATGCGTCCGGAGTTGGATCTCGATGGAAACGGGCGCGCCGATTGGTTTTTCCGCGATTGGGTGTATGGCACCGAAGTTCCCAGCTACCGGCTGGAATACACGATGACGCCTGCCGACCAAGGCAAAGTGACTTTCAGCGGGAAGGTCACGCAAAGCGGAGTGTCCGCCGGATTCCGCATGCGCGTACCCATTTATCTCGACTTCGATGGAAACCTTGTGCGTCTGGGATCGGTGCCGATCAGCGGCAGCCAGACATCGCAGGAGGTTAAAGTACTGCTGCCGAAGAAGCCCAAGCGCGTTCTGCTCAACGCGCATCACGATATTCTCGCCACCGAGAGCGTGGTCAGTGGAAACTAACGGCCCACCATTTCTTCCAAGCGCTGCACCACGCCCTGCAAGGATTTTGATTCCGCGCCAAGCCGTTCGCTAACCCCCGCGCTCTGTTCGGCGTTCGCCGCAGTCTTTTCCGTCGTGGCCTGCATATGCTGCAACGCCTTCTCGATCTCCTGCATCGAGCGCGCCTGGTCCTGGCTGCCGCTTTCGACCTGACCGGCAAGCGTGGTCATGGCTTCGGTGCCTTGCGCGATCAAGCGGATTCGTTCGGTGAGTTGATCCAGGTGAACCTGGCCATCTTTGGACCGTTCGATGGATTCGCCGATCAGATTCTCCGTATCCCGCGCTGCATCCGAACAGCGTCTGGCTAAAGTGCGAACCTCGTCCGCCACCACCGCAAATCCCTTTCCCGCTTCGCCCGCACGCGCCGCCTCCACGGCCGCGTTGAGCGCCAGCAAATTGGTCTGAAAAGCGATCTCATTGATCACTTTAATGATCTTGGAAATCCGCTCGCTGGAATGACCAATTTCTTGCATGGCCGTCATCGTCTGCTCCAGCACCTGATTGGTCTCGAGCATGTGCTGCTGGACTTCTTTGACCAGCCGAGTCGTCTGCGCGGAATATTCGGCATTCTGATGTGCAGTGGAGTTCACTTGCTGGCTGGATGCTGAAGTCTGTTCCAAAGCCGCTGCCTGCTGCGAAGCTTCTTCGCCCAACGAATGGCTGGCCTGACGCACCTGTTCGGCATCGTCCGATACCCGGCCGGCGCCCTGATTGAGCTCGGCGGCCACCTGCCGCAACAGGTGGTTGATCTGCCGGATCACCGCCACCACTACGATTCCGCACATTATGCCGATCGCGATCAAGGCAACCGTGCTCAGGCGCGAACGCCCCACGCTTCCAGCGGTTGAAACTTTCGCCGCATTGCGCAGTTCCTGCTGCTCGACTTCCAGCACATGCGCCGCCTCATCGATGCTTGCGAGCAATGGTTCCATTTGATCCGTGACCAGCGCATGCGCGCTCGGAAAGTCGTTGTTTGAAGTGAAATCCAAATATCGATCGAATACCTGATGCCACCGCCCAATGCCGTTTCCGATTGCTTCGACGGAATTGCGCGCTTTCGCGCTGTGCACAAGAGGTCGCAGTTCCGTGCTCACTGCAACCGCTCGATCGGCCAGTGCGCCGAAGCTTTTACGATGTTCGCCGGCGTCGCCAAAGGCATGGCAGCTTCCGCACTCGCCCAAAGTATCCGCGATCTTCTCGTGGCGCGCGTCCAATTTCAAAACGCTGCTAACCGCGTAGGAGAATTGTGTGGCTTTCGCCATTTCCTTCATGTCGCGAAGCTGGAGTTTAATGGACTCAATCAGGTCCACGGTCCTGGCGTTTTCAATCACTTCCGTGTTCAACATCCCACCCAGCCGGCGTATCGTTTCGAGCGAGGAATATCCCAGTAAACATGTCATTCCCAGCAAGATCCCGCAACAGATCGCCAGTTTCTTCCCAACTGTCATCCGGCTTCGCAAAGTTCCCCCTAAATGTTCCCACCTCCCTTATCGGATAGTCGTAGAGTTTTTATTGGCCGGAAGCGAAACGAGTACCCTTGTCCGAGCATCACAAGATCGATAGCGTTGGCATAAGGGCGTGCTTCCCTCAGTTCTCTTCACTCTCCTGGCTGGTCTCCCGGTCAATGTTCAGCCTGACCAACCGAAACCGCAAGACTTGCGGGTGGACACCGCCTCTTCACCTTTTAGACAGGAATCTAGTTTCCGAATTCAACTCGATCCGGTCGCCGGAGGAGCGGAACTCGTCACCCTCTTCGGAAAACTGGGGTATCCCGCTTCTGGTGCCGATCGCCTGGACGTCCCGATCGTCAGTGTTCTCCGCGATACATTGGGCGGCAACGACCCCGAAACTCAACGTCTGCGCTATGTCTGGATCCTGACCAGTACCCGTCCGACGCCGCTGCAGCGGCTGGCGTCCGCTTTCTCTTTTCTCTGCTTCCGCACGGGAAGTAAGCATCATTCCACGGGAGTTCCTTCGCCTGCGCTCGATCTTGCCGCGCCCGGCAAATCCGTCGTCCCGGATCTTCTGGGTAAAACATTGCAGTCCACGCAATTCGATCCGCTGGGAGTTGCCGTTCGAACCTCGACGCGCAGCTATCGCGGAAATTCGAGCGATTACAAAAAGCTGCATCTCTACCAGGCGCTGGATGCCTTCGATGGTCTGGAACGATCCGGCCAAGGCCGCGATATTCTTCCCGAATCACAGCTTCACGAGATCTACTCCCGGCTGCGGCTCTCCGATCACACCTTCGGCGGATGGGTTAGCCGCAACAAACTGGAAAAGTACTACGGCAAAGAAATGAACCGGCGTAGTGAAACTATCGGTCATAACTGGGAGCTGCTGCGGCAGCGCGCCGAACTCGCTGGATTGTATTTCCAGCCGCTCGCGCTGGAAGACTCCGCACCCGCCCAGGCGCTACTCTGGGTGGCGCGCGAAGATCTGAACCAGCCGAAGGATCGCCGCTTCGATCGCCAGTTCCTCAACATCTCCAATCCCTGGACGGATGATCGGCTCCAGCATTGGACCGGATATACCCAACTGCGCTATCTGGATTCCGAAAATCGCGAGGTTCGCAAAGATTCGGCCGAAGCCCGGGCTGTGGAAATGATTCCGCTTGCGTTTTACGGTCTCGATCATCCGCGTGCTCCGCTTTTGCTCGCCGATTTCCGTAATAGCCTCAAACCGAAGCGGAGTGAGCTGGTCCGGCATGGGGCGACCAGTCTGGTTACGGGCGTTTTCGGAATTACGCGCTTCGGAAATTGGCCCTTCTTCGTCGGAGATTCCGCCTTCACTTTCGTGCGCACGCGTCACGGAGCCGCAACCGACCGCTCTGCGCGCCTGGAAGCGTATTCCGACGCCCGAAATTTCCTTGCACTCGACACTTCGCTCGATCCGAAACTCCGCGCCGAGTTGTTGCACCGTCTGGATCACCTCGCGCTCAATCCGCTGGAAAATGGCATTGCTACCGAAGCCACCGTCGCGAAAGAACAGTACGCCGCGCTGCTTCACTACTCCGATTCCACCCGTGGTTTGGCCAAACTCGAGCACGATCGCAGGAAAGAGCTGGATTCGTACACGAAATCCAGCGCCGGCCGGTTTTTCGCCAGTCTCGGGCGATTCTTCGTTGGGCCTTCGTCCCCCCAAAAAAGCGTACCCCAGGTACAAAACGAGCTGGCCGCCTTCCGCTCCTCGGCCTATCAAATGCGGTTTCTGGAAAAGGTTCTGGCATCCAGCCCCCGCCCGGAAGTAGCCTGGGATCGGGAAGCCATCCGTCAATCCGTTGACGCTCTCTCTTCCAGCGCTCCCGCCAATCCGCGCGCGGCAAAGCTGATCGCGCAGGTGTTCCAAGCGTCGGAGGACTTCGATCTGCGCTTTGCCTGTCTTCGGGCTCTTCATAGTCTGGATCTGGAACAGGCGCACAATGAGCTATGGCGGCTATCGCAAAGTCCGGCAACGGGCGATTCCTGGCGTGCCATCTGCCTGCTCTATTTCCAGGGCCACTCGCCCTCCAGCCCAGTCACCGCGGTGGGCGGAGGCTTGTGAAGTCGCGCCACCGGGTGGCGCTCATGTCTTTTTTATTTCTGCTCGCCGCGCCGCTCCCAGCGGCTACGAAGCGCGTCGTCATCGTCAAGCTGGACGGAGTCCCGCATGACCTGCTGGAAAGCGAAATCCGCCGCGTCAATCCGGCCACAGGAAAAAGCAACCTCCCCTGGATCGATCACATCTTCGTGAAGCAAGGCACGCGGCTTGAGAATTTCTACGTTCGCGCGATCAGCCTTTCCGCGCCTTCCTGGTCCTTGCTCGACACCGGGCAACATTTGCAGATCCGCGGAAACGCCGAGTTCGACCGCTACACCAATCACGTATACGATTACCTCAATTTTTTTCCGTTTTACCTGGGATACGCGTTATCCAATCGCGTGGATATGCCCGGCGTCGAGGTCCTGGATGAGCTCGGTATCCCGCTGTTAATCGATCGGTTCGCTTATTCGCGTGTCTACCAGGGCTTTCAGCTTTATCAGCGAGGAGTCCGGTGGAAAACCTTGCAACACGGTTTACAACATCACTTCTCGCGCTCGCCACGCGACCTGCTCGACGAATGGACCATGGGCTTTGAGATTGGAAGCAGCGTGGAAGAACAGATGGAGCGCGAGCTGATTCAAAAGCTCGCCGATCCGGAAATCGAATATCTCGATTACTTCACGGGCGAGTTCGATCACGTGGCGCATCTTACGCCGGACGCGGCCAGCCAGCGCGCGGCTCTCGTCCGGATCGATTCCTTGATCGGACGCATCTGGACCTCCATCCAAGCCAGCCCAGCCGCTGCCCGTACCATCCTGGTTGTGGTTTCCGACCACGGCATGAACACCGATCCGTCCATCTACAGCCAAGGCTACGATCTAGTCGAATTCTTAAACAGCCGGGCTGGAGGCGCCCATCACGTAATCACCGATCGGCACCCGATGACCGAGTTCAAGCTGAAAGGCCTGGATCCTTTTGTATCCGAAGTCGTAACGCCCAGTGAGGAATCACTGTACTTAAAAGGTGTGAGCAAAGACTATCCGACCGCGCAGGTGGATTTGGATGGCAATGAGCGGGCATCGGTGTACCTGCGCAACTCTGATCTCAACGCTCTGCATATCCTGCTTGGCGAACTCGGCCATTCCGAAGGGCGAACCCGCGCCGCGCTGCTCGATTCGTTTTTCAAAATCATCGAACGGCATCGCGCTGGGTGGCAACGAACCATCCGTGAACTGCGGGAGGAACTCGCCGCCTTGCATCGCCGCGCCGAGAGCGAGCGAGTTGAGGTAGAAGCTCAGCCCAAAAAATGGACTTCAATACAGAGGGGGGAGGGCTTGGACAAAGCTGCGCGTCGCGTGGCCGTCCGGATGAACTCCGATCGCGACGCCGAGCGCAGCTATCTGGAATACACGCGCTCTCTTGAAAAATTGCTCGCTTTAACCCCGGCGGATTTTGAAAAGCGCACACCATCCGCCGAAGATTTGATTCCCAAACGAGTCATGGGCGACCCGAACACGATTCATGATCTCCAGAACTACGTGGTTGGTCCTGCGCCCGGAGGCGGGTTTCAAACCATCAACTATTTCCCGGTGTTGGCGGCCTTGACAGTCCGCAACAATGTCCAGGCCCAAGTATCGGCGCATCCTGTCGATTTCATCGCGGTTCGCCTGCCGCAGGCGCGGCCGGCTGAAGATGCAATTTTGCTTTACGGGGACGAAAGGCACCAGGCCATTATCGAATCGAAACATCTGGACGGCGAGCTGTATCTTCGGTACGTCCCAGCGGAGGGGCTGCGCCTGGCCGAAGGTTTTCCATTGAGACTCTTTGAAGACCCGGAACTCGCCGCGCCCGTAACCGAGCGTACAGCTTGGTTGTCAGCCTGGCACAGCGAACGGGATTGGCTGCGCACGGTGCATAAGGCCACGTATTCCAACGGCATCATCGCGCTGCATGAACAATTCCTGAGGATCCCGGAACCCGAAGATCTCATCCAGCGATTCAACGCTCGCCGCCGGCGGTTAGCCGAACCGGATTTCCTGATCTTCGCCAACAACCATTGGAACTTCAATGTGCGCGGATTCAATCCGGGCGGGAATCATGGATCGTTGCGCCGGATTTCGATGCATTCGGTGCTGATGCTGGCCGGCGGCGAAGATTCTGGAATCCCGAGACAACGCGT
>DATGIH010000243.1:0-5860 GCA_035295865.1 Bryobacteraceae bacterium
AAGCCGGTGCCGCCGGTTAGAAACACTTGATCCAGGACTGGAACCTCGGGCACTAGCGAAGGCGTAGCCGGTGTAAAGATGAGCCTCCGATCGTCGCTCATCAACTGCTTTTCCGCTGCGCGCTGTTCTTCGCGGAATCGAGCGAGCGAATGGCGCAGCAGAATCAGCGCTTCTTCGGGAGCGCGCTCCAGCTGTTCCGCCAGCCGGAACAACTCCGCGACGCTCACACGCTGGATCACCCCGATATCCACCTGGCGGGCCAACATGTCAGCGCCTTTGTCTTTCAAAAGCTCTTTGATCTCGTGCATGAAGACGACGAGATCCAGCGAATCGAGCCCCGCTTCCACCAGGTTGTACGATTCATTGCCGGTCAGATTGTAGCGGGCTTTCAATACATCGAATGACGATTGACCCACGGAAGCGTCCACCGCGGATTCATCTTTCTCGCGCGAAAATTCCGTTAGAACCGTGAACTTCCCTTCCAGCCACATGTGCTTCGCTTTGTGGCGCATGATTTTTCCCGAACTGGTTCTCGGGATGGCGCGCGGTGCGATAAAGGAAATCAGGGCCACTTCCACGTTCAGATAATTCCGCACTGCAGCGGCGATCTTCAGCGGATCGGGCAGCGCTTTCGGATTTTTCACTTCGGCGACAATCGCGAGCGCGGGTTCGGTGTCCTCGTGAATCTGAAACGCCACCACGCAATTTGCGCGAATCAGTCCGGAAGCCTTCTCGACGACATCTTCAATATCCTGTGGATAATAATTTTGCCCGCGGACGATGATCATGTCCTTGATCCGTCCGCAAACAAAGAGCTCCCCATCCTGCAAGAAGCCCATGTCGCCGGTTCGCAGATAGCCGTCGTCGTAAGGGCTGTCGTCAACGAGCCGCGCGTGAAACATCTTGAGCCCGAGCTCCGGATTGTTCCAATAACCTTGGCACTTGCTGTCACCCGAAACCCAAATTTCGCCGATGTGGCCAGGCTTCAGAGCAACATGGCGCTCCGGATCCACGATCTTTACGGTGAGTCCGGGCAGCGGTGTTCCACAGCTCACGATTTGTGTGGACCCGCCGATTTCGGAAGTCTCGGTAATCACGCGCGCCTTGCCCAGAGTGATGGCGTTCTTGTTGACCGAAATGATATTGCGGCCGCCGTGCGAAACGGCCAGCGTGTTTTCGGCGAGTCCATAAGCGACGAAAAAGCTTTCGGACTTCAATCCGTAAGGCTGAAACGCTTCCAGAAACCGCGTATAAGTTCCTGGTTTAACCGGCTCGGCGGCAGCCAACAGCAGTCGCAGTGAGCTGAGATCGCAATTCTCCAGGCTCTCTTTAGAGAGCCGTCCCGCGCGCAGACAGTAATCGTAGGCGAAGTTCGGCGCGGCCGACGCGCTTGCGCCGTATGTTTTGATGGTGTCGAACCACAACCCTGGCCGCTGGATGAAATCCGTGGGAGCAAACCCGTATGTCGTGCCGCCTTTGAGCGCAGGATACAGATAGCAGCCGATTAAGCCCATGTCGTGATATTGCGGCAGCCAGGACGCGACCACCGGCGCGTGATGATCGATCACCAGCGGACAGTTGTGCAGAATATTTTCGTGCGTCACCATCACGCCTTTGGGATCGCGCGTCGATCCCGACGTGTACTGCAGGAACAGCAGCTTCGAGTCGCCATTGTGCGAGGAGCCGTTGAAAGTCTCGTCCGAAATCTTGTCGACGAAATCTTCGGTCACGATCCAACGAAGTGAGGAAACATAGTCGACATCCACGCCGGATGTCGAAACTCCGCTGCGCGCGAGGTTCGTTTTCAGCGACCCGTGGTACTCTCTGCTGGTTAAAATCCCCGCCGCCTGGCAATCCTTCGCGATGTGGATCATCTTGTAGAGCGCGCCTTGGAAGCCGTGCGAACTCGGCGGATAAACGGGAACAGGAATCAATCCGGCCCGCACGCATCCATAAAATGCGCAGATCATTTCGAGGCCGGGCGGATAGGCAAGCAGAAGCCGGTCGTGCGCTGCAAAACGATGCACTTTTCGCAAGTGGCCGGCGATCACTTTCGTCCGATGCAGAAACTCCTGGTACGTATAACTCTCAACCGGATTGCCGTTCAGATCGAGATAGGAATAGAGAAGCTTGTGCGGATGTTCCTCGCATATCCTATCCAGGTGGTGTAAAATCGACGCGCTCATAGATGGGATTTCTCTACAGGACGGTGGCGCCGCCGTTGACTGCTCGTAAGATTGAACAAGAAACTCAGTATACGAAACCGGTAAGAATTCTGCTTGGGCTTTACATACATTTTCACGCTTCCTTGCTCTTCATCGTTTTTATGGCTAACATGGATTTCTAACGCGGCCATGCGGAGGTACCGGTGACGTTCGAGAGCGAGACGGCGATTAGCCTGAAGCCGGATATCGACGACCTCGTTCCATCGGAATCGCTGGCGCGGCGCGCGGCTGGGGATGCCGCGAGCGCTACTTCCTTTCCTAAGGTCCTGAGAAGCCGCCTGGAGAATTTCTTTTCTGAGGGACGCATCTCGCCCAAAGCCGGCCGTGCCATGTGGGTCAAAATAGCTGTAGGCCTCGCGGTGCTAACTGGGAGTTGGATAGCAGTATATACGTTGCAACCCGATTCCTGGAAATTTGTCGCCCTCTATTTTTTGCAAGGCTTGGCGCAGGCGTTCCTGATGCTGAACATCGCGCACGATAGCAACCACAACGCGATTTCGGCCCACGCATCCGTAAACAAAACTCTGAACTACGTTTTCGACGTCTGCGGCATCAATTCATACATGTGGCGCATTCTGCATCATCGCGGCCACCACTCCTGCATCAATCTGCACGGCGAAGACGACGCGCTCACCGGTCGACGCATCTTCCGCTTTACGCCGCACGAGCCACGCGAGCCCTGGCACCGCTTCCAGCACATTTACGGGCTGCTGGTCTACGCGCTCTTTTCTCTGGACTACATTTTTGTGCGCGACTTCGAATGCTTCTTCGTTCCGAAGCACGGATATCTGAAGCGCACCAAACATCCGCTGCGCGAGTACGCGATTCTCTTCGCCGGCAAAGCATTCTACTTCGCCTACATGCTGGTGCTGCCAGTTGTGCTGCTTGGAAAATCGCCTTGGCTGGTTCTGTCCGCGTTCCTTCTCACGCACATCGCCATCGGATTAACCGTCGCGCTGGTGTTCCAGACCACGCACACCGTCGACAGTACATACTTCCCATCCAGCCGCAGTGAGTTTGACAACGGCGTCTATCACATCTTCGCGACTACGGCCGACTATGCCACTGCGAATCCGATCGTCGGCTGGCTCACCGGCGGACTCAACCATCACATCGCGCACCATCTTTGTCCATTTGTCTGCCACACTCATTACGGATCGCTAACCCGCATAGTGGAGCAGACCGCGAAAGAGTACGGGATTCCCTATCGCCAAAACGTCACCATGACCCGCGCGGTCGTCCAGCATCTGATTCTTTTGAAGCGCCTGGGTAGCGAGGCCTAACGCGTGCCTCAACTCGCGCCCGTCATTTCACGCGCCAGATCGTTCGCCGATTCGCGCGCCATGGCCGCGAACCCGGTCCGCGTGCTCACGAAATACACGGAACTCGCCGGCGAGACCTTCCGATTCTATTTCGGAGGCGTCAAAGAAGCGATCGTCACCATGAATCCCGCGGTCATCCAGCACGTGCTGAAGACAAATGCGGAAAATTATCACAAATCCGAAATTCAGGTGAAACGGATGGGCCACTTTCTGGGCAAGGGGCTTCTCACCACGCACGGGGAAGAGTGGCGCACCCAACGCCGCCTCATCCAGAAAGGCTTCGATCGAAAACAACTGGACGTTCTGGGTTCGATCATGCAGGATTCGCTCAGCGAGTCGCTCGAGGATTTCGATACCGAAGCGCGCAGTGGTCCCGTCGATATCTATCCGCACTTGATGCGCATGACGTTCGGCATGGTTGCCAAGTCGCTGTTTGGCGCGCAATTGAAAAAGGACGACATCAACCTCATCAGCCACACGATCTCCACCGTTCAGGAATTCATGGTTCGGCAAACTATCCAGCCCTACCTCAACCCGTGGTTTCGAGTTTCCGGCGAATTGCGCAGGCACGAAGAAGAGCGGTCGCGCGCCTTTGGCATTCTGATGGATTACATACGGCGCCGGCGTCAAGAGCCGCCGGGCCACGATTTGCTGCAGATCCTGATGGATGCCCGCTATAGCGACGGCCATGGGATGAGTGACGATTTGGTGCTGAGCGAGAGCATGCAGCTTTTGGTAGCAGGGCACGAAACTTCGTCGAATGGCTTGTCCTGGCTGCTCTACTTGCTCAGCTCGCGTCCCGATTGCCTCGAACGCGTACGGCAGGAGTTCGATTCCGTTCTCGGCGACGCGCCCCTGGGTTACGCCGACGTCCCGAAGTTCACATTTGCCACGCAGGTTATCTCGGAAGCGCTACGCCTTTATCCGCCGTTTTGGATGGTGGATCGAATGGCACTTTCTGACGACCAAGCGGATGATCTCGTCATTCCGAAAGGTTCCACGGTGGTGGTGTTTGTTTACGGCGCCCACCATTCGGCGAAGTACTGGGAGAATCCGGAACGCTTTGACCCGGAACGGTTCAGCAAAGCGAATGAGAAGCTTCACAATCAATTCGCCTACCTCCCCTTCGGTGCCGGACCGCGGGGCTGCATCGGCGGCAACTACGCGATGCTCCAAATCCTTATGATTCTGAGCGTCTTGCTGCGGAAATACGATCTTCGGCTGACGCCCGGCCAGGATATTGAAGCCCGCCCGATGGTCATCCTGCGGCCAAAGAACGGTATCCGGATGAGCTTCACCCAGGCTCGGCGCGCGGCCGCGGCTGTTTCCCTCTGAGAAAATTTCGAGAACATCTTGGGCATCAGCGCACTTCCATGAGGAATGAACCCCTCAGGGAGTACCGGGCAGGCGGCCGCGATGACCTGGGTGCCGCCGCGTCCGGAAAGAAGCGAGGCTTATCCCTGGTTCGCCGTAGTCGTCCGGTCGAGCCATGCGGATCTGGCCTCTCACAGCTTGGAACGGCTGGGATATGAGCAGTTCCTGCCCACGCGAACGGTTCGCCGGCAGTGGTCGGACCGGATCAAAGTAATCCAGCAGCCGCTCTTTCCCGGATACTTATTCTGCCGATTCGATCCGCAAAACCGGCTCCCTGTGCTCACAGCGCCCGGAGTGATTTCGATCGTACGCTCGGGCAAAACACTTCTGCCCGTGGATGGCCGGGAGATTGAGAACATACGTAGTCTCATGAATTCGCCCACGCCCGTGGAACCACATCCCTATTTGAAGGCCGGCCATCGAGTCCGAATCGAGGGCGGCGCGCTGGATGGCGTGGAAGGCGTGCTGATAGCGGTTCGCAACGAATATCGCGTCATCGCGTCCATCACCATCCTGCAGCGTTCCGTATCTGTAGAAATCGACCCCGCCAGGCTGCGAGCCGTTTGATCGACATTCACAGCCACATCCTCTGGGGCCTGGACGACGGCGCGCGCAATCGGGACGAGAGCATCGCGATGCTGCGGATGGCGGCTGAAGGCGGTACTACCGATATCGTGGCTACTCCTCACGCCAATGTCCGATACGCTTTCCAACCGGAACTTATAAGGGAGCGCATCGCGGAACTCGCGTTGGAATCGGAAGGCCTTCCGAAGATTCACCAAGGCTGCGATTTCCATCTCAGCTACGACAACATTCAGGACGCGCTGGCATTTCCGTCGAAATATACGATCAACGGCCTCGGGTATCTGCTGGTGGAGTTGGCAGACACTTTCATCCCACGTTCGCTGGACGAGATTCTGCGCCGCTTCGTGCAACGTG
>DATGIH010000244.1:0-20774 GCA_035295865.1 Bryobacteraceae bacterium
TTCGGCACCAGTTCCTGCCTCAGACGATCCAGAAAGCCTGTTAACGGCCCGGGGATATAAGTGACGAGAGCGTAGGAATTGATCCGATCCCATACAGGGGGATCTGTGTACATAAATTCTAAGATCTATGTTACCTCGACCGGAGCCGCGGATTGCGCAACATTCGGCGTGGGCGGTTCCGGTACGTACCACCGCGCTTCTTCGAACCCGATGTACTTCAAAATGCGGAGCTCGCCAGCTTCGTTCTCCAGCAGGTCGCCAACTTGTAGCGCCTGCTCGGTTTCTCGAAGGGACAACCAAAGTGCATACGGGCTAGCTCCTTCGGAGATAAGTCCGAGTTCGTAGTCCTTCTGTTTTGTAACCGTTACTCCGGGGGTGTGAGGCGCCCAGCGGAACTGCTGGCGATGGGAATCCTTTAAGCGATGAATCTGGTAAACCGGCATGCATCCCTATTCTCGCTCAAAACAATTCTGAATGGAATGTTTTATTGCGATCGCATCCGTTTCGCCGGCCCGGATCCATTGCTCCACGTTCTCTCGCTTCCAATAGATCGAGTCGAGCGGCGCGCCCAAGAGCTTCGGAGGAGTCAGGCGCATCACCTTTAAGTTTGGCGGCACAACCGGCTGAAAGGGCGCGAGTAATTTCATCGCCCTAACGAAATTCCGCGCCACCATGCCGGGCGGTTCGGGAAGTACATCGATCACCAGCGCTTCGGTCGCACCTAATTCGGCCGCGGCCCATAACGTAGCCACGGAAAGGTAGCCGCCGTCGGAGTACAGTGTCCCATCGATTCGCACTTGGTCGAAAATGCCGACAAGGGCGGTTGCCGCAATCAAATGCTCAGAAGTGACCTCGGCTCCCCGAAAGATCCTCGGCCGCAGCTTCAGCAACTCCGTCAACAGCAGAGCAAAGTCGACGCGTGGCGGATAGCATCCATGGATATCGCAAATCAATCGCCGTAGATTTTCGCTGCCGAGTACGCCGCCGAAAAGCCCAGCCGGAAACTTCCAGCGATAACTGCGGAGGCATTCCATCTCGCGCCATCGCTCAATGAGTTCATCGGGCGAGCATCCACCGGCGATAGCCCATCCGTTGACCGCGCCGATGGAAGCTCCCACGATCAAGTCGGGCTGGAAAAGGTCCGCGAGAATCTTCCAAGCCCCAGCTTGGTAAGCCCCGAACATTCCGCCGGGAGAAAGGACGAGCGCTTTCATAAAAATGTTATTCGGTTCATCGGTTCTTCGGTTCTGTGCTCCGGGCATTCCGCTGGCCCTGAATGCTACTACAGCACGAACCGAAGAACGGAAGAACCAATGAACCGAAGAACTATCGCGCTTGCGCGATCTTCGGAACGGTCCGTACGATATCCACCGGGATGACGCCATATCCCGACAGCCGCCTTCCCACAAACCTGACATCCGCGATCCACCCACGCTGCGTTTCTTTGCGTTGAAACTGGTCGAACGCCAAATTCCCCAGCGAATAGAAGATGATGCCGTTGCCGTACACCTCAACGGACTGCGTCACGTGCGGATGATGCCCAATCACAAGGGTCGCGCCTGCGTCGATTGCGGCGTGAGCGAATTTGCGCTGCTGCTCGTTTGGCTTCGGCTGATATTCGGTTCCGGCGTGCATGGATACGATCACCACATCGCACCGTTTGCGAAGCCTCTCCACGTCTTCCGCCATCTGGTCCAGTTCCATCATGGCTACCCGGTCGTCGTGATCCGAATGATTTCCGTTGGATTGATCATACGTGTAGGCGAGAAAACCGAAGCCAACCTGATTCCGATCTAGAATGGTTCCCTGATGCGCCTCGGCGGCCGTCTGACCGGTGCCAACGGTTTCAATGCCATTCTTTCGCAGCCAGTCGAGCGTAAACTCCACACCATACCGGCCGCAGTCCCGCGCATGGTTGTTCGCTGTTGACACAATGTCGATGCCCGCCGAACGCAAAGCCTCCACCATTTCAGGTTCGGCTTTGAACACCATTCCGGCTTCCACTTTTTTCCCGCGATCTGAAAACGGAGCTTCGAGATTGACGAATGCGATATCGGCGGACGAGAAAAGACCCGCCAGGTCATGCAGCGGCCAGGCCGGGTCAGACCGTTGGCGGGCCAAAGCTCCCACGTAACGGGACAACATCACGTCTCCTCCAAACAGGATGCGCGTGACCGGCGGCGCTTCGGGAATAGAAATCTTGCTTTGTGTACGACTCGGCAAAAGTCCCAACGCCGGAACTAACAGAAAGCTTCGCCGGGTTGGCGTCAATCGAGCAACCTCGCTGCTGCTTTGTCCAGGTACCAAAAAACCTTGAATCCTTCACGCGTTGCGATTTGCACGGGATACTTCATCGGGTCGTAAGGCTCGTCCAAAATGGTGCGCAAAGGCTCGGCTTTGTCTCCACCAGCCACCAACATAATCGTATTGCGCGCCGCCTCTAACACCCCAGGTAATAGTGTGATGCGCCACTGATGGAATTTTTCAACGTATGTCGCTGCAGCCAGGTGCTGATGGTCCTGGATGAGCGGTTCCCCCGGGAACAGACTTGCTGTGTGCATGTCCGGCCCCATTCCGCGATGAATGATATCGAACTGGGGGAAGCCGCCACGTTCCACGTGGAAGAATCTCTGAATGTCTTCCACGTACAGTCGCGCCGCGGTTTGTGGCTCAAGCTCCGCCTGAATCCGGTGCACATTCTGCGCTGGGAATTTCCCGGGATCGATGAAATGTTCTTTCGCCAATTTGTAGTTGCTCTGCGGATCCGTGGGAGGGACGCCGCGCTCATCTACCCAAAACAGGTGCACCCGGCTCCAATCGAATCCTGTTTTCGCTAGTTCGCCAAACAACAGTTTCGGTGTCGATCCGCCGGAGATCGCGATGGACGCCAATGGCGTTCGTTTCAGGCTGTCTTCTATCAATTGCAGAATCTTCAGTGCGCAGGCCGCCGAAGTTTCCTGAGGATCTGGATAAACGAACGACTGAATACTCATCGCGAGATACCTTCGGAAACCTGCATTCCGTCATGCTAGAATAGATCTGACCTCCCACACAACTGTCTCCGCAAACTTTTACATTCTGGAGCAGGAACGAAGTTCAGTTAATTTATGCACAACGGGAAGAAGAAGATCCTGGCTGTAGTAGACGACCTTTTGTTCACGGTGAAGATCAGCGATGCCGCGAAACGCGCGGGATTCGACGCTGAATTCGTCAAGTCCGAGAAGGACGTGATGGATAAGGCTGCGCACGACAAACCGCTTCTCATCATCCTGGATCTCAATAACAATTCGGTGAAGCCGCTCGATCTGATCGCAAAGCTGAAAGGCAATGGTGACCTGCGTCACATCAGCCTGATTGGCTATTTGTCGCACGTGCAGGGTGAACTGAAACAGAAAGCCCAGGAAGCCGGCGCCAACATCGTGATGGCGCGCTCGGCCTTTTCGCAGAACCTGCCGCAGATTTTAAAGCGGCATTCCGGCGTCCGGTAGCATCTCTCATCGAAAAATTTCCAAAAGTCGTCGAATTTGAGTCACCTCCGTCTGTTTCTTCACTTAGGGGTTGCGATTCAATCGAGTGCCTCGAAGCTTGACTCGCGGCCGTGAACTCGGAAAAACACCAGCCTCCAATTGAGGCAATCTTTTTGGTACCCATTCGGCGAAACAAGTGCTATGATATCGCCATAGCAAAAGTCATAGGTGAGATGCGAACGCTGGTGTAAGTAGGCGTGGCGTTCGGCAATCTGAAGTAGAGCGTTTCGGAGGAAGAGTGATGGTGAACAAATTCCACGCCTTCCCCGCAACCGTTCTTGTTTTCACGTGTGCCAGCGAAAGCAGATTCTCGGTTTGAAAACAGGAAAGGGATCGGAAGAAAGTTGGGTGAGGTGGGTTATTTTTCGCGCGTGATGAGCGATGCCACCTCAATGCAGTAACAAAATTTCAAAAAGAGATTTGCGGAACCGTTGCGACCGTTGGTGCCGATAGTCCCCCATATTCGGCGCATCTCTCCAGCATAGCGATGCGAGTAGCCCATCGCGGAGCTGCCCTGGTAGTTTCAGCCAGGTTTCATCTCGTTGGAAAGGAGTTGCTGCGGTTATGTTGGCAACCCGGGTAATTGTTTCAGGAAACGTCGGCCCAGACGTACCCGACCCACAGCCTGCCGATTCTGCCTCACCAGCGCTAGCAGGCATCGAAATGGACGAGCCTCGATCCCCGGAGGCATTCTCCGACCCCGTAAACTGGCAGGGCTTGGTGGAACGAATCCACGGCGGCGATGAAACGGGAATGGAAGAACTTTACCGCTTGTTTGGCCGCGGCATCCGTTACTATCTTTGCCGGCAACTGGGCCATCAGGAACTGGATGATAAAGTTCACGACACGTTCGTCATCGTCGTGTCGGCGATCCGCCGCGGCGAGCTGCGCGAACCCGAACGCCTCATGGGTTTTGTCCGCACTGTCGTTCGCCGCCAAGTTGCCGCCTACATTGATGACGCAGTTCACAGCCGCCGGGATGAGCTAAACCTGGACTTAGGGATCCGAGTGGCGGACCGGCGGAGCAATCCGGAGCAGAGCGCTGCATTCCGCCAAAAAGTGCAACTGATGCTGGATGTGCTCAGCGCCCTGACGGACCGCGATCGGGAAATCCTCACGCGGTTTTACCTGGACGAACAGAGTCAGGAAACCATCTGCCGGGAAATGGTTTTGACAGAAACGCAATTTCGCTTACTGAAGTCGCGCGCTAAAGCTCGATTTGGAGAAATCGGCAAAAGAAAATTGCAGAACAAGCCGCTTGTGCCAATTTCCGTGAGAACTTCCGTTCGCTAGTCGCACATAGATCGAGAATAGCTGTGATTCAATAGGTCGGTTGTTCGATTGGCAAGGGGTAGCCTGGAATTCTGCCACCGGGAGGTTCTTGCTTGAACGTATGCTTCGATTCACACTCTTCCGACAACCTCTTTGAGAAGTATGCCCTAGGAACCGCTTCCAGCCTGGATGTTGCTTCTTTAGAAGGACATTTGCTTCTTTGTCATCGCTGCCAAACGCGCTTGGCTGAGATAGAGGACTATGTCGCGGTGATGCGCGCCGCTCTCTTGGAGTTGGAAACCGATATGCACGCACCGATCGGCGTCCGTTCCGCAATGGCGCTTTAGGTTCCGCGCTCTAGCTTAAGGGATGGGCCTTGACGCCCGACCCCCAAGTTTGTGTCGTGCGGTGCAGATACCCTCGATAGTAGCGATACATCACGTAGAGCAACGGCAGCATGAGAATACCCGTCTGCCAATCCCAAACCCGGGTCACTACGATAATGATGGTTGCGATCACTCCGCCTACCAAGTAATAACCAGTCAAATACTGCGTCAAGTTCCGCCAGACCGCCCGGAAAGGCTCATCCTCCGATAACGCGATCATCCCGGATACCAGGCCTGTATTGGTCACAAAATACATGAGCGCCGCGAGCGGAAGCATCTCCGGGATCTTCTGCAACCCCTGTGTCAGCTCATAGTGAAACGGATTGTAAGCTACCGTAACCCCGATCACGGCCGTCCCCAGGTTGAAGAAGAGTTGTCGAGCCTTGCGCTTGCCACGTGGTCTCCACAAACATTGGACAAAAGTCGCCGCCGCGGCGATGACCACCGCTTCACCCAAGGAGAAGTTCGCAATGCCGATCAGGATGAAAGCAAAACTAATCGACACATTCGCCTTCACGCGTGGCAATCGCAACTTCAAAGTCGCGCCCAGAATTGCCAGTGCCAGATAGGAGAAAAACTCTTGGGGATTCGCGGACCTGAATTGAATCAGCCCGTCAAAGAAGAGATAGATTCCTATTCCGACGATGCAATGCAGGTATACGGTAACTCTTGGAACCATCCCCCGCACTTGGGCAATTCCTCGGCCAGTCAAGCCGATAGAGAATCAATAGCTTGTAGAATATTTCCACAGCTTGTCCAGCCAACCTGTCGCTAAGGTTGCGCCAATCTGTCTCAGGTGTTCCGCGTTTGCGGAATACGGAATCAGAACACCCGCCGGCTAAGCCGATCGAGGGTAAACTTCGCCGTATCTGCGACAGCCATCACCGCCATCACGCCAGCCTGCACGGGATCGGTGACCACCAAATCTGCCGCTTCCGGCACGCTCCCCGCCATGTTAAGACTAATCACGAGCAATCCCTGCGCGCGAACCTCGCGGACCGCTTTCTCGATTTCGCCACCCATCAAAGATCCGGCGAGAACCAGCGCTCTCGCCCGGGGCAATCGGGCAACGGCGCGCACCGCATCCGCTAGAGGTTGCTCGCCCACCAGCGGAATCGTGTCGATTGAGATATGTTCACCCCGAATGTTGTGCCGGTCTGCTTCCGAGATCGCCCCGATCGCCACTTGTCCCACTTGAGCGCCGCCGCCCACGATAATAATCCGCTTGCCGTAAATTTTTTGCAGCGTTTTGACCACCGTCACCGCTCGCACGATCTCCAAGCGCTCCAGTTCGGCCTGCAAAAGCTCCGGGGCCTCGGGCAAATCGATTTCGAAATAGATCCGCGCGTCCGGCGGCTTTTGCTCGATAATCTCCACCGACAAGATATCGCCTCGGTGCTTAGCGATCACTCCGGTCAGTTCGTGCAGCACGCCCAGCCCGGAACGGGCCATCACGACCAGTCCTATCCGTGCCTCACTCATGGATGGATCTCATACTTCCGCAGCAAGCCCTCCCAGTGACCCTGCGCTTTCAGTAGCAGCTCCACTACTTCGCGCACCGCTCCCTGACCGCCCGGACTTTGCGTGACATATTTTGCTGAACGCTTCACTTCCGGACGCGCATTCGCCGTCGCAATCCCCAGCGCGACCCGATTCATCACCACCACATCCGTGAAATCGTCGCCGATGTAGGCCACTTGCGCTGAAGTTAAGCCGGCGTCCCGCAGGATTTCCTCCAGTATCGGAATCTTCTCGATGTGACCTTGATAAACGTACTTCATCTTCACCTGTTTGGCGCGAGTCTCGGTGGCGGGCGAAATCCGGCCGCTAATCACCCCCGTCGCGATCCCATTCCAGGACAACCATTGCAGAGCGATTCCGTCTTGCGAATCAAAACCTTTGGTCTCCACCATATTGCCGGAGGCGTCTGGCACGTTATAGAGCCGGCCGTCGGTCAAAACGCCGTCCACATCCATCAAAAGCAAACGGATCTGGGCAGCTAATTCTAAGGACATGCTTTCCATGGTACCCGGAAACCCGCGCTCCAACCCTCGCGTCCTTATTTGATAAGGCGGTATTGTGGGAGTACAATCACTCCAGGAGAGCCGACCCATGCGTTACCTCGTTTTATCCGCGCTTTCTTTAACAGTTGTTTTCGCGCAAGGGAACGTCGTGTTCCCAGGGACTGGACACGCGCCCGCTGGCGGATTCACCGGTCCGAATTACGTGCGCGTGGGCGGACATTACAATGGTGGCGCCCCGGGAGGGGGCGGCGGCGCGGTCGCTCATCCGCAGCATCGGCGGTCTTCGGTCGTGCTGTATCCCGTTTTTTACGGCAACGGCGTTTACGACCCGTCCTATTATGCAGACCAGGGCCAACCGCAGGGCGATCCCAATGGGCCGCCTTCCGTACTGATCAATCAGGGATTCGCGCCGCCCCAGGGTAATCCCGTGGTGCGCGAATACGGCCCGGATATCCCGCAGGATCCAGGATCCGGCATGCGTCTGTATCAGAATCCGAGCCATCCTTATGAGGACGCCCAGAGCGCGTCGCCTTCCCGCCGCGGGAACGACGAGGAACCCACGCTCTATCTCATCGCCTTTACCGACCACACCATCGTCCAGGCGTTAGGCTACTGGATGGAAGGCGGATCGCTGCACTACGTCAGCGCGGAACATTCGCTGAACCAGGTCAGCATGAATCTGGTGGATCGCGATCTCTCGCAGCGTCTCAACGACGAGCGCGGCGTTTCATTCAAGTTGCCGGCTCGCTAAAATAGCGCCGGACGAAATCCACGTCGCCATCCAGGAAATCGAGATCGGGCAGCCGTTCGCGCTTCACCCATTGCAACTGCGCGAAATCCAGATTTTGTGGCTCGCCTTCGAACTCCGCGACGCGATAGAAGATCAACAAAATTCGTGAGCGCCCCGGATATTGATATTCGTAACGTGTGATCTCGCTCTCAATCCGCGCGTGGATACCCAATTCTTCGCGCAGCTCGCGAATCAGAGCGTCTTCCGGTGACTCGCCCGCTTCCACCTTTCCGCCGGGAAACTCCCACTTCAGCGGATGATTTCCGCCTGGCTTTCGCTGCCCGGCCAGCACCTCGCCCCCACGCTCGATCACCGCCGCGACAACAGTGGTCACGCTGCGCTCGATTCCCGGCGAAGCTCCTCCACGATCGAGATAGCCTTCGGCTGCCAGCCGAGCGTTCGCTTCGCCTTTTCTGACGAGACCATTTGATCCAGAACCAGGGCATCAGCATAAGCGCCGAGCGTTTTGCGCGCATCTTCTAACGGCCACGACGCCGCTTTACCTCCCGCAGCCTCCGCGATCTCGCGCACACGGAAAGCCGAGCCATCCGCGGCATGGAACAGTTCGCCCGCGCGCGCCTCCGCGAACGCACGAAGGTACAAATCCGCCAAATCGTCGGCGTGAACCACGGGCCAGCGATTCTCGCCATTCCCGACGTATCGCACTACACCAGACTCTTTGCCGGATCGAACAAACTCGGCAGGAATTCCGCCGCCACGTCCATAGACAATACCCGGCCGGATCACCACCGTCCGCACGCCCGTGCCAGTCGCCGCAATTACCGACTGCTCCATCGCCGGACGCCACGCCACCAGCGCCGCCGGATTCAGCGGCCAGCTTTCATCGGCGACTTTACCGCCCGTGTCCCCCAGCACCCAAATCCCACTGGTGTAGACGAAAGGTTTGTTGCTACCGCGCAGCGTATGCAACATGGCTTCGACCGCGGCTTGATCGATGCGGCCGTCGTTCGTCGTCCCCGCGTGAATCACGCCATCCGATTCGCTCGCCGCTTTCGCCAAATTCGCCGGAGTGTTGAGATCCCCGGCGACAGGCGTGATTCCTTTGGCCGTGAGCGACCGCGCGGCCTGATCCGATCGCGCCAAGCCAATCACCGCGTATCCGCCGGCGCGAAGTGCATCCGCGATTGCACCGCCGATGTATCCGGTAGCGCCAGTCAAAAACACATTCTTTTGCATAATGAGGAAGAGACCGCGCCGTGTACAGCGAAGCCTTCCTCGATCATTTCAAAAATCCGCGCAACGTGGGGGAACTCGACGCGCCCGCGCTGACCGTCGAAGTTTCGAATCCCGCCTGCGGCGACATTCTGCGCCTATCCGTGGGCTTTGAAAATGGACGGATCACCGAAGTTCGCTACAAAGTGCGCGGCTGCACCGCATCCATTGCCACCGGTTCGGCGCTCACGGAATGGATGCAGGGAAGATCGCGAGCGGAACTCGAATCGCTGCAACCCGAGACGCTGGAAGCTGCGGTCGGCGGGTTGATCCCTGAATCAAAACACGCGGCAATCTTGTGCGTCGACGGCGTAAAAAGGTTGTTGCAGGATGGCAAAGGAGCGTCATGACTCTCACGGAAACGGTTCTCGCTTGCTAGACTCGCTGGGAAACCGGAATGAAGGGCCTCGCGAAAAAATGCTGTCGGGACGGCGTGGATACTTCACCATGTGCCCGGATTACTGGGTCTCGCACGAAGAGCTTTTTCGAAAAGGGCGATCGCATGGCGGCCGTTGGTTTCGCCGGAGAATCCGGCCACCAGCAAGTTCCTCTGTGTCACAATTATCGAAGAGGTCAGTTTGGCAGACGCGCGCAGTACCCCACGAGCCTCGAGTGCCGGCTCCGTTGGATCCATCCGTTTGATGGGTGTTCCGATCCGTTTACACTTCACCTTTGTATTGCTTTTGATCTTTTTAGTCGTGATTGGACTCGATAGCAACCAATCACCCGCCAGCTACGGCCTTTTCATCCTCGCTTTGATCGCCTCGGTTTTGCTGCACGAACTGGGACACGCCTGGGTCAGTTCTCTGTACGGAATTCGAACGCTCGAAATCGTCATGTACCCCATCGGCGGCGCCGCGCGCTTACAGCGCCCCCCCAAGCCGGGTGAAGAATTCTGGATTTCCATCACCGGCCCGTTGGTAAATCTATTCATCGCCGCTTCGATCATCGGGGTGCTCTACACGCAACATCGTGCCATCAATCTATTCGCGTTCGAGCAGCCCTCGGAAGCGAATCTCGCCGACCGCATCGCGCTCAGCAACCTGATCCTCGCCGGATTCAACCTGTTACCCGCTTTTCCGATGGATGGCGGACGAATGCTCCGTGCGCTGCTCTCCCGCTTTCGCTCCGAGTACGAGGCCACGCGCATCGCAACCTGGTCCGGCCGGATGCTCGCGATCAGCTTGGGATTGTACGGGCTCGTCTACCTGCCGATGCTCGCGTTCGTGGCATTCTTCATCTATCTCGGAGCAGCCACCGAGGGCGCGGCTTCGCGCGGCCGGTCTTTGACGCAGGGCATTCCAGTTCGCGCCGCCATGGTGACCGATTTCCGTACGCTGCTCCACGGCAGCACCATTCGCGATGCCGCGAATCTGTTGCTCGCCAGCTCCCAGCAGGATTTTCCCGTGGTGCACGGCGATCAAGTCGTCGGCCTGCTCGGAAGAAACGCGCTGTTGCGCGGCATGGCGCTGGATGGTCCCGATTCCTACATCGCCTCGCACATGGAGCGCGAATTCGCCAGCATCGCTCCTGAAAAAGATTTATCCGAGATTCTGCCGCTGATGGCCAACGCCGGAGCATGCGCCTTGGTGATGCAGGATGAAAAACTGCTCGGATTGCTGACCTCGGAGAATCTTTCGCAGTTTTTGCTTCTGCGAAGCGTTGGGCTGCAGCCGTGAGAATCGCGGTCCTTCTTCTGGCGACACTCGGCGTAGCTTACGCCGCCAACATCAAACTCTTCTTGAAGGACGGCAGCTATCAACTCGCGCGTGAATACAAGATCGACGGCGATAAACTTTCTTTTTACAGCGTGGATCGCGACGAGTGGGAAGACATTCCCGTTGCGCTCGTCGATCTGGAAAAAACCAAGGGTTTGATCAAACAGCGCGAAGAGGCGGCCAAGGAAGAAGCCGCATCCGTCAAAGAAGAGGAAAAAGCGCTCAAGGAAGCGGCGCACGAAGTCCGGCGCGTTCCGCTGGAAAAAGGCGTCTACCTGGTGGATGGGGACAAGGTGGTGCCGGTGAAAGTGGGCGAATCGAAAATAGTCACCAATAAGCGCCGCAGCGTTTTGAAAGCGATCAGCCCGATTCCCCTGGTCACGGGAAAAGCCACCGTCGAATTGGACGGGCCCCACTCGACCACTGGAATCTCCAATCACGAGCCCGAATTCTACATTCGGCTGTCGGAAGAAGAGCGCTTCGGAATCGTGCGCTTGGGGGAGCACAAGGGAAATCGCGTGGTCGAAAAGCTCACCATTCTTCCTGTCAGTCAGGAAACCGTGGAAGAGCCGGACATGGTGGAAACATTTCGCAAACAGGTGGGCGATCAGGTCTACAAAATCTGGCCGGCCAAGCCGCTTGATCCGGGTGAGTACGCAGTGATGGAATACACCGAGGGAAAAGTCAACATGCAGGTGTGGGACTTCTCGGTTAAATAAACTGAACCGCGGCCGCCTTGGAGCGCAACCACGAGGGTACGGCGTTCGTGGTAGCGCTCCCTTGCGGTCGCGGTTCGGTAAAACCGGCTTACTCGAGCGCGCGGAAAAATTCCAAACTTTTGCGCGCGCAAACTTCCCACCGATAGTCGCGCGCCTTCGCAATTGCCGCCGCTCGCAATTGCTGCTGCAGGGCGGGCGACGTCAGTAGCTTTTCGATCGCTCCTTGTATCTCCGCGGCACTTCGCGGATCCACCAGCAGCGCCGCGTCCCCCGCCACCTCCGGCAAGCACGACGTGTTCGATGTGATCACCGGCACCGCCGCGGCCATCGCTTGCGCCACCGGAAAACCGAAGCCCTCATAGAGCGAGGGATAAATGAACGCCGTCGCTCCCGCCGTGATACCCGGGAGTTCATCCTCGGGAACATATCCCAGGTACCTCACCCCGGGCGGCCGCGATCGCAGACGCGCCAGCGTCTTTTCCGACCCCCAACCGGACGCGCCTGCAATCACGAGATCGAAATCGTCGCGCAACCGCGTGTTCTGCCACGCATCCAGCAAGGTGTCCAGATTCTTGCGCGGTTCAATGGTCCCAAGAAAGAAAACGTACGGCCGATCGCTCGGCCGCGGCTGCGCGCCGAAATAAACCTCGGGCACACCCGAATGAATCGCATGAACCTTCGCCGGATCCAATCCCAACAACCGGATTGCGTCCTGCCGCGTGTTCTCGGACACCGCAATCACTCCGTGGGCCCGCTTCAGCACCTTATCCGCGAAACCTTGATCGGCCTGTATATTGGCGGGCGTATGCAGCTCCGGCATCAGCTTCGTCGTCAAATCGTGGATGGTGGCCGTCACCTTCGCCTTGCGCGGCGGATTCCGAACCATGTTCGACGCGTGGAATACGTCAATCTTCGGAGTCGTCCAGTTCAAAAGCGGCAGATTCGACTGTAGATTCGACAGGTAAACTAATCCCAGTTGTGAAAACGTCCGCGCCGGGCCTGCCATAGACCCTTCATGATTGAGCGCGGCCAGCTTATTCAGCGGCGGAAAGGTGAGCACCTGCTCGTTCCCCGCATAGTGCCAAAGATGCTGGATCCAGTGATAGATGTAGGTCTTCACTCCCGCACTTCGCAGCAGCACCGGCGTGGCGTCAATCAGGATTCGCATGATGGGTCGGCAGCGATGCGCGTGGCATCTTCTAGTCCATACGCGCGCGACGGCCGAAGTGTTCGATAAATGATTGCATCCCCCAGTTCGACGTCTGAAAAGGCCGCCGGTTAGGAGCAAAATCCCGAGGTTACCACGTAGGCGTACACTAGACCACAGATGAAAATCGCGAAGGCCACACAAAATTACGAGGCTTGGCTGGGTAAGCGGATCACCCTGTTACCCGCCGACCTCAAACGGAAGCATGAAGCGATGGCTCAAGACGTGTTCCCTTTCCTGCGAGCCACGTTTTACCGCTGGATGCAACTCTGGCCGGAAGTCTGCGCCAACCAGGATGCCGCGCCCAAAGTCCTCGCCGTGGGCGATCTGCACGTGGAAAACTTCGGGACATGGCGCGATGCGGAAGGCCGTCTCGTGTGGGGCATCAATGATTTTGATGAGGCTTATAACTTGCCCTACACCGTGGATCTCGTACGCCTGGCCGCCAGCGCTCACATTGCCATCCGGGAGGCGCGTCTACAGATCGCGCCAGGCGACGCCTGCGATGCGATTCTTTCCGGATATGTAAAATCTCTCCAAACAGGAGGCACGCCGATTGTTCTGGCCGAGCGGCATCCCTGGCTGCGCGAAATGATGACCGGCGTGTTGCGCGATCCGGATCGATTTTGGACGAAAATGGACGCCTTGAAAACGTGGCGCGGCCGTGTCCCCAAGAGCGCCGTTCGCGCCATGGAACGCTTGCTGCCGGGCAAGGACGTGGAATACCGGATCGCCCACCGCATCGCGGGATTAGGCAGCCTCGGCCGCGAACGCTACGTCGCGGTCGCGGAATTCGAAGGCGCCAAAATCGCCCGCGAAGCCAAAGCGCTCGCTCCCTCCGCTTGTGTCTGGGCGGCAGGCGGAAAAGCGTCCGAGCGGATCCTTTACCAACAGATCGTGGATCGCGCCGTACGTGCCGTTGACCCCTTCGTGCGCTTAAAAGGCCGCTGGATTGTGCGGCGTCTTGCGCCGGACTGCTCGCGCGTGGAATTGACTTCCATGCCCCGGGAACGAGACGAAAGCAAACTCCTGCACGCGATGGGTTTTGAAACAGCGAACGTCCATCTCGGAACTCCCGCCAAAACTAAAGCGATCCTCCAGCACTTGAAGCGGCAGCCGGGTCACTGGCTGCACATCGCTGCTGGTAACATGGTGAAGGCCACGATGCGGGATTGGCGCGAATGGCGCGCCCGCTAGTACATCCACCAAACAATGCGACGCTTTCTCGCTCTCACACTCCTCTGCGCGTTCTTTCTAACCGGCAACATCGCCGTGGGCGCGAACTTTCTGATGTACGTTGGCACCTACACCAACGAGGGTTCGAAGGGGATTTATGCGTGGCGCTTTGATTCCAGCACGGGAAAATTCACGTCGCTCGGCTTGGCGGCCGAGACTCCTAACCCTTCGTTTCTCGCCGCGCATCCGAATGGAAAATTCCTGTATGCCGTTAACGAGATCTCGCACTTCCAACGAATGTCAAACACGGGATCGGTCAGTGCATTCGCCATCGATCCAACCACCGGCAAGCTTCGTCTCTTGAACGCGCAGGGCTCGCAGGGCGACGGCCCGTGCCATTTGGCGCTCGACCATGAAGGAAAATGCGTGATCGTCGCAAACTACAACAACGGCAGCGTGGCAGCTTATCCGATTACGCCCGAAGGGTTAGTCACGCAACCCGTCGCCTTCTTCCAACCAAAAGGATCGGGCAAGATCCCGCATCGACAGGATGGTCCGCACGCGCACTGCATCGCGGTGGCCCCGGACGATCACTTCGCGCTTGTCGCCGATCTCGGCGCGGACCAAGTGATGTTCTACCACTTGGACCCCGCAACGGCCGCGATGTCGGCCAATGAGCCGCGCGCGATTCAGGTGGCGCCAGGGTCCGGACCGCGGCATCTCGCGTTTCATCCGAATGGCAAAGTGGTGTACCTGATCAACGAAATGGGATCCACCATCATCACTTTCTCCTACGATGCCAAAGCCGGAAGCCTGAGCGAACTGCAAACCGTTTCCACACTACCGGCCGACTTCAAAGGTGAGAACGACACCGCCGAAATCCGCGTTCATCCTTCCGGAAAGTTTGTCTACGGATCGAACCGCGGCCACAACAGCATCGCCGTATTTGCCGTGGACTCGAAGACGGGCACGCTGAAAATGATCGAGACCGTGCCGACGCAAGGCAAAACCCCGCGCGGCTTCAACATCGATCCGACCGGCAACTTCTTGATTGCCGCGAACCAGGGATCGAAGAGTATAGTTGAGTTCAGGATCGATCAGTCCACGGGACGCCTGAAGCCAACGGGCGAAGTACTCCAAGCTTTTACACCAGTCGATATAACTTTTGTACCCGTGAAATAGGTTCTATTCGCGTTCATCCGCGGCCTGAACTAATTCAATCCGGATCTTATCCGGCCCTTCCAGGAACCCATCGCTGTCCACCTGGATTCCGCTCTTGCGCAGCCTCTCTTTCGTAGCGCCCAAGTCGTCCACGCGGAACGCGATGTGATCCATCGCCCGATTCTTCGATGTCTCAAATCCCTTGCGATCCTTCCACAGATCAGGAAACGTCTGCCGCGCATGCTCCATCGGGAAAATGAGAATGTTGACGTTATCCATCGTAACTGCGGCGGAAGGGGCAACCTGGAATCCCTTGTAGAACCGTGCCGTCGCCGTGTGTCCGCGGCTCACGGCGCCAAAATTGTTCACATACCATTCGCCAGCCGCGACGGGATCCTCGCTGAACAGATGCAGATGCCCAAAAATGTGATTGCGCGAAGTGTTCAACTCAATCAGCTCGTGCTCCGGACCATCCACGTACGCGTAAAAGAAGTTCGGCGTATTTGCCAGTCCGCTGATGTCGGTGATCGGCGTTTGAAAATGTGTTCCCATGTCGAGTTGCTTCCGATAGACCGCCGGCATGTCTTCGGCGCCCCATCCGATGTGCCATATCGCTGAGATCACTTCGAACGGCGCAGGTGTCGACACCCTGTTGAATAAGATCCAGGATTTCTGCGCCCAAACTGCGTCTTGCCCTTTGTAACTGGACTTTTCGCAATCGAAGCGTTTTGTATAAAACTCGATGGCGGCGGCGGGATCGGTGGAATTGATATGCACATGATGGAAATGCGCGACAGCGGGTTTTTCCTGAGCCCAAGCGGTAAGAGCAACGAAGCAGCAGACGAGGCGTGGATTCATTTCGATGGAATTATAACAATGAGTGCTGCCGCGAGTTGCTGCCAGAATAGAGGCTAGTGACCAAACTTGCACTGTGGTTCTGCGCCTCGGCTCTTCTGTCCGCGCAAACGGGCCAAAACGTTTTGGTGGTATTGAATCGGAATTCAGCGCTGTCTCGCCAGATCGGCGAGTATTACGTACCGCGCCGTCACGTTCCCGCCGCCAACATTTGCCGATTGAACGCTACGCAGGAGGAGGAAATCTCGCGCGATGAATACGACAAACAGATCGCCCAGCCCATCGGCGAATTCCTTCGAAGGGGGCAATTAACCGAGAAGGTCCTCTACATCGTTACGACATCCGGCGTGCCCCTGCGGATCAAAGGCAGCGGCGGCCAGCTTGCAGAACAATCCTCGGTGGATTCCGAGCTGACGCTGCTTTATGCGGACCTCCACGGAAAGTCCCACGTTTTGCCCGCCGGTATTGCGAATCCATTCTTCGGCAAAATGAGTGCGGCATTTCGACATCCGGATTTCCCGATCTATCTTGTGACTCGCTTGGCGGGTTTCGGCTTCGATGATGTGAAGGGCATCGTCGATCGTGCGTTGCAGGCTCGAAATCGAGGCAAGTTTGTAATCGATCTGAAGGCCAGTGACAGCACGCCGGGTAATAACTGGCTGCGCGAAGCAGCGCGGGCATTGCCGCGCGATCGAGTTGTATTGGATGAAACCGGCAGAGTGCTGACCGACGAAACGGACGTCATCGCCTACGCTTCGTGGGGTTCCAACGATCCGGACCGGAAGCAGCGCCATCTCAAATTCCGGTGGCTTCCTGGCGCGATCATGACGGAGTACGTTTCCACCAACGGACGCACCTTTACGCGTCCCCCCGAAAGTTGGAACCTTGGCACAAACTGGTCCGATCCGCAGGGCCTGTTCTTTGGCTCGCCCCAATCCTTGACGGCGGATTACATCCACGACGGCGTCACCGGCGCCTCTGGCCACGTCTATGAACCATATCTCGCCTACACCCCGCGCCCAAACATTCTACTGCCCGCCTACTACCGCGGTCGCAACTTGGCCGAAAGCTACTATCTGGCCATCCCCGCTCTCAGTTGGATGAACATCGTTGTCGGCGATCCGCTCTGTGTGCTGGGAAAGCCTTAAAACGTTTCTCGTTCGCGTCACGCTCGGCTTTGTCAATGAAAAACGAGAACACGAGAAACGAGAAACGTTTTTTGCGAAAATAGAAGCTAGAACCGTTTTCCATGATCCAACTTTCCGGCGCTGGCAAGCGCTTCGGCCAGAAGCTGCTGTTCGAAAACCTGAACTGGCTGATTACTTCAAAAGACCGCGCCGGTTTGGTGGGAGCCAATGGCACCGGCAAAACCACGCTGCTGAAGACGCTTGCCGGCCTCGAATCGCTCGAGTACGGTAGCCTCAGCGTCACGCGTGGCACCAGCACCGGATATCTGCCGCAGGATGGCCTCTCGCTGTCCGGACGCAGCGTGTTCGCCGAATGCATGTCCGTTTTTTCTTCGCTCCAACGAATGGAGCAGGAAATGGAGGAGCTCACGCATAAGATGGCGGAGCTCGACCCGGCGAGCGTTGAATACGCGCAGGTGGCCGATCGATTCAACGATTTGGATAGCGAATTCCGGACGCGCGACGGCTATGCCACCGAAGCGCAGGTTGGAACCGTCCTGGCCGGTCTCGGTTTCCCGCATTCGGATTGGAATCGCCGCACCGAACATTTCTCCGGCGGCTGGCAGATGCGCATCGCCCTGGCGAAACTCCTGTTGCAAAAACCCAATCTTCTGTTGCTTGACGAGCCCACCAATCATCTCGATCTCGAAGCCCGCAATTGGCTGGAGCAATATCTAACGGACTATCCGTTTGCCTATGTGCTGATTTCGCACGACCGCTATTTTCTGGATGTGACGGTGAACAAGATCGTAGAAATCTGGAATCGCGGCGTCCATTTCTACAGCGGCAATTACGAAAAATATCTGGCGCAGAAACAGGAACGCTCCGAGCAACTAGAGGCCGCCTACCGCAACCAGCAGGAGCGCATCGAACAACTCGAAGCCTTCATCAATCGCTTTCGCTATCAAGCTACCAAAGCCAAGCAAGTCCAAAGCCGCATCAAGGAACTGGATAAGATCGAGCGCATCGAACTGCCGCCCGAAGAAAAGACCATTCACTTTTCGTTCCCGCAGCCCAAGGCAAGTGGACGCATCGTGGCCGAATTTCAGAACGTCTCAAAAAGTTATGGCGAGAAGTTCGTTTTCGGCAGAGCGAGTTTCATCATCGAACGTGGCGACCGTATCGCGCTGGTGGGCGTGAACGGGGCGGGGAAATCGACACTGATCAAACTTCTGTCGGGCAGCGAGCCGCTCACTTCCGGCGAATACCGGCTCGGTCACAACGTGGAAGTGGATTACTTCGCGCAGGATCAATATAAAGAGCTGGATCCGAACGTCCGCATGCTGGACGATCTGCAAAATCAAGCGCCGCGTTCCACCAATACCGAACTGCGTAGTCTGCTCGGATGCTTCCTGTTCTCCGAGGATGACGTGTTCAAACGCATCGGCGTGCTCTCGGGCGGTGAGCGCAATCGTTACGCGCTGGCTCGGATGCTGCTGCAGCCGACGAATTTCCTGTTGTTGGACGAACCAACCAACCACCTGGATCTCCGCGCCAAAGATGTATTGCTCGAGTCCCTCGAAAAGTACACCGGCACCGTCGTCTTCGTCTCGCACGACCGCTACTTCATCGACAAACTCGCCACCCGCATTTTCGAAATTGGTTCGGGTGAAGTCCACATCTTCCCCGGCAACTACGAAGATTACATGTGGCGCAAAGAAGGAAAGCAAGTAGATCTGACGCTGCCCGGGACAGCCGCGCCAGCACCGAGTCCCGAGCAACCAAACTCGAGCCCCAGCGCGAAGCGCGTAAATCCGATCAAGCTGAAAAAGCTACAAGATCGGTGTCAGGAACTCGAGCAGCAAATCGAACGCAAGGAATCGGAAATCGCTGGATACGAAGCGGAGCTTGCGAACTACGTGAGTGCGGAAGAGAGCCTGCGAGTCTCAAATGTTTTGGAAAAGGCTCGCACCGACCTGAGCCGGCACTTGAAAGAATGGGAAGAAGTTTCCCAGCAATTAGAATCGCAGCACGCATGACGGATTTCCAGGAGCAACTCGCCAATCTTCGCCGCCGCATCGCCAAGATTGACCGAAAGTACGCCAAGCCCCGAGCCGTCAGTCCCCAATCCCCAATCCCTAATCCCGAATCCCCAGCGGATCATCCGTGGCAGGAGGTGGAAACAGCGCACGGCCGCCACTTCGAAACCGAGAAACTCTACGAACGTCATCGCCGCCATGGCAGTATCGGCATCGCTGACCTCGAGGACTTACCGCATGACCTGCTCCATGCGATTTCAAACGGCGAGATCGCGAATGTGCCCGTGTCGAAATGGTGTTTCCTAGACACCGAAACTACCGGCTTGGCGGGAGGCTCCGGTACTTATGCGTTTCTCATTGGCGTGGGACGCATCGCGTCCGACGGATTTCGCGTCCGCCAGTTTTTCATGCGCGATTTCGGCGAAGAGGCCAGCCAGTTGAGCGCGCTGGAAGAACATCTCAAGCAGTTCGAAGTGCTGATTACCTACAATGGCCGGACATTCGATCAGCCCCTGCTCGAAACGCGCTACCGCATGGTTCGCCAGCGCCCGCCCTTTAGCGTGCTGCCCCATCTGGATCTGCTGTTCGGCGCCCGGCGTTTGTGGAAACTGCGATTCGATAGCTGCCGGCTTGTGGACCTCGAGAACCAAATCCTCGGAATCGAGCGGCAGGGCGATCTTCCCGGCGAATTGATTCCTTATTTCTACTTTGAATATATCCGGACGCACGAGATCTTTCGGCTGGTGCCGATTTTCCATCACAACGCGACCGACATTCTAACGCTCGCTTGTCTCACCGCAATCGTCCCGTGGGCTTTTCATCCGCCGGACAAAGCTCAGTTCACGCACGGTGCGGAGATGGTTGGACTCGCGCGATGGTGGCGGCAGGCCGGAAATCCGGAACATGCTTTGGCGCTCTTCCGGCAAGCGGTGGATCGCGGTTTGCCCGACGATCTAATGTTCCGCACACTCTGGGATACCGCATTGATCGAGAAAAAGCTGGGCCGGCAGCACGCCGCGCTGCCTGTGTTCACCGAGCTCGCCTCGGCGCGCAATCCGTGGCGCGTCGCGGCGCTCGAAGAGCTGGCCAAATATTTTGAGCACCGGGAACGCAATTACCCCATGGCGCTCGAAATGACATTGAACGCGCTCGATCTGGAACCAACCGAATCCCTGCGCCGCCGCGCAACCCGCCTCCGCAAAAAATCCGGTGACAGGATACTCAATTCCCAATTTCCACTGACATGATCAATCGACTCTTGCTTGCGACTTCACTTCTCGCCCTCCCGGCGGTGCCTCAGACTTCGCCTCCCCGCCCGATCGTGCTGCACGCCGCGCGACTGCTCGATATTGAAGCCGGAAAAATCCTGACTCCCGGAGAAATTCTCGTGTTGGGAGAACGCATGAGCGAAGTAGGCTCTCGCGTCACTCATCCAGCAGGCGCCGAGGTCGTCGATCTGGGTGACACCACCCTGATGCCCGGCTTGATCGATGTCCACGTCCACCTCTTCCTGCATCCCGGCGCCGAGGATCTGCAAACC
>DATGIH010000245.1:0-2608 GCA_035295865.1 Bryobacteraceae bacterium
GGATTGGATCACCTTCACCAGTTCTTCCACCGTGCAGAACTTGCTGGAAGCCGCCGGCCGGGACGCGCTCGAAGGCGTTCGGATTGCCTCCATTGGACCCGTCACGTCGGAAACCGCGCGTGCTCACGGCCTGACCGTGGATGTCGAGGCGAAGCAGTTCACCATCGAGGGTGTAGTGCAGGCCATCCTGGCTTCAAGCACCGTTCATCCGGCGTAGACAGCCCTTCATCCGAATTCCGTCGCTCGTAGCATTAGACTGGATCTAATCTGGATACGACATGATCGAGGTTGAACAGCTTCGAAAACAGTACGGTGACGTAGTTGCCGTCAAGGAAGTCAGCTTCACAGCGCGACCGGGCGAGATCTTCGGTTTGCTCGGACCCAACGGCGCCGGAAAAACCACCACTATCGGATGTATTTCGAGCTTGCTTACGCCGAGCGCCGGCCAGATCCGGGTGATGGGTCACGACGTGGTGCGCGATGGCGTCGCAGCGCGCCGAAGCATCGGAGTTGTGCCGCAGGAGATCGCACTCTACGACGATCTCTCCGCGCGCGAAAACTTGAGCTATTGGGGCGGCGCGCAGGGGTTACGTGGCGCGCAATTGCGCGATCGCATCACGGAAGTGTTGGAGCTGACCGGACTGCTCGACCGCGCCAAGGAACCAATCAAGCAATTCAGCGGCGGCATGAAGCGGCGCCTGAACTTCGCTTGCGGGATTGTCCATCAGCCCAAGGTGTTACTGCTCGACGAACCGACGGTTGGAGTGGATCCGCAGAGCCGCGTGCGGCTGCTGGATCTGGTTCGCGATCAGGCCAAGGGAGGCGCGTGCGTCCTGTACACCACGCACTACATGGAAGAAGCACAGTCTTTATGCGATCGGCTGGCGATTGTCGATCACGGCAACATCATCGCGCAAGGCACGCTGGCGGAGTTGCGCGCGCTTTTGCAGGAGCGGGATCTGCTCCGGTTGACCGGTGTTTTCCGGCCGGATGTCTTACGCGAAGCGCTGTCGCATTTGGAAGGCATCGAGATTATCCAATTGGATGAGTCGCAGCTTTCGCTTTCCGTGGTCGATGCGTCGCACCGGCTTCCGTCGCTTTTCGCGGCTATCAACGCGGCGGGCGAGGTTCGCGGCACAACGTTGACGCAGCCAAGTCTCGAAAGCTTGTTTATCAAACTCACGGGCAAGGAACTGCGGGAGTAGCGATGCGATTCATCTTCATTAGTGCCCTGAAGGATCTTCGGCGCCTGCGCCGGGACCCCGTGACGCTACTCACTTGGCTGGGTATTCCGACGTTTATCGCGGCCATTTTGCTGCTGATTTTCGGCCGCGGCGACGCTCGGCCCAACGGGAAGCTGCTGATCGTGGATCAGGATCAGAGCATCGGCGCAACGCTGGTGGCCGGAGCGTTTAACCAAGGACCGCTGAGCAGCATGATCAGCGTGGAAAAGACGAGTCTCGAAGAAGGCAGAGGCCGCATCGATCGCGGAAAAGCCTCGGCGCTGCTAATTATCCCGGCCGGTTTTACCAGCGCGTTACTCCAGGGGAAAGCAGCGAATCTGCAACTGATCCGGAATCCGGCGCAGCGGATTCTTCCGGAAATGATCGAAGAAGTTTTGTCGATGCTGACGGACGCTGCCTTTTACCTGCAAGTGGTGGCGGGCGATCAGCTGCGCACGGCATCCGCGCGGGGTGTACCAAGCGACGCAAGCGTGGCGCAGATATCGGTGCAGTTCAATCATCTGATCGAGGGGACAAGAAGGTATCTCTCGCCTCCCGTGATACAACTGGGCGCCAACGTGATTGAGAGAAAGACAGACAAGCCCGGCGGATTCGCCGCTTTGATGCTGCCTGGCATGTTGTACATGGCCGTTTTTTTCATTGCGGGAGGACTCGCCACCGACGTTTGGCGCGAACGGACATCCGGCGCACTGCGCCGCGTCTCCACCACTCCGGCAAGTTTCCGCGCGTTCCTGGCCGGCAAACTTCTCGCCGTGCTTCTGGTGCTCGCATTGGTTGGCCTATTCGGCTTGGCGGTGGCTCATTACCTCGCGGATCTGCAAATTTCGAATTATCCGCTGGCGGCTTTGTGGATAGCGATCTCCGGCTGCGGACTCTATCTCTTCATGATGCTTCTGCAATCGCTGGCTTCGACGGAACGCGTGGCGAGCATGTTGAGCAATTTCGTCCTACTGCCGCTGACGATGCTCGGTGGCAGCTTTTTCCCGTTCGATCTGATGCCTTCCACCTTTGCGAAAATCGGGCGGCTGACACCCAACGGTTGGTCCGTCAGCCAACTCCGGAAGATTCTGGATGGCGCCGCTGTCTCGCCGTTTGCGTTCGCCGGCGTGATTTTGTTCGTGGCCGGAGCATGGTTGGTCGTCGCCGCGCGCGTTCGGAGGACAGTATGATCCGGGACGCCGCTTACCTCGCCTATCGGGACCTGCTTTACCTGCTGCCGCGCCGCGAGACCTTGCTCTGGACCTTCATTATGCCGATCATCTTTTTCTATTTCATCGGCAACGTCACCGGGGGATTCGGCAATCACGAGACGCGCGATCCAATCTCAGTGCTGGCTCCTCCCAACGCCGGATTTCTCGCGGATG
>DATGIH010000246.1:0-6051 GCA_035295865.1 Bryobacteraceae bacterium
CCACGATCGGGCGTTCGCGCGTTAGCGTTTTTCGCAAGCCGCAGGTTGCGATTCTCGCGACCGGCGACGAGATCGTGGACGTTGACGAGACGCCGGCCTCGCACCAAATCCGAAATTCGAATTCGCAATCGATCGCGGTGCAGGTTGCGCGCGCCGGCGGATGTCCCCGGATTCTGCCCGTAGCGCGCGACAACTATGCAAGCACGCGTGAGCTGGTGGAAGTAGGTCTGCGGTACGACCTGCTGCTGCTTTCGGGCGGCGTGTCGGCCGGCAAGTACGATATCGTGGAGCGCGTGCTGGCGGATCTGGGCGCTGAGTTTTTCTTCGATCGCGTGTTGATTCAGCCGGGGCAGCCGCTGGTGTTCGGGAAGGCGCGAGACAAATTCTTCTTCGGATTGCCGGGGAATCCGGCATCGACGATGGTGACGTTCGAAATCTTCGCGCGGGCTGCTGTGGAAATTTTGGGCGGAGAAAAAGAGCCGATGCTTCCGCTGTTATGGAGCAAGTTGACCGGGGAGTTTCGGCACAAAACGGGTTTGATGCGGTTTTTGCCGGCGCGAGTGAGTGCGGATGGCGCGGAGGTTTCACCCATTCGATGGCACGGGTCGGGCGATGTGCCGTCGCAGGCTCGGGCGAATGCGTTTTTGGTGGTCGAGGCGGATCGCGAGAGCTGGGCCGCAGGGGATTCGATTCGGGTGCTGATGAAATAGGCCGCGGATGAACGCGGATGGACGCGGATGAAAACGAAAAAACTGAGCCACTACGATCAATCCGGCGCGGCGCGGATGGTGGATGTTTCTGAAAAGGCGCCCAGCAAGCGGACGGCCCGCGCGCACGCGTTCGTCAGCATCTTGCCCGAGGTTTTGGCGAAGCTGCCGGAGAATCCGAAGGGGAATCCGCTGGAGATTGCGCGAGTCGCGGGGATTTCCGCGGCGAAGAAAACGGCTGAGCTGATTCCGCTTTGTCATCCGCTGATGCTTTCGCATGTGGATGTGGAAGTGGCGATCGAAGCCAACGGAGTGCGGATCATTGCGAGCGTTAGTACCACGGCGCCCACTGGTGTCGAGATGGAAGCGCTGACCGCGGCATCGGTGGCGGCATTGACCGTTTACGATATGACCAAGGCGCTGGACAAATCCATCGAGATTCAGAATCTCTATTTGCTCGAAAAGACCGGCGGGAAGAGCGGCGATTTCAAGCGATCATGATTCGCGCTGCCATCGTCACGATCAGCGACTCGGTGGTTGCGGGGACGCGTGAGGATCGCTCGGGGGCGGTGTTGCGCGAGCGCGCGGAGTCTCTGGGCTGGCAGGTGACGGCGCACGAGAGCGTTCCGGACGAAGTGGATCGGATCGCGGGTGTTCTGAAGAAGCTTGCGGATTCCGGAGAGATTTCCCTCGTTCTGACAACAGGTGGAACCGGAGTGTCGGCTCGCGACGTCACACCGGAGGCGACGCGCACGGTGATCGAGCGCGAGATTCCGGGCTTGGGAGAGGCGATGCGCTGGGAAGGGCGCAAGATCACTCCGTTTGCCGTCTTATCGCGCAGCATGGCCGGGACGCGCGGACGGACGTTGATCGTGAATTTGCCGGGATCGCCGAAGGGTGCCGTGGAATCGCTCGACGCTATTTCGAAACTCGTGCCGCACATCGTTAATCTAATCGAGGGAAGGACGGGTCACGACGATGTGCCAAACTAAAGCTATGCGCAACATTTTTGTGATGCTGCTGCTGTGCGCCGCCGGGTTCGGCCAAACTCCGCCGGGAACGCTGGATCCGTCGAAGGCTGCGGCAAAGCCAACGGATCCGCCGAAAGTGACCGAAAGTGAGCAGCCGGTGGATGAGGCGGGCAAGATTATCGTTACCACCAATCTCCTGATTGCGCCCACCACCGTTGTCGATAAGCGCGGCGATTACGTTAACGGGCTAACGATCGACGATTTCCAGCTTTTTGACAACAACAAGCCGCAGAAGATTGTCGCCGATATCCATGACCAGCCGCTGTCTCTCGTAGTCGCCGTCCAAAAAAGCTCGAATCTGAATGAGATTCTGCCAAAGATTCAAAGAATCGGCACTATGCTGAACGACGTGATCGCGGGCGCGGACGGAGAAACGGCCGTGATCGCGTTCGACCATCGCGTCGTCGTGGCGCAGGACTTCACCAACGAGACCGGCAAAATCACCGAGACGATGAAAAAGCTGACACCGGGTAGCTCGCAACATGCAGTGGATGACGCCGTCATGACAGGCATCCGAATGTTAAGAAAGCGCGCGCTCGACCGCCGGCGCATCCTGCTGCTGATTTCCGAAAAACGTGACAAAGGCAGCGAGATTCGCGTACGCGAAGTTTTGACGGAAGCTGAGTTTGCGAACGTTGTGATTTACTCGCTCGATATTTCGAGCATCGTGGCCGGATTGACTTCGAAAGGAATGCCGCCACCTCCGCCGTCGATTCCGGCCGCGGCGCAACATATGCCGGCAGGCGTTGACGCGACCCCTACGCTGGTGGAACAGAATTACTACACCGGCAATTTCATTCCGATGTTCGTCGACATTTTCAAAGCGGCGAAAAGCATCTTTGTGGAAGATCCCGTGGTGGTGTTCACGCGTTTCACGGGCGGCAAGGAGTATCCGTTTGTGAGCGAGAAAAGCCTGGAGCGGGCGATCGCTGGAATCAGCCAGGAAATTCACAGCCAATATCTGCTGAGTTACCAGCCGAACAACCTGTCCGAAGGTGGATTTCACGAGATCCGCGTGACGGTGAATCGTCCGCAGCTTGAAATCCGGACGCGTCCGGGATATTGGGTGGCGGCGCGGCCGCAGTAACGCTCAGCGAAAAGTCATCGCCGCGAAGCTCACTACGCTCTGCTCGTCGATATTCCATTGCTGATATCGCTTGAGCGTTCCGCGCGCTTGCGGGACGGTTTTGAGGAACGTGTAGATGGGCGACGATCCGCACCATTTCAGATCGTCCTCGCGATTTGCCTGCACCAGACTCCAGAATCCGCCTGCGTCGGATTCGTTCATGCGTTCGATCCGCACGCGATCCCGCTCCGCGACGGCGATCATTTCGCCTTCCTCCGCGCGCGCGGTTAATTTGTCGCCGTAGCGGCGGCCCATGTGGGCCATGTCGACGCCGAGAACCCAGAACAGGCGATTGCCTTCGCGCGCTGCGATGTTGCCGAGAGCATCGAAGAATCGCGCGACATCCGGATTGTCCTCCGGCTTGCTGCCTTGATAAATGCTGCGCGCGAAGGATCCGCAGAGAATCGGCAGCACGCGGATGTTTTCGCCGTAGAGATACTTCAGGAACAGCACTTGAAACTCGATGGAATGCTCCACCGCGTGGCAATAGTCTTCCATGCGGACGGCGTTCGGTGCGGCGGCGGCCAGCTCGTCCACGAAGGGGACATGAGTCGTCGCATCGCCGAATGGTGTGACGTACGGCTTGCGCGTGAGGCCGAACTTGTCCGGCTCGCCGTAGTGCGACGTTCCGAGTACGACGAACGTACGGTCGTGATAAGAAGGAAGCAGCGTGGCGTAGGCGTCGCGGTACGATTCCCATCCGCCGAACGGACTTACGTGCGGCGCGGCGATTCCGATTTGCGAATCTTGCGCGCTCGCCGGCTCGGCGCCTTGCATGAATTCGGCGATGGCTTTTCGCGCTTCTTCCGGATCCTCGGGATAAGCCGATCCGGCGTGGGACGCCTCTCGCTTGGGCGCCGCTGCGAATTCGCCGATGCGCTCAGCGCGCAGCTTTTCGAATTTCTCGTCCTCCAGAAATCCGGCATTGCTTAGCGCATCGTAGAGACTCTTCTCGATTTCGCCGACCTGGATTTCGCCGGTGATGCGGACTAGCTCCGCGCGCAGATCGAGCACGGTTTGCTCGCCGTCAAAACATGCCAGGCAAGAGACCAATTGCGGCGGGATGAGAAGCATCGAATCCGAGAAACGGTAGGGATCGCGCACCAGCAATCCGGGATGTTCTGGATCGGCGGAGGGCACGAAATCGAGGCTCAATCGGAGGCGCGGGAGTGGCTGAGACACTAACATCACTATCGCACGCGCGAGAAGGATCTAATCCGGCAAGATTTTGGCACGGTTAGAGATTTTGACGCGGCGCTCCCATGGATTTGAGCGACTTAGCTCTGGAATGCTGCGTGCTCTTCATTCAGCGGAGCACCCGATTGGCTACATCGCAACCTGCACTGGTAAAACCCATCTCTGCGGCGCCCGTCTCAATTCAGCTGCCCAGCTTGGACATTTTCCTATTGACCGGAATCGCCATCGCCTTCGCCGCAACCATATTCGGGTTGCAGGCAGCGGGCGTGAGTTGGAACTATTTTTTGCAGCCGATCGCCGCGGCGGTCGTACTCGGCGGCACGACGGGTATCATGCTGGTGACTACGCCGCGCCGCAGCTTGCGGCAATCGATGCGGCGCGTTATGACTCTGCTTTCGGCGCCGGAAAACGACAGAGAGGTCCTGATCGATGAGATCGTCGACTATGCCCGGCGCGCGCGAAAAACCGGCGGAATTCTGGGGCTGGAGCCGTTGGCACAAAAGGCCAGCCATCCGCATCTAAGGCATGCGCTTGGATTGGCCGTCGACATCCCCAATCAAGCTGAACTGCGGTCGGTGTTCGAGACACAACTGCACATGGCGGAGCGGCAGGGCGAAGCGGATGCCAAAACTCTCGAAGTTGCCGGAGGGTTCGCGCCCACGCTCGGCATTATCGGCACGGTAATCGGACTGATTCAGGTGCTGCGCCAATTTTCGAATTTGTCGACGGTAGGTTACGGAATTGGCACAGCGTTTGTATCGACGATCTATGGCCTCGCGCTGGCGAATCTGTTTCTGCTTCCGGTTGCGCAACGGATCCGCGCACGCGCCGCGGACAGTTTTGAAACGCAGGAGCTCATTATGGAGGGCGTGCTTGCCATCGTGGAATCCGCACATCCCGCCGTGATTCGAATGCGATTGGTCTCGTTTCTACACGATCAGGACCCCGAATATGCTCATTCGACAAGCTAACTACTCGCGGCGGCAGAATGGCGCGAACCACGACCGGTGGCTGATCAGCTACACCGACGTGGTGACCATCCTACTGATTCTCTTTGTGGCCGTGGCGGCCCAAGGATTAAAGGCTCGTGTTGCACCCGCGCCTCCGCCTCCAACGGCCGCGCCCGTGGTTCCCAAGCGCGCCGCTCTGCTGCAGGCGGAACGGAAGCTGAAGCCGCAAGGCATCGACGTGAAGCTGGAGTCTCGCGGACTGGTGATCAGCCTGCTGCAATCGATCTTGTTCGCCCCGGGCGACGACCGGATCAACACCGAAGCAACGCCATCGCTTTCGCGGATCGCCGATGTGTTGCGGACCAATCGCAACAAAATCGTGCTGGTGGGCCACGCCGATACGACGCCCATCCACAACCGGCGTTTCCGCGACAACTGGCAGCTTTCCGCCGCGCGCAGCTTGAGCCTCTTGGAGCTTTTGACTTCGCGATACGGAATTCCGGAATCGCGGCTGTCGATCGAAAGTTTCGGATCGAATCATCCGCTCAGCCCTAATGACACCGTGGAGGGCCGGGCGGCGAATCGCCGCGTGGAGATTTTGATATTGGACGATCCGGTTTCGCCCTAATGTACGACGGAATACTCTCCAAAGCCTTGAACATTTCCCCCAGGTTTTGTACTATTGGCCTAACTCGGGAAAGCATTCTTGCGCGTCATATTTATCGGCACGAAGCGGCCGGTTCGCTTTGCCACTTGGGTTCTCGCACTGCTTGGGCTCTCCCTTCTGGCAGTTCTCGCCTGGCAGATTCCCGTGGCGTGCGCTCCCATCGTCGTTTATGCGCTGGTGGGACTGCGGCAGCGCGATGTTTCCAAAGAGGCGGCGCCGGTAGAAGAGCCGGAGTTGGATAGACCATACGCCACGAGTTTGACGCTGGCCGGTTTCTGTTTTACCTCGCTCAGTCTACTAGTGAGCTTCTTTAACGAAGCGATCCAGCGGGAAAGCAGCGGTCCGGAAAACATGATCCTGTTCTTTTGCTGCG
>DATGIH010000247.1:0-13344 GCA_035295865.1 Bryobacteraceae bacterium
GCGTTCCGCGGCGGTCGGAATTGTCGCCGTAGCCAGCCGCTGGCTTGCCACCTGTGTCGTCACAAAACGGTATATATCGATGCCGCCAAAGAAGAACGTTTTATTTTTTCCGTTGTAGACTTTGGGGATCCATACCGGACCGCCCACCCATCCGCCGTATTCATTGCGGATCAGCTTGGCGGCGAGGCTGCCGTCCTGGCGTTGGCGGGCGCGCAATCCATCGGCATTGTTGCGGAAGGTTTCAAACAGCGCACCGTGCAGTTCATTGGTTCCACTGCGCGTGACAAGCTCGATGGTGGCGGGTCGCGAAAACTCGGCGCTCGATCCAGCAGTTTCAATGCGGAATTCCTGCACCGTGTCCAAGCCCGGCTGCACGCGTGCGATTGCGCCACCGAAGCGGTCGACGTAGGAATTACCATCCAGCAGCATTTCCGTCGAACCAACTTTCATACCATTGGTGCGTGTGTTGTTGCCCGCGCCTTCCACACCTGCGGTAAGGTCGAACAAATTCGAGATCTGGCGCCCGTTGATCGGCAGGTCATGAATGGCGAGTGCGTCTTTGACGTCGCTGATCTGCGAACCCTCGGTCGCAATGGTTGGGGTTGCGCCGGTGACTTCCACCACCGAATCGACACTGCCGACCTCCATCGTGGGGTCGATCACCAGGATTTGGCCGGCTTGCACGGTGAGCGTGCTTTCCCACTTCTTGAACCCGGGCGCCTCTACCGTGACGGTGTTGGACCCAATGGGGACCGCGTCGAAATAGTAGATCCCGGCGGAATTGGCCGCGGCGGAGCGCGCAATGCCCGTATCATTGTTCGTCAACGTGACTTTCGCTCCGGGCACGATCGCCTTCGTTGGGTCCTGAACCGTGCCTCGGATAACGCCAAGTCCGGTCTGGCCGATGATTGGTAGAACCGCCAACGCAGATACCACCAACCACTTTCTGATGTTGCGCAAGAAAGTACCGATGAACATTTTGGCCTCCAGACCCGTTCTGTGGTAAATTGTGCTGAGAGTAACAAAAAGTCACTTCGGTGTCAAGTCATTTCTGGGTGAGCAAGACTCGGTTTCTTGCGTTGCCCAAGGAAGATGGAATCGCAGGCAGAATGCCGCCACGTGGGAAAATTTTGCGGCCTGGCCAGGTCCGCGGCGCGAATAGCGCGGTGCTTCTGGAATTGTTGCAGCGGCATGAGCGATTGTCGCGCGCCGATCTGGCAAGATATAGCGGACTTTCCGAAGGCACCGTATCCCGCATTGTTACCGAACTGATCCGCCGCAAGCTGGTGATGGAAGACGGCGCGGAAAACTCGACCGGCGGACGTCCCGCCATCTGTTTGCGCCTGGAGCAGAACCGCTTCGCCGTGGGCGTGGATGTGCACAGTTGGGAAACGCAGTTCGGTGTCGGAACGATGCGCGGCCGGATTGTGGAAACGCTGGCGTTGCGCACGCCGCGCGAACCCGAAGCGACCCTCGATATGATCGCCACCCAATACAACACGTGGCGAAAACAACACGGCCAGTTGGAAGGGATTGGAGTCAGCGTTCGCGGAATCGTGAACAGCCGAACCGGGGTGGTGGAACTTGGCGCGGACCCTGGTTGGGTGGATATCCCGCTGAAGGAACTCTTGGAAGCGAGGCTACACACGCCGGTCTACGTGGAAAACAACGTCCGGGCGGCGACTTTGGCCGAATTCAATTACGGAAATCCGGGTGTTCGTGATAGCCGCTGTCTGCTCGTCGTGGTGGTGGACGAAGGTGTTGGTATCGGAATTGTGTTGGACGGGCGGCTCTATCCTGGCCCCCGCATGGCGGCAGGCGAATTCGGGCAGATGGTGATACAGGCTACGGATTCTTCTGAACGTTATGACCGCCCCGGCTGCCTGGAGCGTTTAGCCTCCAACGTCGCGCTCTGCGACCGCTACGCCGAGATGTCCAAGAGTAAATCGTTTACCGGATCCGGCAACGTAACGGCGCGCGTCCGCATGATTTGCCACCGCGCGATGAACGGCGAAGTTGCCGCGCAGGCCGCGATTCGAGAGACCTGCAAATATTTGGGAATTGGGATTTCAAACGTCGTTTGGGGCTTGGACGCCGATACCGTGATTCTGCATAGCGGCATCACCGAGGCGTGGCCGCTGGTGGCGCCCGTGATTCTCGACCAGTTTCCGGAAACCAAGCAGACCATTACCCGGCAGAATCTGGTCTTGCGTCCGTCGTTGTTCGGCAGGGAAGCGTCGTTGGTGGGTGTTGCGACGCTTCCGTTTGACCGGATGTTTTCTGAATCGGCTCCCGAACAGAAAGTGGCGGCGGAGGCCATCTGAAACGCGCCAGTTGGGCGGTGGCGCTCGCGCTGCTGAGTGCCGGCGCATTGCACGCGGCTCCAGTCTCATCGCTCTACGTGCGCGGTTACACGGTGATTCCCGAACCGCAGCACGTAGAACTGCGCGGTGAGGATTTTGAGTTCGGCTCCGGATGGAGTGTCAACTCGCGCGATAAAACGTCCGAGTATCTCAAGCAACAATTGGCGGAGCGCTACGGGTTGAACTTGAACGCACAGCGCGCGTCGAGTGTGATCGAACTCGCCGTCCAGCCAGGCACGGTTGCGATTGGAGATGCAACGGATCCTGACAAGGCCGCTATCGCGGAACAAGCCTACCGGCTGGAACTGAGCGCGTCCAAGATTCGCATCACGGCGAACGCCGCGGCGGGACTCTTTTATGGCGCAGAGACTTTGGTTCAGTTAGTCAAGCGGGAGCGTGGGAAAGTTTTCTTGCCCGCAGGGCAGATCGTCGATTGGCCCGACGTCCGGCTGCGGGAACTGTTTTGGGATGAGCAAGAACATCTGGATCGACCCGAAGTGTTGCGGCAGGCCATCCGGCGCGCTGCCTTCTTCAAGATCAACGCGCTCACGCTGCGCTTGAACGGTCACTTCCAGTACCCCAGCGCGCCGGCTTTGGTTGATCCGTACGCGATGACACCCGCCGAGCTTCAGGATCTGACCGATTACGGCGCACGATTTTTCGTGCAGGTGATTCCTTATCTCGATGGTCCCGCGCACGCGAACTTTATTTTGGAGCATGACGAATACGCGAAGCTGCGCGAGTTTCCCGAGACCGCCTTCGAGATGTGCTCGACAAATCCCGAAACATACAAGCTGCTGTTCGGAATGTTCCAGGATTTGATGGACTCGAACAAAGGCGTGAAGTACTTCCATCTTTCGACCGACGAGGCGTGGTTCATCGGCAAGGCCGACAGCGCGCAATGCCGGGAATCCGTGCGCGCAAAGGAGTTGGGGAGCGCAAGCAAGCTGTGGGCGGAATTCACCAACAAAACCGCCGGCTACCTGCACGACCATGGGCGCGATGTGATTTTCTGGGGCGAAGAGCCGCTGCAGGTGGAAGACATCCCGATGTTGTCGCCCGGACTAATCAACGGCGAAGTGTACAGCAGGGCATACAACAAAGCGTTCCGCGCGCATGGCATTCCGCAGATGATCTACACAAACTCTCTTCCGGACGATCCGCTGTTTCCGGCGTACTCGGTGCTGTCTCCCAAAGAGCAGGTGCATCCGCGGGCGGTGGAAGAGCGCGCGACCGCTGCGTTCAATGAGATCTCGTACACTTCCGCGCGCAATGAAGCGGATATTCTTGGCGCGGGAGTTTATGCGTGGGGCGATCTAAATCCGCATCCGGAGACATATTGGTTGGGCTACGCAGTGGGGGCTTCCGCGGCCTGGCATCCAGGTTCGCCCGATCCACATGAGCTTGCCCACAGTTTCTATCGCTTGTTTTACGGCGAAGGCGCGCCGCAAATGGATCGCATCTATCAATTGATGAGCACGCAGACGCAGTTCTTCGCGAGCAGTTGGGAGAGCGAGACATCCAGTGCCCTGCCGCTGATCTTCGGCTATTCGTATGGCATTGGGCCGTTCGTTCCGCACCAGGCAACTCTTCCGCTTCCACCGGTGCCGGAGCCCGGATATCTTCACTTGAATGGCGATTGGACGCAGGAAAACGCTCGGCGAGTAGAACTGGGCTGGAAATTTCTGGGTGAGAATGACGAGCTGCAGAATCTTTTGTACCGGAATCTGCCGCAGGTGCAGTTCAACCGTTACAACTTGGAAGTCTACCTGTCGATCGCGAAGCTGTGCCGTCAGAATCTGCTGTTGTTCAGAGAGCTCGACGAAATGAACAGCGGTTTGAGGAAAGCCCAGGAGGAAGCGGCAAAGCAGCATTTTGCGGAAGCATTGGATGCTCTGGACCAGGTTCTCGGGCGCGCCTTGAAAGTTCGGGATGAACGAAACCAGGCGCTCCAAGATGCGACGGAGACGTGGTACGAAACCTGGTTTCCGCGAGTTCGCGAAGCCAACGGCCGGCGGGTGGCGCGGACTCCGCAGAATTTTGTTGACATGGGTTCGAGCAACGCTGCGCGCCGCCGCCAGGAAGGCCTGGTGTATCTCATGGAGCGTGAATTCGCTTTGCCGCTCGAAACGTGGGTGCGCGATGTGCAAAACGCACGCAACGAGTATGCTTCCGCGCATAAGTTGCCTAAGCGCGAGTTCCAGTTCCACTGGCAGGACTCCACCACGCTACACAGCCGGCCCATCAACCGTGATTTGTAGAGCGCTGCGTCTTGGATTGCTGCTGAGCGGGCTTGCGGCCGCGCAGGTAGAGGATTCGCAACGTCTCAACCAGCATAAAGTCACGAACTCATCGAGTCCAGCGCAAGAACCGGGCGCGGAGTTCGAGAAGATTCCATCGCTGATCGAGGCCGTGAAGTCGGCACGAGACTGGCGCGATCATAAGCGTCCCGAACTCATGCGCCTGTGGACGAACATCCTCGGCAAACTGGGGCCGAATCGCGAGGACAGGAAATGGTTCGGCGATATCCGTCGCGCGCAGATCCACGAAACCTCGGATCGCGGAACATACACGCGCATCGTGCTCGATCTTCCGATGGAGCGCGACTTCCTGCAGCCGCACGTTCTCCTGCTTCCGAAGAACCAAGGTGCGGGGCCGTTTCCCGCCGTCATCTGCTGGACGTCGTCCACGCCCGATTACAGGGAGCCCGAAAAATGGTGGGGCGAATGGCTGGTCAATCACGGATATGTCGTGTTGACCGGATGGTCCTTCATCCGCCATTATCGCGACGATTCTACTTATAACGCGGGCGCGACAGAAAAGCTTTACGATCGCTTCGGCCACTGGCTTCCAATGGCGAAAATGGTGTTCGACGCCCAGCGCGAAGCACAATACCTGCGCAGCCTGAACCAAGTGGATCGCAATCGCATCGGCTTTATGGGATTTTCTCTCAGCGCGAAAGCTGCGTTGTACATCGCCGCATTCGCGCCGGAGTTCAAGGCGACCGTCGCTGTGGATCCGCACATTGCGGTGAACGGGGGAACCAACTGGTTCGCGCCCTGGTACCTAGATTGGCTGCGTCCCTTTCCGGATATTGCGACTCCTCCGCACACTGTCTTGAGTTTGCTGAATCCGGATCCTGCGCGACCAGGGTTCGAGCACGATCATCATGAAATCCTTGCGCTGGCAGCGCCACACGCGCTACTCATCATCGGTGGGCGCGGTGACACGGAATTTGGCGGCGGAGATTCAGACGATCTTGCGAGTTGGGGTTACGTGAATCGCGCGAAAGAGGTCTACCGTTTGCTGGGTGTCGAGGATCGGCTGCAATTCGTGCTGACTCGTGACGGCCATCACGCAAATGGTCCGGCGATTGACCCGGAGTGGCGTGCGTTTATCGAGCGTTACCTCCGGCAATAATCGTCAACCGGTGCAGATGATGTTGATGGAGTTGAAATGCTTGATACAGACGCTCCTTACCATAGCGAACATCCGGCGTAAACGTGAAGCTCCAACTTTCGTTGTCCAGCAGCAGCGGAATCTCCGTTCCAGGCGGCGTATTCGGCGATAAACGGATGACGCTGGTGCGCTCCTTCGCGCTGGTCCACTCGAGTTGCTTTTGCTCTTCCATCCGATTCACTTCCGTGATCCACGGAGAATCGGAATAGATTTTTGTGCGATACCAGTTCTTCTTGTCGAACGGGTCCAGGCCCTGATTCAGTTGCACCCAAATGGTGACTTCCTCGCCGGGATCCAAGGTTCCGTTGCCATTGCCGCGGCCTTCGGTAACAGTTCGCGATATCGACGCGCCTCCGCCCTGATTGCCCTTTTGACGGAACACCTCAAAGTTCGCCGTTCGTCCATCAAGAATTTGGAACGCCAAAGGAGCTGGAGAATGATCGGGCGCCACCAGCACATCGATATTCTGCGAGGCCTCGTGCCAACCGTCGTAGGTGAGTTTAAGAGTGAGAAGCGCCGGCGCGAAATCTCCAGCCCCGGCCGTGAACTTTACTGCGAACTTCGATGTTATGTCCGCGACGCCTCCCGGTTCGATCTTCGGGATGGTGATCGGGCTCGTGTGAAGCTCTACGGTCGGATACTCGGAAGATAGCGCCACGGAAACATCCATGAGCGGCTCGGCGCGCGGATTGTAAATCTTCAGCGGAACGTGGATTTCCTTGCCAGGTTCCGCTCGCAACCGATCCGAAGTAGTGACAGGAAGCAGAACAGGCGCATCGCTACCCGTTCCAGGCCCCGCAAAACTGATCTGATGTCCGCCACCGTCCGCCGTGAAACTGATCCTGCCGCTCGCATCCGCCGTCACATTGCGCGACTCACTGCTTCGAGTTGAGAATTTGTAGTCGAACAATTTGTAAGTCTGGCCCGGCTTATAGAGCGGAGCCGTAGTCACTTGAATCACGGCGTTTTCGACCGGCGGACCATCCGGCGCCCAGCGGCGCGTGCTGACGCGCAATCCGCCCTGGTGCGCTCCTTCCAGATACACAACGCCGGAACCACCTGCGGTCAGGTTCGCCTGATATCCCCAAACGTCGAACGTTCGATAAGCGCTCGAATAACTCCAGCTCTCGGGCACATTGTCGAGCGAGGCATTCGCAAACGCGCGCGCGTGAAAGTCGAGGGTCTCAGCAATCGAAGTCGCCCAGTGCCGATGGTATTCGTCCTGTCGAAATTCGAAATCCACGTCCGACCGTTGGTAGGCGGCGCGCGTCTCTTCGTGATATTGGCTGATGAAATCGCCGCTCGCGCGAATGAGTCTGACCATGGTGTGTTCGTGAGATGCCAGATGTTCTTTTGGACTCCACAACACACGGCGATCCTTTTCTCCCACGTAAAATTCCGGGCCTGGATTAAAAGCCGACGCACTGCCGACCCAATCCGGATAGCGCGCGCTCAAATACAGGCTCATGAATCCACCCATGCTCAAACCCGACGTCGCGCGATGCCGGCGATCCGTCAGCGTGCGGTACGTGGAATCGACGTGGTGAATCAGTTCCAGGAAGTAGGGGCCGAAATCGTGATCGCCGCCGTTTTCAAGCAGGTCCCAGGGGGAGCCGCCATAGAAGCCGGTGTAGTTCGCTGGGACGTATCCATCCACGCACACAACAATTGCATCGTGCTTTGAAACCCAATCCACCATTTTCGGGATGGTGTCCGTGCCGTTGTCGTAGCGTTCCACCGTGTATCGATCGCTGTGGCCATGGAAGTAATAGATCACCGGATAGCGTTTGCCGGTGGTTTCGTAAGCGGGCGGCAGAATGATCCGGTAATGGCGCGCTTCGCCGAAGACCTTTGAGTCGTGCGTCCGATCGAAAAAAGGTTGCTGTGCCAATAACGGGAGCGCCGACAGAATCACCGCCCAGGCAAAACGATGCATCAGAACACGCTCCTTCCGGTCATCCCAACTCCGGGACTCGCGCCAAAAAGAGAGAGGATCGTTACCGTAACATCCTTCAGTCCCGGCTTCGCGACACTCAGTTTGCGATTGCTTAGCAACACTCCTGGCACGTCGTCCGGATTGATGCAATGATCACCGATCCACGCATCCGTGTTGTCTTCGATTACACCCCTGGGCGTGGCTCCGAGCGCGGTCTGCCAAGATCCGCGAAAGGTTCGCGAATAGCCGACGATCAGATCCGGGCCGAACTCGGCGTGTGTCGGCGAAACCACTTCCACTACCTGTTGCCCGCTCACCGGATCGCGGAATTGCGGCAGTTCTTCAACAAGCCTTTTCATCACAGCGTCCGTCTCGGCGCCGCGATGCAGAACCCCGTTCTTTTCACGCCCCGCAATGTTGAGGTACAAGCCATTCAACCCGAGCGCGTATGCCTGCGTTTTTGACCAATCCACATCTGCGAACATCTCGTCGTCGCCCGAAGGCGGCCCTTGCAGCGCGAGATAACCCTGCTGCCACAGCCACGTGTTCAGATTGACGCTCCGATCGAACGAGTTGAATCCGTGATCCGACATGACGATGATATCCGCATCCGGAAACCGATTCATGGTTTCGCCGATCGCGTTATCGACACCCCGGTAAACGGCGAGCAACTCCGGTTCGTGTTTCCCCCACAGCATGTGCGAATTCTGATCGATGGACGAGAAGTAGAAGAAGAGCAGCCCTTCGCGGAACTGCGACAGCGAGTAGCGCAAAAGTTTCAGTTCGTCGGACGCCACAAGGGCGCTCTGCGCTTCGAACTGCTGCATGTTAAAGACGCCCTGCCGCCACGCCGCCGTGTCCTCCGCGATTCCTTGCGTATAAAAAGGTCCCGTCGCGCGTGCGACGTTGCGGCTGTAGGAAGCAGGCGCGGAAATCGGAAGATCCGGAGAGCGCGGATCGATGTTGATGGGCGTTACGTAAATTCCAAGACGCGGGTGCAGCTCTTTCACATACACGCGAAACATTCCGTGCGCTCCCGCGAGCCATCCGAGCAGCGGAAAATCCGCGCGCAGCCAATCCGACCACTCGCCCTGTTTCAAAACCGCGATTGGATTACCGAGCGACAGCCGCGCGGCATTGTGCTCCGAATCCACTTCGACAGACAAATCGATCGCGGCGAATCGGGAATCTTTGCGCAGAGAATTTGGCGGACCTTCGATGTGTAAAGTGAATCGCCCGTTTTCGCCATGCACTTTGACGATACGCCCTCCGGACACGTCGCGCGCGAGCTCTTCCGGATCGTCTGTGAAATAGGTGAACGTGCCGAGCGTGCCGCGCAAGTCCGGCGTGCCCATTCCGGCCAAAGCTTCGCCCGCTTCGATCGGCGGAAAGTTCGTGGGCATGTGCTGCACCGTCACAGGGATGTGATGAGCATCCAGAATTTGCCAAAACGCTTCGCCTTTGCGGAATGTTTCCACGCGGGCCGATGAGAGCGGAATCACATAGGAACCCAGCGGCAGCTTGAACCGAGGCTCCAGAGTTCGGCTCATCGACGAAAAGGGTTGCATGCTCTTCGGATCGCGATGGACGAAATCGAAGATGCCGTGCGCCGTGGGATCAAGCCCGGTGATGAACGTTGACCACGCCACCGGACTCTGCGGGGGCGTTGTGGTTTTGAGACGCCGAAATCCACCCGTGTCTCGAAGGCGCGCGACGTTCGGCAAGTCTTTCCAATGCCGCTCCAGAAATTCCGGATCCATCCCGTCCACGCCAAGCACAATCACTTTCTTTCCGCGCGCGTCCGAGCGATGACACCCAGAGCCTGCGAAACAGGAAATGAGAACAGCCGCCAACGCCGAGCATTTGCGCGAGTTCACTTCTTACCGCCGATATAACCCAGGCTGCGCAGTTGATCGAGGGTCTGTTGATCCAACGTGGACCGCGCGCCTTTTCCCAGAACAGCGCGGAGCTGCTTTTGCGCCTCGAGCCATTTGCCCAGTTCTGTCATTAGACGCTCGACATCGTCCGGATGCGCGTCCGCCACGTTCTTGGTTTCGGCGCGATCGGTGCGCCTGTCGTACAGTTCTACGCGCGGAAGCCCCACCTCTTTGCCCTTTTCCCGGTAGATGAGCTTCCAGTTTCGCTCGACGATCGCGAAGGTATTGATCCGGTTTTCCGGAACGAATCCATTCGGCTTGGCATTGGGATGCGCGTAGCGTGATGTCATCACGGGCGTGCGGCGATGAAACGGAGTTCCTTTGATCAATGGAACGAGGCTCTGCCCTTGCACAACTTCCGGCGCCTTTACGTTCAACAAATCGAGCACAGTCGGCATTACATCGATCAGTTGAACCGGCTCACTCACGCGCCGTGCGCCTCCCAGCAGTTTCGGATTCCACATCAGAAAAACGCAGTGCGCGAGTTCCTGGTACAAGGAGTGACCATGGGCGGTGAAGCCGTGATCCCAAAATTCTTCGCCGTGGTCCGATACGACAATGATCAGCGTGTTGTCAAGGATCCCAAGCTCTTTCAGCTTGCTCACCAGCGACTCGAAGTTTGCATCGTTGTGCAGGATCTCGCCGTCATATCGATCGGCGGCGCGGCGAATGAATTTATCCGGATCAATCCCGTTCTTCTTCACGACCTCGCGGCTCACCACAGCGCCTCCGCCGTATTGGCCCTTGTCACGCACATTTGCGTAGTCGCGATTGAACTCGGCAGTCTCGGCGGGATTCGCGAATTTCTCCTCGAAACCGGCCGGCGGCCGATAGGGCGCGTGCGGATCCGTGCTGTGCGCGTAGAGAAAAAATGGCTCATCGCGATGGCGTTCCAGCCAGGGGAATACAACTTTGTCCACGGCGGCGGAATCCGTACCCCGATCCGCGCCGTCGGTGCGATGCAGCTGGATCACCGGAAATTCCATCACGTAATCGAAGCCGCGTTCCAGTCCAGTCACTTTTCCCGGCCACGGGCTGGCAGTGATGTTCGCCGTAACGTAGCCGTTGCTCCGCAGTTGTCCAGCCAGAGTAGACGCACTCTTGGGAATCGTGTCGTAGTCGTTAATAATTCCATGCGTGTACGAATATATGGATGTGAATAGCGACGCGATGGAGGGCTTGGTCCAAGTCGCTTGCGCCTGGCAATCATCGAAGACGACGGCGGCAGCCCCTAGCTTTTTCAAGAACGGAGTTGTGTCGCGCTGGTATCCGTAGAGACTCGCATGATCCGCCCGCAACGTATCGATCATGTAGATCAAAACATTGGGACGCGTTTTGGGAGCGCGCGTCGTGATCAAGGGATTCGCCCAAAGTCCGACGGCGCCCGGTTTGCCCGACTCCGTTCGCAGCACCACGTTCAAACTCTTGCCGGCATAGGCGGAAAGATCCACGTCGGCATCTTCCCACGCGCCAGCGGACGAGATCGCCTTCGAATACAGGTCTTTGCCGGAACCCTGCACGCGAAACGTTATGGTCGTTCCCTCCTCGGCCACGCCGATGCCAAAATGCAGCCGGCCATTTTGTGGAACCGCGACATCGAAGTTGAGCGACGACGGGGCATGCGCATAAAGGACGTTGCGATATTCGTCGCTCTTGCCGAAATAAAGTTTTCCGGCGGTACCCGGGAAATTGGTTTTGCGAGGAACTAACTGGATGGAGCGGATGGCGACCGCATCCGTCAAGCTATCCGTCGGCATGATCGCGAGCGGGCGGCTGCCGCGCACTCCGCCGATATCCACGCTGAACCGATAATCGTGATATTCGCCCGCGGAGGGGATTGGCTGCTTGAACTCATCGTTACCGATGCGGATCTTGATTTCTCTTCCGCCTTCGGCGAGCATCTGGATCTCAACGGCCTCATAGCGTGCCCACTCGATCTGCTGGGCGTCGGGCGACACGATTACCGGAGTGCTGCCGTCGCCTTTCACGATCAGATCGCCTTTGCGATATCCCATTCGTCCGCGCAGGATGCCCCAGGTGATGTCGTCTTCGGATAGAAAATTCCGCCACACGATGGGAGTTGCCATCTCAACCACCGGTGCGGTGCCGCCCAAAGATTTGAATTGATCGTCGAGCCGATAAAGATTGTTGGGGGCGGGGGATTGGCCGAAGCTCGCGGCCGCGCTAAGTACAACGATAAATCCGGTGAATCGCAGAGGACCATTTTCGCAGATTCGATGTGGCGCACGCACTCGTGCGTGCCGCGTTCACACTTTTGTGAACGCTATGAAGATGGTCTTCCTTATATAGCGTTCGCAAGAGTGCGAACGCGGCACGCATCGAGTGCGTGCGCTACAGTAACGCATATGTTCTGCGCGAGAAGTGCCGCTCTGCTGTCCCTGTTGTGCTCAGCATCGCGCGCCGCCGAGATCGTGCTGCCCGCGCTCGATTTCGAACGCGATCAGACCATCACAGCCATATATCGCACCGGGAGCCTTGCCACTGGCAAAGGCACGCTCGAAATTACTTGGCGCGACGCGCTGGACCGGGTGGTTGAAGAGCGAAAAGTTCCTGTCCGGCTCATCGACGAGAGCGAGATCCGCTTTTCGCTCGACCTGCATCGTGCTGTGGCGATGCAGAACACGCTCGCCGCGCACTTCATCTTCGACGGTGTGAATCGCAAGGGCGCGGCCGATCATCGCGACGAAACGGCGCAGGCAAACTTCATCGCCCGTCCGCCGGATCGCGACTGGCGAGACTACCGCATCGTCATGTGGCAGCAGTATCCGCGAGGACAGTGGGCGACGTTGCAATCTCTTGGCATCAACGCCGGCCAATATGTCGGCCGCAACGAGCCGCCACCCGATTTCCTTGCCGGCACGGATCTGCAATGGTATGCCGAAAACATCGCGACCGATTTTTACTCCGAGTATCATCGCTACTTTCCAGACCGCCCGGTGCAGTGGAAGTTTCTGGAAGCGAAGGAGCTGTACAAGAAAGACCCATCCAGCAAAGAGGCATTCAAACGTCATCCCAGTTTGTCCGACGCGGCGTGGCTCGATAAAATCCGGGAACGCCTGATTGCAGTGGCGCATAAACATTCGCCCTATCGTCCCGTCTTTTACGATTTGGGCGACGAATCCGGTATCGCAAACCTCGCCGCGCCCTGGGATTTCGATTTCTCCGACCAGTCGCTGGCGGAAATGCGAGTATGGCTGAAAGAACGCTACGGCACGCTGGCGGTATTGAACAATCAGTGGGGAACGCAGTTCGCAACGTGGGATTCGGTGGTTCCGGAAACTACGACCGAAGCGATGCGGCACCGCGATGGCAATTTCTCCGCCTGGGCGGATCACAAAGAATGGATGGACATCGCCTACGCGCGGGCGCTACGGATGGGCGTTGACGCGATTCATAGCGTCGATCCCAAAGCGTTCGTAGGCATCTGCGGAGCACAAATGCCCGGCTGGGGCGGCTATGACTACGCGCGGCTCGCAAACGCGTTGAACTTCTTCGAGCCATACGATATCGGGAACAACATCGAAATCATCCGCTCGCTCGTTCCCGCGACGCCCGTGGTGACAACGTCATTCGCCCGCGGACCGTGGGAGAAACATCGTGTCTGGTACGAACTGCTGCACGGCAATCG
>DATGIH010000248.1:0-3003 GCA_035295865.1 Bryobacteraceae bacterium
TGATAGCGGACTGACAACGCCGTAGCAAAGCAGGATGCCGAAAAAAGTCCCCACCAGCGCGGCCGCAACCTTATGCCCAATCTCCTGCGCCGGACCACCGAGCGCTTGCATGGTGACGACCACCCCTAGAACCGCTGCGACGATCCCCAGCCCGGGCAGGGAATCGGCGACATTGATCAGGACCCGCAACGGCTGCTGGCGTCCCGAACGTTGAACCTCCATATCGAGGACCATCAACCGCTCCACTTCCTGATCGCTGAGACCGGCCGAAATCGCCATGCGCAAGGAGTCGCAAATAAAGTTGGTCGCGTCGGCGTCGGAAAGTACGCTGTAGTGCGCTTGAAAGACCTCGCTATCGTAAGGCGCCTCCACATGCGATTCCATGTGGATTCTCCCTGTCCCGCGCCCGACGCTGAATAAGACGTAGAGAAGCTTCAGTGCGTCAAGATAAGTCTCGCGCGTATATTGGCGATTCACGGCCACCGAATACAACGACCGCAGAAGAATCCGTAAGTTCCTTCTGGGACTGGAAACCAGAATGATGCCGATCGCGCCACCGGCGATAATCAACAGTTCTGCAGGTTGCATCAGCACCCACAAATTGCCCTGTTCCAGCAAATAGCCGGCGATCACCGAACCTAAAACGACAACCAGACCGGCGAAAATCAGCAACACGGATTGACACGAACCTCTATTTCCTTATCGGAGGGTCCTCGTTCGATAAGAGTCCGTTTCTTGTTCCTGGCTGTCGCCCGGATTGCCTTAACGAGAAACGAGAAAACCAGAAACGATATAATGAATCGTCCGTTCTCACCGCAGTCTCCGTGGTGTAAATCATGTTCGATAATCTATCCGACAAACTTCAGCGCGTTTTTAAGAACCTGCGCGGCGAAGGCAAGCTGACCGCCGAAAACATGGAGGCCGCACTGCGCGAGATCCGCGTGGCGCTCCTCGAAGCCGACGTCCATTTCCGGGTAGTCAAGCAATTCATTGAGAGCATCAAGCAAAAAGCCATGGGCGAAGAGGTGCTGTCGGCGCTATCGCCTACGCAACAGGTCGTCAAGATCGTTCGCGATGAGCTGATCAAAACGCTTGGCACGCACCAATCGAAGCTTCGGATGTCGAACGAACCGCCGTCCGCGATCATGATCGTGGGGTTGCAAGGTTCCGGCAAAACCACCACGACTGGAAAGCTGGCGCGCTGGCTATCGAAGAATGGGCACAACCCGATTGTGGTTTCCGTGGACGTCTACCGTCCTGCCGCGCGCCATCAATTGAGCGTCATCGCTAAAGAGATTAAGCTCCCTATTTACGAAGGCACGCCCGAAGAAACCAAACCTCTGGATTTAGCGCGTTCGGCGCGGCGCGAGGCCGGACAGACCGGCCGGGACGTCCTGCTCGTCGACACGGCCGGCCGGTTGCACATCGACGATCAGTTGATGCAGGAGTTGCAGGAGCTGAAAGACCAGCTCAACCCGGCCGAAGTCCTGTTCGTGGCGGATGCCATGACTGGGCAGGACGCGGTGAAGTCCGCTGAAGAGTTCCACAAGCGCCTCGGAATCACCGGCGTAATTCTCACCAAAATGGACGGCGATGCGCGCGGAGGCGCGGCGCTTTCCATCCGCACCATCACCAATCAGCCACTGAAGTTTGTCGGCATGGGCGAAAAGTTCGACGCGTTGGAGCCGTTTCATCCGGACCGCGTCGCTGAACGCATTCTCGGGATGGGCGATGTCCTGTCGCTGATCGAAAAGGTCCAGGGAAACATCGACCAGAAACAGGCTGAAGAGATGCAGCGTAAGCTCATCGAGAATGAGTTTACGCTCGAAGACTTCCGCGATCAGTTGAAGCAGATCCGCAAGCTGGGGCCGCTCGAATCCATCCTGGGAATGATGCCAAATCTCGGACCCATCAAGAACCTGAAGGACATGAAGGTGGATGAAAACGAGATCACCCGCGTGGTGGCGATTGTGGACTCCATGACTCCGCGCGAGCGCGCTAACCATATGATTATAAACGGCGCGCGGCGCCGCCGGATCGCCAAAGGGAGCGGCACCTCGGTGCAGGAAGTGAACTCGCTGCTGAAGCAGTATGCCCAGGCTCGCAAAATGATGAAGAGCCTTTCGGGTGGCGGATTCCTTGGCAAGCGACTGGCCAAAATGAAGCTGCCGATGCTACAGTAGATAGAGTATGTTAATGATTCGACTGGCGCGATTCGGCGCCAAGAAAAAGCCGACCTATCGTGTGGTCGTGATCGATAAAGAACGCGCGCGCAACAGCCGCTCGGTCGAAGTAGTTGGTTTCTACAATCCCGTCAGCAAGCCTCACGTGGTGAACCTGAAGCACGACCGCATTGAGCATTGGATGAAAAACGGCGCACAGCCGTCGGAAACCGTTTCCCGCCTGCTGAAGAACAACCCGGCCCCGGCCCCCGTCGCGGTTTAACCAGCCCAAGCCCCCGAGTCTCCAGCCGTTATTGAGGGCTTACAATCGAGTCATATGCTGTTGCGAACCGCGAGCGTTCTGCTATTGATGGTCACGTCCGTTCCCGCGCAGCGAGCGCCCTTCGACGTGCAAGCGCTGCTCAAGATCGCGCGCATCAGCGAGCCACAGCTTTCCCCGGACGGAAAAACCGTAGCATTTACTGTTCAATCGGTCGATCTCGATCAGAACACCAAGCCCAAACAGATTTACACGGTTCCGACCGATGGCGGAACTCCCCGGCAAATCACCTCGCAAGGCACGGATAACGAGCGGCCGCAATGGGCGCCCGATTCCAAATCCATCGCTTATATCTCCAATCGCAGCGGATCGTCGCAGGTGTGGATCATGAAGGCCGACGGATCGGACGCGCGGCAGGTAACCAGTCTCTCCACGGAAGCTTCAGGCGTCCTGTTTACTCCGGACGGAAAAAAGCTGCTGTTTTTGAGTCAGGTTTATCCGGACTGCCCGGACGATGCCTGCAATCGCACGCGTCTCGATGCCGAAAAAAGTAGCAAAGTA
>DATGIH010000249.1:0-6609 GCA_035295865.1 Bryobacteraceae bacterium
CATTCTGCATCAATACGGGATCACGAATCTCGTCGAGATGGCCGGGGGTTTAGCCGCCTGGGATGCTGCCAAGCTGCCCGTGGTTACCGAAGGTGAACGGGCAGCCGTGTAGAATGATCGAGTGAACAAAAACACTCGATCCCTGCGCTGTCTGATTGCAGCCGCGGCGCTGATGACGGCCGCTCATGGCGACGAAATCTCGGAGCGTGCCCATAAGCTGCATTTTTCGTCGATCGTACTCGATACGCATGACGATACCACGCAGCGATTTTTCTCGAAGGACTACGACCTCGGAAAGCAGAATCCGACCGGTCACGTAGACATTCCGCGCATGCGCGAAGGCGGGATGAACGCGATCTTTTTCTCGATTTGGATCGATGGCAAGATCATGGGTCCGACGGCGGTGCAAAAGGCATTGGATCAGATCGATGCGGTCCACGAGAACGTGAAGAAGAACTCGAAGGACATGATGCTGGCGCTAACAGCCGCCGATGTCCGGCGCGCTCACGCATCCGGAAAGATCGCAGCGCTGATGGGAGTGGAAGGCGGCCACATGATCGGCAACGATATCCGGATGGTGCGGATCTTTGCCGATCTTGGCGTCCGCTACATGACTTTGTCGCACTTTTACAACGACGAGTGGGCAGATTCTTCCACCGACAAGCCGGCGCACAATGGCCTGACCGATTTCGGCAAGGACATCGTCCGCGAAATGAATCGCCAGGGAATGATGGTGGACATTTCCCATGTGAGCGACAAGACGTTCTACGATGCGCTGGAAGTAAGCAAGGCGCCGCTCATCGCTTCGCATTCGTCGTGCCGCGCGGTTTGCAATCACGTGCGCGACATGAGCGACGACATGATTAGGGCATTGGCGGCGAAGGGCGGCGTCATTCAGATCAACTACGAGAAGAGCTTCATCGATCAGGCTTATAAGGACGCATCCGATCGGGAAACAGGCGGCGTAGTCAAAGCCATGGACGCCCTCACGAAGAGTTGCAATAACGACGAGGCCTGCATCGCGCGCGAGATGGGGGCGATGGAGAAGAAGCTGATCGCGGAGGGGAAACTACCACACGTAAGCTGGGAGCGGATCATCGATCATATCGACCACGCGGTGAAACTGGTGGGCGCGGATCATGTGGGACTGGGTTCCGATTTCGACGGCGCCAACATGCCGGAAGGAATGGAGGATTGCACCAAGCTGCCCAAAATCACCGAGGCTCTGCTGCGCAAAGGCTATTCCGATGGCGACATCCGGAAGATTCTGGGCGAGAATACGCTGCGCGTGATGGAGCAGGTGGAACGCGTGAGCAAGGAAATGCAGGCGCGATGATCAGCGCGAGAGATCGATGACGGCGTAGGTGCTCATTTCGGGCACGCTGAATTCCGTAGCGCCATCGGCGGCAGCGAAGTCTTCCAGTTTCAAGCCGGGCTTGTCGTAGGCCGCCACCTTCCAGTTGCTGAAGGTACCGAGTACGCGGACGCGAAGTCCCTTGACGGGGCGGTTGGCGTAGTTCAACAGATGAATCCGCGCATGAGCGCCATCGCCGGTGAGCCGCGCGATCACCACTTCGCTGCCATAAACGCGCAGAAGACGCTTTTCATCGGTAAGCTGAGAGCGGATTTTTTGGGCCAACTCGCTAGGGTCCCCGGCTTCGGATTTCGGATATTCCTTGGAACCGAGGCGGATATTCAAGTCGAGATGAGGATCCGGCGCAGGGACGATGCGATAAAGCAGATTCCGGCGGGTCAGCAGGTTCATCAGCTCGCCGGTTTCCTCGGACCCATCATCGATCACTCCGATATTCGCGAGGATCGGAAGATCGCCGATCTCCGGGACGCCGCGGAGAAAATCGAGCACGCGGTTGAAAATCGTTGTACCGGCCCCGTCGGTGCGGATTTCGGCTTGGGCACCGTACGCAAACGCTTCCAACGCGGCGATGGCCACGCTCGCTGACGGAACGTCATAGGAATAACGGCGCGCGGGTGCGCGCAGAAGTTGCCAGCCATTTGCGTCGATCCAGGGACTTCGTGAAGCCGTAGCTTCATTCGGCCGGTACTCGACCTTGGGAACAGGCAGCTTCACCGTATCGGATGAAGCCGGCCCAGCGGCCAGCGTGGGAAGCAGTGCGGCGAGAAGCAGCGTCATACTTCGATGTCGGTGACGGCGATCCGCTTGATGTCGTAAACGCCCAGGCCCAGCTGGCTTGCGAACTCGATATGCCCGGGCTCCCGGATGAAGGTGTTGTACCGCTTATCCAGGACGCCCGGCTTGATGTTGGCCATCGAGCGATCCCAGATGGAAACGGCGCCCTCCGCTTTGCGCTTGTTCTCAATGACGTCGAGGAGAAGACGGTCGATGGCTACCGGGTCGGTGCCGAACACCATCGTCTTCGGATAGAAACGGTATTGGGGGTCCTCGGAAAAGGGTCCGCCGTGCCAGACGCCCCGCAGGCCGTCCATGATCTGCAGCACGGTGCGGGAGCGCAATGGTTCTACATCCGCGAGCGTGCCAATGAAGCTCAGCGTGTTGGTCTTTTCTCGATTGTGCGAGCGCGCCACGTTCGAAAAACTGCCGTATGCAATGTTCTTCAAGCATCCGGTGACTCCGGCCGCGCCGTGGTCCTTCATGTTCGGGACATTGATGATCTTGGTGAACCGCTCGGTGATCAGGCGGATCATGTTGGAGCGCGTGTCATCTTCGCCGAAGAAATTGGTTTCCACATACGTTTTCGGATCGTAGCTGGCCACCGATCCGCGCGTGGTTTCCGCGGCGAAGATGTTCACGCCGGCCGGAACGGCGCGATAGTAGTGGACGCTCTGAAGCTGATCGGGAAATCGCTCGTAGAGATAGATATTCGGCGGCGGAATGCCGAGCGATACCAGATTTTTTACGATTCCGCCTATTACTTCGGCTGCGGAGAAGATTTTTGGGGCGCCGGAGCAGTTCACTTTGATGCCCACTACATCCTTGGAATCGAAGAAGTGGGCCCAGGCGTCCCTTTCGCTCTTGGCGCCGGTGAGCGAGCACATGCCGCGCGCGAGCATCTCTTTCACGGTTGGGGCGTCGATCTTGTGAGTCGCGTCATTGACGGACTTATTCGAATGGACGCGCACGGCTTTGCCCGGATACGGTCCGGGCATCCCAGGATTCGGAGCTGGCTTGAATGCGGTGACTACTTTGTATTTGGGTAGATCCGTGGGTGTTGCGGCGTAAGCGCCCGCTGCGGTGGCGAGCTGCAGAAAATCGCGGCGATGCATAGCTCCAAGTTAGCGCACCATCAATGTTTCACGGCGATGGCCGAGATTTCGATCTTGGCTCCGCCGATCAATCCAGCAACTTGGACAGTGGCGCGCGCTGGTTTCGGATCTGGCATGAGCTTCTTGTAGACATCGTTCATTTTGGGGACATCATTCAGATCGGTGATGTAAACGGTGACCGAAACGATGTCGCTCATCTCGAATCCGGCTTTCTTCACGATCTTTTCGATAGCCGCGATTGTATTGGTGGTCTGCACAGTGATATCGGTCCCGGTGACTTTGCCTTGCGCGTCCGGGCCTTGTTGTCCTGCGACGTATAAGGTGTTGCCAGCGACGAAGCCGTCGCTGAAGGGCATGCCTTTCTTAAAGTCGATGGCTTTGTTTTGGGCGAACGCGGCGCCGAGGCTGCATAGCGCGAACAGGGCAATGGGACAAATGCTTCTTCTCATGTTGTTAGTCTCCAGTGTGTTTAAATTTAGTTTCCAACCCTCACATTGGAGCACACTTCTTCCATGATTCCGCCGCAACCAACCCCCAAGACGTTGCCTGTATCGGTTCTGGATCTTGTGGGCATGCGTGCGAATGAGCCTGTGGGCAGCGCGATTGCGCGGTCGGTGAATCTCGCGCAGCATGTCGAGCAATGGGGATACAAGCGCTATTGGCTGGCGGAGCATCATTCGATTGCAGGCCTGGCTTGCTCGGCGACTGCGGTGTTGATTGGACACGTCGCTTCGGCGACAAAGACCATTCGCGTGGGCAGCGGCGGCGTCATGCTGCCGAATCACGCGCCCTTGGTTGTAGCGGAGCAATTCGGGACTTTGGAAGCGATGTATCCGGGCAGGATCGATCTGGGGTTGGGGCGGGCGCCGGGCGGAGACGCGCAGACGATGTGGGCGCTGCGGCGGGATCTGAAACAGAACGGAGATGATTTTCCGGAGCTGGTGGAAGAGTTGCGCGGTTATCTTGGTCCAGAGCGGGTGGGACAAGCGGTTCGAGCGTTTCCGGGGCAGAACACCAATGTGCCCATTACGCTGCTCGGTTCCAGCGGGTTCAGCGCACAATTAGCGGGCAGGTTGGGACTGCCGTTTGCGTTCGCCGCGCATTTTGCTCCGGACTATTTGCACGCAGCGGCCGAACTTTACCGCCAGGAGTTTCAGCCTAGCTCGGTGCTGGATCGCCCCTACCTGATGGTCGGTGTGCAGGTAATCGCGGCGGAGACGGATGCGGCGGCGCGGCGGTTGTTTACCACGCCACAGCAGCGATTTTTGCGACTGATCCGTAATCAGCCGGTGGAGCTGTTGCCTCCGGTAGATTCGATGGAGCCGTTATGGCAGGAGTGGGAGCGCGCAACTGTGATGAGCAAACTGCGCGCCGCCATCGTGGGATCGGATGCGACGGTCAAGGCGGGACTGCGGAAGCTGGTTCAAGAAACGGGAGCTCAAGAGGTGATTGCGGTCACGGATACTTTCGAGCATGCGGACCGGTTGGATTCGTATCGGCGAGTGGCTGAAATCGCCGCGACGATCTCAGAGAACGGCTGAGGCGGGGGCGCGCCCGCTCACGCATAAATGAGTTGGCGCAGGCGAGCGACCTGCGCTGCCATGTCGGACGCCTTGGTGCTTCCGAATCCGAGAATAAATCCTTGGCGCGCGCGCGGTCCCGCGTAGCAGGGCGAGAGCGGCCATAGTGAAAGATTCTGTTGCGCGGCGCGAACTGAAATTTCGCGGTCGGAGAATCCCTGCGGAAGGGTGACCACCAGATGCATTCCTGCTTCGGCGCCGAGAATCTCCAGCTCGTCGCCGAAGACCTTCTTGATTGCTTGCACCAGAGCGCCGCGGCGCTCCGCGTATAACTGCTTGGTCTTCCGAATGTGGCGCGCGAAGTGGCCTTCTTCGATAAAATCAGCAAGCACGGCCTGATGAAAGTTCGACGGACAGAAATCGCTCGCGCGGCGAACCGCCGAGAACCGATCCACCAGCGGCGAAGGAATCACCATGTAGCCAAGGCGGAGCGAAGGAAAGAGCACTTTACTGAAGGTTCCGATGTAGATTACGCGGCTGCCGTGATCGAGACCTTGCAGCGAAGCGATCGGCATGCTCTCGAAACGATACTCGCTGTCGTAATCGTCTTCCACAATCCACGCGCTCTGGCGATGCGCCCAATCCAGAAGCTGTAGTCGCCGCGAAACGCTCATGGTTGCGCCCAGCGGATATTGATGCGAGGGCGTGACGAAGGCAGCGCGCGCCTTTCGGCAGCGCTTCATGCCGGCCGCGACGTTCAGCCCTTCATCGTCCACTGGAACCGGGACTTGCCTGCATCCAGAAAGCATCAGTGCCTGGCGCATCAGGTCGTAACCGGGATCTTCGATCCAGACGGGGCTGCCCGGATCCAGCAGAACGCGGGCGCATAAATCCAAGGCTTGCTGCGAGCCGTTGACGATCATGATCTGCGGAACTTCGCAATCGACGGCACGGGAGGTTCGAAGATACGCCGCAATTACTTCGCGAAATTTCTTGGAACCCATGGGGTCCGAATAATTCATCGCGCTGGTTCGCATGGTCCGCAGGCGGCGCCTCACCAGTCCGGACCAGATGCGCAGCGGAAAATGATCGTATGCGATTTGTCCGACGCTGAAGGATCCGGAACCACGGGTCCATTCCAAAGGAAGACTGCGCGAGAGGCGCGAAATCACCACGGAGCCCGGCTTGGCTTTGCCACTCCCACCGCCGGGCCGCCCGCGTAGCGCTTCCTCAGGCAGCAAGCTCGATACGAAGGTTCCAGCGCCGGCTCGGCTCTCCAGGTAGCCTTCGGCGAGTAGCTGGTCGTAAGCTCCAAGCACGGGGATTCTTGAAATCCCCAGTTCCTCGGCCAAGGTACGCGTGGATGGGACCTGTTGGCCCGGCTGCAGAGCGCGTTTCAGGATCATGCCGCGGAAGGAATCGTAAATCTGGCGGTGAAGCGGTTTGCTTCTTTTGCGGTCCAGCGCGATCAGCGGAGACAGGGCGCCGTGTAGCTGCGTTCTCATGCACCCATGATAGTGGTCATATCGGCACTACCGCAAGTGGTCATTGAATGCGACCACTTTCCGGCGCATGATGCATACATATCGGGTCTGGAGTCCTTCGAGGTTGCTATGAGGTGTTCGCTCGCGCTTTTACTCGCTGCCGTTTCCTTGAGTGGGGCGGAGTCCGCGCAATCCGCACGCACGCCGGTATTGGTGGAGTTGTTCACCTCCGAAGGATGCTCGAGTTGTCCGCCGGCCGACGCCTTGCTTCTAAAACTGAATGATCTCCAACCAGTGCCCGGCGTGACGGTGATCCCGCTCGAAGAGCACGTGGATTACTG
>DATGIH010000250.1:0-4105 GCA_035295865.1 Bryobacteraceae bacterium
GGATCTTCCGGCCTGGCTAACGCGGTACCCGCCAGATATTGGCTCGCGTGAATGGTCTGGATCAGCGTATCGTGCAGTTCACCCGCGATCCGGATGCGCTCCGTGACGCGTTCCTCCAAGCGAAGTTCGATCAGCCTGCGCGCGATGGACCAACCGAAGAACGCCGCGATGCAAAACGTACAGACTGCTGTCGCCGGTACCACGATGAGGATCCGGCGTTGCACCATTTTCATTTCCGACACGGCGCGCGCCAACTCATCGCTCGCTTGCTTGCCGATGCTCTCCACCAAAATCGCCGTCTGACTCTCGATCGGCTTCAACGCGCTTCCCAGGCGAAGCTCCACGGCGCCCCAATCCCCAGATTTGCCGAGCTCCGTGATCGCCGATAATTGTGCCGGAAGCGTCGCCTGAATGGCTTCCAATGTCGGCCAAAACGCCGGATCGGCCGGCGCTTCGGGCGGCAAGCTCCGCAGCGCCGTTCTGGTTCGCTCGGTCTGCTGCCTGAGAGCGCTGAGCAGCGGCCCTGAATCCGCCACCAACCGCTGCGCATCCTTGGACCTTGCCAGATCCTCCAACTGCTGATGGAACGACAATAGGCTGACTTGGAGTCCGAGCACCAGAGTCATCTGCTGATTCGCTCCGCTCAGCCGGCTGGTGCGCGATTGCGCGATAAAGAACTGCCAGACAACCAGCCCGTTTCCGCCCAGGATCAGCACGATCAGTACAGCAAAAATCAGCATCAACCGGCGGTCAATGCGAAAGGAATTGGCCTCGGCCGGCTTCGCGGTCATTTTCCCGTCCGGGGAGCGCCGGTTCGGAATCCGGTAATCTGAACCAACTGCTTTTGTAGCTGACCAGCCGCTTCGCTGGCCGGTTTCTCTCCCGTCAAAACCGCATGGACCGCGCCGAAGTATGCCGCGCTCACCTGCTTATAAAGAGCGCCTGTCTCCACGGAAGGCCGGTGAACCACGGGGCTACCCCGTCGAATCGATTCATCAAACGGAGTATCCGCGCCGCCGGCCGACGACCCTCCCGGCTGATTCACGAAGCTCGTCCCCTTTTCAAAGGACTGAATCTGAGCGCGCGTCAGAAAACCGACGTACTCTACCGCTTCGTCGCGATGAGCCGTGTGTCCGGAAACCGCCAACCCATAACCCCCTAAGGTCGCGCCCGATCCGCCGGGTCCGCCAGGGATTGCCGCAAAGCCAGTCGGAACCACGGGACGCGTGGGTCTCCAATAAATTTGGTGAGAGCTTTGGCCGCGCGCGATCGTTCTGCCTAACCAGACACGATCGAACGCAGCGTTTCCTGAATCGAACATGTTGACCGAATCGCCTTCCCGGTACGCAACCACACTCGGCGGCGAGATCCGGCCAATCCAACTCTTGGCGCGTTGCCATGCGCGGATGGCCGCCGGATTGTCGACGCTGACAGTTCGATCTTCTTCGATAATCCGCCCGCCTCCTTCGGCGGCCTGCCACTCCAGCGCATTGCACGTCAAACTTTCCGCCGATGCGCCTTGCCACACATAACCCCAAAACTCTTTCTTGCCTTTCGCGCGCTCGCCGGCTTGGATCTTCGCCGCCATGCTTTCCAACTCGTCCCAGGTTTTAGGGGCGTGGTCGAAACCATATTCGCGGAGCAAATCCGTCCGATACTCGATCGCTCCAAGATTCACTTGATAAGGGACCGCCACCACTTTTCCGTTCACCGTATAGCTCGGCAACAATTGCGATTCGACGGATGAAATCTCACCTGCCAATGCAGGTCGCAGATTGATCAGATCGGGCTCGAGAATCGCCGACCAAATCAAATCGACATGCACCAGGTCCGCGCCGGCACTCCCCATCCGCAGCAGCTTCACCAATAGATCCAGACCGTCCAGAGTGCTTTCCGGAGTTGGAATGTCCCGGATGTGAACACCGGTTTCCGACGTGAATTGCTGCGACAGCGCAGCGGTTTTCTTCACCTCATCCGGTTCGGAGTACCATCCATGCGGATAGGTCAGGGTCACCGGCTCACGCGTGGGTTTCCCGCAGGAGGCAAGCAGCGCCGTGAGCAACAGAATCGTTACTCGCTGGTGTATCGGCGCTAAAATTCTCCAAACAGCGCTGTACATGGGCGGACGCCGCGATTAGTTCGAGGCGTGCTAGTCGATTTTAACTCACCTGCCCAATACCGGACAGGATTTGCCACAATCGAACAAAGCGCCGGCGCGAACGCTTCATCCGTTTGAGGCCGATGTGGCGCGAAGATTGCGAGAACAGCCGGAATGCGCACCGTCCGAAACGTACTTCACGATCTGCAATATGTCTGGCAAACTACGCGCCGCAGTCCCGCGTTCGTCCTCGCGGTAGTGGTGATTCTGGCGGTCGGCACCGGCGCAAACACAGCCATTTTCAGCGTGTTGAACGGCATTGTGCTTCGCCCACTGCCCTTCCCCGATCCCGATCGGCTGGTGTCCATTACATCTAGACAACCGGCCGAACACCTTTCGCGGATCAAAACTTCCAATCCCGATTTTGAAGATTTTCGCGGCCGCAATCACACCTTCGAGCAAATCGGCGCCGTCATCCCGTTCACCGAAACGCTGGTGGGCCTGGGCGAAGCACAAGTTTTGCGCTGCACCGCGGCCTCACCGGAATTCTATTCGATCTTGGGGATTCGTCCCGTCCTCGGCCGCCTCTATCGTCCCGAAGAGTACCACGAGGATGCGGTAAAAATTGTTCTCTCCTACAACTTTTGGCAGCGGATGTTTGGCGGCGACCCGCATGTGATCGGCCGCACTATCAATTTGGGAGGCTCCGATCAACTCATCATCGGCGTGATGCCGCCCCTACCCGACATTTATCCCGAAACCGACGCGTGGCCGACGCTGGTGCCGGACTTCCCGTTCATGAAATGGCGCGGCAGCCGTTTTCTGGATATCTACGGACGATTGAAACCCGGTGTGACCACGAAACAGGCCGAAGAAGATCTCACCGCCATTCTCAGCCGCGCTCCGGAAACGCCGCGTGGCATGCGGGAAACCATCACGCCGCTCAAAAACGAATTGGTGGGCAACGTACGCCCGATCTTACTTCTGTTGCTGGGCGCCGCCGGATTAGTCCTGCTGATCGCTTGCGTGAATGTCGCCAATCTTCTGCTCGCGCGCAGCGAAAATCGCAAACAGGAAATCGCCGTACGCATCAGTTTAGGAGCGGACCGCTCGCGCATCCTGAGTCAACTTTTAACGGAAAATTTAGGAATTTCTCTGGTGGGGAGCTTGGCCGGAATCTTTCTCGCTTCCACCGCCATCCAACTGATCGTCAGAGCCGGCGCCGCCCAATTGCCGCGCAGTTCGTCGGTCGGAATCAATTTGCCCGTGATGATTTTCACGCTGGCAATCGCCTGCCTCACCAGTTTGCTCTTCGGATTCGCGCCTTCTTTGGCGCTCCTGAAAACCGATTTGAATTCCGCTTTGCGCGCCGGACGGGGCGACGCCGGAAGCTCGAACCAGTCTCGCCGCTCGCTGCTGATCGTTGCGGAAGTGAGCCTTTCGGTGGTCTTGTTGATGAGCGCCGGATTGCTGATGCGGAGCTTGACGAACTTGATGCAGCTCGATCTGGGCTTTCAACCGGACCGTTTGCTCACTTTGCATTTGCGCCTCGCCAGCGACTCCACTCAATATGACTTGGCGTTCTATCGCCGATTGCTCGCGGAACTGCCCACCAAGCCGGGCATCGATTCCGTCGCCGTCGCGGATTGCACGCCCGGATTGCGAGCGCCCAGCGCGAGTTTGATCATGTCGGACAAGCCAGTGGATCCCAAGCATCTGCCCGGAACTTCTGGCTGCTGGATCAGCTCCGATTATTTTCGCGCCATCGGAACTCCTCTCATCGCCGGACGAATGTTCTCACCGCGCGATAACGCCACGTCGCCGCTTGTCGCCATCGTCAACCATTCGTTCGCGCGCCGTTTTTGGCCGGATGAGAGTCCCATCGGAAAACGCATCCACGTGAGCTACACGGGCCCCGGCCGCACCAGTGATGGCCGTCTGCGCTGGCGCGAAATTGTCGGAGTAGTCGCGGACGTAAAACAGAATGGACTCGATACCAACCCGGAC
>DATGIH010000251.1:0-31966 GCA_035295865.1 Bryobacteraceae bacterium
TCCGCACCTGCTCGGCCGCGGCCTTTTCGTCCACGCGAAAGCCGTGCTCATGCGCGATGCTCATCAGCATTCCGGTCAACATGTGATGGTGGCATCCCACGCAGCCGGTCTTCTGGAAAAATTTGGGCGACGATGCAATGAGCAAAGCGGCGCTTTTTTCCACCGCTTCTTGCACCTGGAAATGCCCCAGCCGGGCGGTGGTTGCGTCCTCGGAACGGGCTTCACCCCGAGCGCCTGCATCTTGCAGCAGCTTGACCAGCGGCGTCGCCGATCCCCATTTCCGCGCCCAATCCAAAGCCGTTAATCCGTTTTCGTCGCGATGATTGATATCTTCGGTTTTCGCGATCAACATCTTCACCGTCTCTAGATTTTGATCTTCGTTCGTCACGGCTAACATCAGCGGTGTCAGGCCTCGCATATCCACCGCGTTTGGATCGGCCTGCGCACTCAACAGAAGTTTCACCGCTTCCGGATCGTTGCGCGGCGCCGCCCACAGCAAAGGACTCGTGAGACCCACTTCCTGCTGCCCGGATTGCGCCGGAACGCGAATCGCCGAGCGCGCGTTTACTTCCGCGCCGGCTTTGAGCAGCAGTTCCACGCTGCGCGGGCGATTCATTTTCGACGCCCACATCAGCGCCGTCTCAGTTAATTTCAAATGCTTCTCGTTGGGATTTCCGCCGTGCCGCAGCAGTTCCTCCAAAATGTCGCTGTCCCCGCGCGCGCATGCTAAAAATACCGGACCTACGCCATCCTTGTCCGCGGCCTTCGGATCAGCGCCTTTGTCCAAAAGCAGCTTGACCGTCGCCAGATTGCCCGGCGACGCGGCAGCCACCGAGAGCGCCGTATATCCATAGGCCGAACGCGCGTTGACATTGGCGCCATGCGCCACCAGCGAACGTGTTTTTGCGAAATCGCCGGCGGCCCACATCAGCGGCGTGATCCCCAGATCGTTCGACAAGTTCGGATCCGCGCCCTTTTGAAGCAACAGATCCACGAACCGTGTGTCGCCATAGAGCGCCGCATACATCAGCGCGGTCGCCCCTTTTGCGTCGCGCGCGTTGACGTTTGCGCCGTGGGCCAGCGAAGATGTGACGGCGGCGAGGTCGCCTTTGCGGATTTCTGCCAGCACGCGGTCGCTCGGAAGCTCGCCCGCGGCCGCGCAAACCCACGCCATCGCCAATGCAAGCAGCTTAGACATCGAGCTCTAACACCTTTCCGCGTTTCCCTACGTTCCAACCGCGGGTTCGGCCGAAAGTTTCTTCCTGCCCCGCCGCTTCGTGGATATGACCGCAATAAAAGTATTCGGGTTGTACGCGCTCGATAAAATCGCGAACCGCCGTGCTTCCGAAATGATGCTCCGCGTCCGCCTGATCCAGCTTGCTGTCTTTCGGCGGCGTATGGCAAATCAAGATCAGTGGATCGAATCCAGCGAACTTCTCCAGGCGCGCGGCAAGTTCCTGCTCAGTGTATTCTCCCGGCGTATGGAAAGGCGTCGGATTGGAGTAGCCCAGCCCCGCCACCGTGTACCTGCCGATCTTCAACGTGTCGCCGTGAAAATTGTGGAACCCATGCCTCTCGCACATCTGCGCAATGTCGCTATCCGATTCATGATTCCCGGGTAATACGTACATCCTCTCGCGCCGTTTTTCCATCACTGGAGCCACCTGATCGAGCCCGCGTCCCCAATTCGCCAAATCGCCTGCAGCAAAATAATAATCCGCCTCAATCCCCATCAGCCGTTCCAGCGCAGCTTTGTCCCCGTGAATATCGGAGAAGATGAGAAGCCTCATAGGTCCGAGATTACCAAACGAGAATCGGAAACCTCTTTACGTTTTTCCGGAAGCCGCCTGATTCGGTTCCCAAAGCGTTTCCGGGACGCCGAGCACGTGATTCGCCCAGCGGCTCCAAACGAAAAATGCATCGCTCAGCCGGTTCAGATATTGGATGGTCTCGGGAGGAATCTCTTCCTCGCGCGCCAGGCGCACCGCGATCCGCTCGGCCCGCCGGCAGATCGTGCGGCAGGCGTGCAGTTCCGTATTCAAGCGCGATCCGCCCGGCAGCACGAACGATCGCAGCGGCGCGAGTTCCGCATTCATCCGGTCGATCTCCGTTTCGAGCTGCGCGATTTCCGCGGTCGTGATCCGCGCCTGTTTCGGATGCACGTCTTGCGGCTTCGTCGCCAGAATCGAACCCAGGTTGAACAATTCATGCTGGATGCGTTTCAAGATCGCCGCCAGTTCCGGAATGGACTCCGCGGAAGTAATACCGGCCATCCCAACGAAAGCGTTCAGCTCGTCGACGGTTCCGTAGCACTCGATGCGCAGCGAGTCTTTCGCCACCCGCTGCCCTCCGGCGAGGTGCGTCTCGCCTTGGTCGCCGGTTTTGGTATAGATCCGGTTCAACGCGATGCGCGGCGAGTCAAATTTGGTTTCGGCCATTAAAAACGCCTCGCTTTCATTGTCGTGTATCTTGTGCCCGCGAGGGATAACGATTCTAAGTCTATCTGCCGATAAGTCTGTTGGATATGGCTGTAGAGACACTGGATAGCGAAGCAATCCTCGCGAGATTTAACAAGTTGGTGAGCGATCTCCTGCGCGGCACCATGAACCGTAACACGTTCCAACCGTGGGAGATAGAGATCCTGCTCGACATTGAGGCCTGCAACTTGAAGGACGCCGTTGGGCGTGAGACTTTACGCCGGTATCAGAAGGCGGTCCAGCGCGCCATGGAAAAAGGCGCGCCGACGCCGTTACGCCTCTCGGAATACCTCAGCAACAAGAAAGCTGCCGCGGCTGCCAAGCCGAGTTCGGCCTAGCTACTTTGGGCCGCTTTGCTATCCTAATGGTGCGCGAAGCGCATCAAGGAGAAAGCTCATGGGTTGCGGCAGCGGTGGCCTGGTAGATCCCCGGTTTGAAGAAAAACCCGGCGGCCGCAAAGTTTTTTGCGTCAAATTCCAGAAGGAAATGACCGGCCTCGACGAGGTCCCGTTCGACGGTCATCCGCTCGGCCAGCGCATCTTTGAGAATGTCTCCAAAGAAGCCTGGAAGATGTGGCTAGAGCAGATGAAAATGATCATGAACGAGTACCGTCTGAACCTCGGCACTCCCGAAGCTCAGGAATTTCTGCTCAAGCAAATGGAAGAATATTTCTTCGGCGCCGGAGCCGCACTCCCGCCGGGTTACGTAGCTCCCAAATCCAAAGGCTAACCGGTCATCACGGGCAGCGTCGCGGCAATTTCAAAACTCAGTTTCCCGTGCGCCACGCGCAAGGCATGTTCCACTTCACCTGGTGTATCGCCGCGCGCAAAAATGAATCCGAGATAACTCGCGCCTTCGGGGAGCGGAATTAATTTTTGCCCTTGCTTGGCGGTGATGACGGCATCTTCAATGCCAGGCGTGGCCCGCGCTTCTTCGATCCCATCCACCGCGACGTAGATGCCTTCGCGAGGAATCGGGATCATCATCACGCCTGCGGCCGGCGTCGGCATTTCGATCCCTTCCACCAGTTCGCCGGCGGCGTGCCGCAGAATCAAATCCTCCAGACCCGGCAAAACGCGGGCGCACAATCCGCCGATCGGCCGCGCCGCCACTTCGAGCATCCAAACGCCGCGCGCATTCATGCGCAGTTCAGCATGAATCGGCCCGTGCGTTAACCCCAGCGCTTTGACGGCGGATTCCACCGTGCGGACCATCTCGCGCTGCGCTTCGCCGCTTTCGCGCGACGGCGTCAGGTAGATGGTTTCCTCGAAGAAGGGCCCATCCAGCGGATCTGGTTTGTCGAACAGCGCCAACACTCGAAGATTTCCATGGGTCAGCAGACCTTCCAGCGCAAACTCCCGGCCCTCGATGAAAGTTTCCACTTGCAGATACTGATCCTGCTGTTCATGCAGGCGCACGATTTCCGGATCCGCCAGCAGCGCCTGAATCCGGCGGAACGCAGCCGCGAACTCCTCCGGATGATTCGCCCGGATCACGCCGCGGCTGGCCGAAAGTCCGAGCGGCTTGAGCACGCACGGATATTTCGCGTTGGCCGCCGCTGGATGTGGCCCATCGGCGAGCGCGATGCGCTGGAATTCGGGAACCAGCAATCCCGCCGAGCGAAAACGCGTGCGGGCAAGATATTTGTCGCGGCAGGCCAGAACCGATCCCAGCGAGTTGTAGGGAATGCCCAGGAGCTGCGCCGCGAGGGCAGCGATCAACGTGGGACGGTCTCCCACCGCCACGATTCCATCCACTTTCGCTTCCGCCGCGATGGTCCGCGCCGCGCCTTCCGGATCTTCAAAGCGCAACGGCAGCGCGTCGTCTCCCCACGGATTTTCCAGCACGTGGCAGCGATCGGTAGCGAGCGCGAGTTGGAAACCGAGACGTTTAGCCGCATCGGCGAAAACCCCCGTCTGGTAACCGGTGGTTGCGCCGATCAACAACAATTTTTTGGCTTGCACTCAATACCAATTTACTCGCGCCGCAGCGCCGTCATCGGATCCAGCCGCGACGCACGATACGCCGGCATGTACACCGCCGAGCACGCGACCACGAGAAGCAGCGGCGCACGTGACGGAACGTACCTATTTATAAAAGAGCAACCTGCTCTTCGGTGGGCTCCGCTCAACAATACCAGGGCTCGTCCATGTACGGAATGGTCGCGCGCGGCATCAGTTCGAAATTCTCGGGCAGCGGCTGATCACTCGCGAATTCCCACATTTTGGCGAAAATCTCCCGGCGCGGACCCTTGTGTGCCGCCAGCTTCAACGCCTTCTCGGCAAGTGCATCCATCCTGGGATCTTCATGCTTCCAGCGATACAGTAGCGCCGCTTCGTCGAAGCCGATGATCCGCCGCTGGACATCGTCAAGTTCAAGCATCCGGGAACCTCTTGGAATCAGCAGCCGCAACGCGAGCTGGATGGGCGCGACGTGTTCCACCAGATCCAATTCCAGCAACGTAGCCAGCAGATCGCGATAGCTCGAACGCGTGGTCCAAGGCGTGAAGGCGATGAAGGTCGGCGCAAGCGTGAGGCCAACGGATCGGAACTCGCGGACCACTTGCTTGAAATCGGCACAAGTGTGGCCTTTGTCCAGCTTCACAAGCACCGCGTCGTCCACCGATTCGACCGCGCTCGTCACAAATAGGCAGCCCGTGGCTTTCAAGCGTGGCAGAAGATCGCGATGCTTGAGCAAATGCTCGACCTTAATGGTCGCATCGTAAGTGACGCCGGGAAACTCGCTGTGCATCGCTGCGACGATCCGCATCGCGTGCGCGGGGCCATTGAAAAAATCCGGATCGCCAAACGTGATGTGCTCCGCGCCCGCCGCCACCTGCCGTCGGACGTCTTCCAGCACGACATCCGCCTGCACCACCCGAAAAGCCCCTTGGTAGACGGGAACCACCGGACAATGCCGGCACAAATGCTTGCAGCCGCGGCTCGCTTCGGTGTAACCAGCCGTTTTCGACGCTCCGTTGATCCGTAAATGCGCGTAGCTTTCCAGAGCGGGCAGGGAAGCTCGCACGGGAGGCAGAAAGTGCAACCGGTCGAGCGAAATCGCTGCCCCGTTTCCTTTCCCATTGGCCAGCGCGGCCAATCCCGATTCGAACTCGCCGCCCAGAATTGTCTTCACGCCGAGACCGCGCAGATAAGATTCATTCAGCGGCGCGTAAAGCCCGTAACAACACAAATTCGCCGCAGGATTCATTCGCCGGACCTTCTCGATCACCGGTACCGCCAGCCGCGTCGCCGTATGCATCGGCAAATAAAACGCGACCAGCTCGGCAGCTTGCAACTTGTCCTGAGCCAGCGCTTCCACGCACAGATCCACGCAGCTCACCTCATGCCCATCGGCCGCGAGCCAGGCGGCGGGCGACGCCAACCCGAACGGCTGCCGGCCCATTTCGTAAGTGGAAATCAGCAGAACGCGCATGCGATCCGTCCCTATTATCCCCGTAGCGCAGGCACTCGTGCGTGCCGCGTCGCCACTCCTGGCGACGCAAAGCTGTTTTGCAGCACGGGTTGACACCCGACCCAAATCAGGCGCATACTTGGGTCGAATGGCCACCCAAAATCCCCATGACCGCCTGATCCTCCTGCAAGGCACGCTGGACCTGCTGATCCTCCGAACCCTCGTCTTCGGCCCCCAGCACGGCCAAGGCATCGCGCGCGCCATCCGGCAAACTGCGGAAGACTCGCTGCTGGTGGATCACGGCTCGCTCTATCCGGCGCTGCAGCGTTTGGAAGACCAGGGCTGGATCAAAGCCAAATGGGGCGTCAGCAAGAACAATCGCAAAGCGCGCTTCTACACGCTCACCGCCAAGGGACGCAAGCAGCTTACGTCGGAAACTAGCCAGTGGCGGAGGCTGGTGGCGGCCATTGGACGCGTCCTCGGGCCCGAGGAAGCGGGGAGCTAACCATGTTTTGGAAAAAGCGCAAGCAGAGTGATTTCAACTCCGAGATCGAGTCGCACCTCGCGCTGGAAGCCGACGACCTCGCCGAAGAAGGTGCCAATCCCGGGGATGCAAAACACCAGGCCAAGCGCGCTTTTGGAAACGTTGTCGCCTCCCACGAACGCTTCTACGAATCCCGCCGCTGGATCTGGTTGGAGCAACTCGCGCAAGACCTGCGCTATGGTCTGCGTACTCTTCGCCGCAATCCCGGATTCACATTGATCGCCGTGCTGTCGCTCGCACTCGGCATCGGCGCGAACACCGCGGTGTTTAGCCTGGTGGATGAGGTTGTTCTGAAAACACTCCCTGTTCGCGCTCCCAATGAACTGCGCATCCTGCAATGGGTGCGCGGGCACGATGGTTTGGATGTCAGCACCAGCGGCTACAACACCCCGGATCCCGTGACCGGCCAATTAGTGTGCGGATCGTTTTCTTACCGGATTTTCCAAACGTTCCGCCAGAGTGTCCCGCAGTTTTCCGATTTAGTCGGCTACGCCCGCCAGGAACTCACCGTGACCACCGGTGGCGCGAGCGACTACGCGTACGGGCATTTCGTCTCCGGCAACTATTTCGCGGCGCTCGGCGCGCAGCCGTTGCTCGGCCGTCCGATTCTCGATAGCGATGACGCGCCGGGCCGCCCAGAGGTCGCGGTGCTGACCCATACTTACTGGGCGAAACGATTCGCGCTCGATCCGGGAGTGGTGGGCCGCGTGATTCTGATCAACCAGCGGCCGGTCACCGTGATCGGTGTGATGCAGCCGCGCTTCCAAGGCTTGTATCCCGGCCACGCCGTGGATTTCTTCGTCCCGCTATCCATGACCGCCTCGATCGGACCAAAGTGGTTCTCGCTCTCCGAGCCGGACGCCTGGTGGGTGCAGATTTTCGGCCGGCTGCGGCCGGGCATCTCGGATCAGACCGCGCAGGCATCGTTGCAAGCCTCGTTCGCGCATGCAATCGAGGCGTTCGCGAAGCAAGCAAAAACGCCGGCGCTGGTGCTGCGTCCCGGTGCGCGAGGCGTCGGATCGCTGCGCGACGGATCGTCGCGGACTTTGAGCATCCTGAGCGTGGTGGTTTGCCTGGTGCTTCTGATCGCCTGCGTGAACCTTGCGAATCTGTTGGTCGCCCGCTCCATGGCGCGCCGCCGTGAAATCGCCGTGCGCCTTTCGATCGGCGCCGGAACCGGCCGCCTGGTGCGGCAGTTGCTGACCGAAAGCCTGCTGCTGGCGGGAATCGGCGGAGCGCTCGGTCTCGCGCTCGCGCCTCCGCTTTTGAAAATTCTAGTGCGCCTGATCTCGGGATCGCAGTCGCTTGGCCTGGACGCTGGCATCGACGCGCGCACTCTCGCCTTTACGTTGACCGTCACGCTTCTCGCCGGACTTCTGTTTGGCACGCTCCCCGCCTGGCGCGCTACCCGCGTGAACCTCGCACCCACACTGAAGGAAGGCGCATCCGGCGCGGGCGGCGGCCCCAGGCTCAGATTGAGCGGGATGCTCGTCTCCGCGCAAGTCGCGTTGTCGCTGCTTCTCCTGGTCGGCGCCGGGCTCTTCGTCCGAACCTTGTTGCAACTTGCTGCCGTGGATCTCGGCTTTCATCCCGAAAGCCTGCTTACCTTCGACACCGATCCGAGCCGCAGCGGATATCAAGCAGAGCGACTCAAAGACGTCTATCGCCGCCTGCAAACAAACCTGGCCGCGATCCCCGGCGTCGAGTCGGTGGCTATGTCACAGGAGAGATTGCTGCAGGATTCCGAGTGGGACACCGGCGTCTACGTTCCCACGCGCACCGAGCCACCCAAGAGAAATAGCGCGCTGCTGCTCTATTGCTCCGCAAACTTCCTTTCCACGCTGCGCATCCCGGCGGTCTTGGGGCGCGATCTCAACGATTCGGATGAAAACGGCTCGGATCGCGTCGCGGTGGTGAATCAACTTTTCGCGGACCGGTACTTTCCAGGAACTAATCCGCTAGGGCAGATCTTCTATCTCGGCGACGGCAAAGCGCCGGCCAAAGGCGAGCAGCCTTTCCGCATCGCGGGGATCGCCAAAAATGCCCACTACACAGGCGTGCGCGAAGATCTCTCGCCCATCGCTTATCTTCCTTACACCAAGCTCGATGGCTTACACGAAATGACGTTCGTGATTCGGACGACGTTGCCGCCGCTCACCATCGCAAGCGCCGTTCGCCGCGCCGTTGCCGAAACCGATCCGGCCATTCCGGTGGCGTACCTGAAAACGGAAGAGCAGCAGGCCGCCGAATCCATCGCAACCGAACGCTTGTTCGCCGGATTGGTCGGCGCGTTTGCCGCCGTTGCCGCACTGTTGGCGGCCATCGGTCTCTACGGAGTGATGGCGTACTCGGTGGCGCGCCGCACCATCGAAATCGGCGTGCGCCTCGCGTTGGGAGCCCGCCGTTCCGCTGTTCAGTGGATGGTGCTGCGCCAGAGCTTGTGGATGGTCGCCCTTGGCCTTGCGCTCGGAATTCCAGCCGCCTTGGCTCTCACCGGCTTGGTGGAAAAATTCCTGTTCGGAATCAAGCCGACCGACGTGGTGAGCTTCATCGCGGCAGGCTTGCTCATGGCCGCGGTTGGCGCGGCAGCCGCTTGGATTCCAGCCCGCCGCGCCGCCCGCGTTGATCCGATGAAAGCGTTGCGGTGCGAATAACGGAACCAGTGCTACCGAACCGCGACCGCAAGGGAGCGCTACATCTGCCCTTCATCCGCCGACGGCCCATACAGCGACGGCACCGGAATATCGTTCAGCCGCAGATACACAGTGAGCTGCGCGCGATGATGAATCGTGTGGTTCATCACAAATCCGCGGATGCACGCGATGCGGGGCATGGTGAACAGCGTCTTGCCGCCCGCTAGCAGCGACCACGATTTCATAAACGTCTCATCGCTCGCTCCAGCAATTGCCGCGCGCGCGGCGGCCGCGTTCTTGTCAAATTTTTCGAGCAGTTCTTTATTCGAAGTGATCGGCTCTTCTTTGTACGGCGGCGCGCCCGGCGGCGAAATGTCGAACGAATCTTTCGCGATCGTGTCTACGGTCCAGCCCAACATATTGACGATGTGCGTCGCGAGCGATCCCATCGCAAACGATTTCGGATGTGGTTTCCATCCGAGTTTGTCGTCCGGCACACGCTCCAGCGTCTTGCGCGTGCCGGCCATCTCCTGATCGAATTCCGGCAACAAAGCATCTGATATTTTCATAGGGTTCCTTCGTTAGGGATTTTGGTGCTGCTGGATTATCTTAGGCGAACAATAGGCGAAAGTCAATAGTTCACCGTGATTATCTACTTGACAAAGTATGGTACCTGAGACACACTACATATAGAGATCACGAAAATGAACCTGATAGACATAGCAAAGCAGTTCGCGACCGAGGAAGCCTGCGTCAATTACCTGGAAGCAATGCGCTGGCCGGATGGCGTCCGCTGCCTCAAGTGCGATGGAGCACATGTGTCTCGGTACCAGACGGCGGAAACTAGCCGCGAAGTGCGAAACCGTAAGACTGGTGCAATGGAGACCAAGAGAGTTCCGGCGCGGTTCATCTATCAGTGCATGGATGCAGATTGCCATCATCAATTCAGCGTCACGACCGGCACGATTTTCAACGACACTCACTTGAGCTTGGAAAAATGGTTCAACGCGGTCGCGTTAATGTGCAACGGTAAAAAGGGAATCAGCGCGATGCAAATGCAGCGGGATCTCAGGACCGCGTACAAAACCGCATGGTATCTGAACCACCGAATCCGCAAGGCCATGGCGATGGTAGAGGAAGCCACGCAGGAACCACTGACGGGCACTATTGAGGCGGACGAGACATACATCGGCGGCAAGTGGGACAAGCGCCGCAAGCGTGGCAAGTACGAAAAAGCTCCGGTATTCGGCGTTGTCGAACGTGGCGGTCGCGTGAGAACGCATCATATGCCGAAGCCAAATCTCTCTTCCAAAAAGATCATCGAAAAAATTAAGGGCGATGTCTCGATCAATGCGGACGGGATCTACACGGACGAAAGCAGATACTACGGCACAGTGGCAGGCTGCTTGAAAAATCACAATCACCAGAGCGTGAATCATATAGAGCTTGAGTGGGTGCGCGGCGATGTTCACACCGGAACGATTGACGGATATTGGGGATTGCTGAAGCGCGGCATCATAGGATCGTTCCACAAAGTCTCTGTGAAGCACCTGCACCGCTACCTATCGGAGTTTCAATTTCGCTGGAACAATCGCGAAGCCGAGGACATGTTTCCGCTGGTGATCGCGGCGCTCGTAATAGGGATAGCGTTCCCCTACGCGCAGCTTACTGCGAAGACTTCTCAGCCAGAACAGCCTGAGGCCGAGACTTCCGAGGACGTCCCTTTTTAGTCGAGGGGACTATCTCGGACATCTTTATTGGCCGTGCTTGGAGCAGTTGTTTAAGCACTGCGTCGAACTGCTGCTTTTCAACCTTCATGTTTTCCACCAGTTTTCCACAAGTTTGTATATATCCAATGTAACGGGTTGAGTTTCAGTGCTTTAGGATGGTGAAGCATCTGCTTGGTTGACTGTAGTACCGGACATGCTAAGATTAGAGCGGGGTGGATGCCGAATGGTTAGGCGCAGTCGCTACCAACGATTGCCTAGCCGGTTCGATTCCGGTCCACCCCTCAGTTTTTACGGGAGAGTGCCACAATGGTACTGGGCGCGACTTATAATCGCAGGCCATGCTGCTACCGCCAAGGAAACCAGCATGTCGGGGTTCAAGTCCCCGCTCTTCCGCTCAACCATTTTCACGTTAACTGCAGTGCCATACAAGAAGTCAACTAGCATGGCATATAGCAATAGATGAAAGGTTTGATGTATGGGAACTCACACTGACTTTCAGCAGCAAGTGTTGGGGCTGCTTGCAAAGCTCAAGGCTAAAAAGGAAGCTCTACAAAAAGAATACGAGGGCAAGGTAGCAGAGGTTGATCGTGAAATAGAATCGGTATCGACAACGGCGCGCCTACTAAGGGAACCCCCTTCGGTACTTGAGGTACGAGTCTCGGAATCTCTTGCGGTGAGTGATGGCTCACTGATGAATCAACTCATGGGTAAAACGGCGCGACAGGCACTTGTGCTGATCGCTGAGGCCAATCAAGGGATTGTGCGAATCACCGATGCCAAGCGCCTTTTGATCGGCGCAGGTGTAATTAAAAAACCAAAGCACGCTTGGGGCGCTACATACACCAATCTAATGCGGAGTCCAGAGTTTGAGAAGGTGTCCGGTCAAGCCGGTACTTTCCGACTCGTAAAGCGCCAGGGCACATTTTCGGTGGCCTCGTAATCGCAATAGAAGTCTAAGCCAATACGCGCATGGGCCAAAAGAAGTATCCGTCGTTGAAACGCGCAGAAGTGGAGGCAATACTGGGAGCCCTTGGTTTTACCAGCAAGCATCAGGAAGGATCCCATTGTCAATACGAGAGGGAAGCAGACGGCAAACGGCCTAGAAGCGTCGTGACGGTTGATAAAGCCGAGCGTGAGTTCGGCGAGTTTTTACTGCGAAGCATGGTCCGACAGTCGAACTTCTCGCGTGACGAGTTTTATGGGGCGACGAAGCGAACTGCCGTAAAAGCAGCAGTGAGATTCTTACGGTTAGGTACTTCTACCGAGGGGGAATAAGGGGTTTTAAGGCGTCCACAAAGCCGTTACAGCCTAGCTTTGGTGTATACTCAGGTCGTGGGAAAACGCCATCTGGGATGAGGAGGGAACGTGTCTCTAGCTACAGTTGACGATACGACCCGCCAAGTCGGGCCTAGTGAACATTCAGCAGTCGAGTCTTTTACGCTCCGTTGTATTATCTGGCGTGCGCCAGATGAGAGCTTCTTCGCTGAGTGCATTGATTTAGACATTGCCGTCCATGGAAGAAGTCAGGCAGAAGCTGAACGAAAAATGAAGTCAGCAATTACCAGTTATCTGAAAGTTGCCGTGTCGGGAGATCCGGCCGGTCTAATACCGCGTCCTGCACCATGGTCACATCGGTTACGGTACCACCTGTTCGCAGCCCTTGCTGCTATTATTTCTGCTCGACGGAGCTTCCGCCTAATGGAACTGTCTAGCGAATGTCTGTCTAGTTCATAATATATGGACTAGCTACTCAAGACCTCTTCCTGAATCCGTTCACCTCATGAACAGTTTTTAAATCGCCAGTGTGCGCTGGTTGCATTTTGCACCCTAGCGCCGATATCCCATCAAAGTCGCTTCACGCACCGACCACCCAAAACCATTCTCGCAGGTATGCGATCTATGGGGCCTGTTTCGCGGATAAACAACCGAACCCTGGTAGAGTCTACCAAGCAACGCCCGACCGAACCGGCCTGTCACTACATATAGCGTGTCTGTTTTGACACACTTTGTCAAGTGCATAATCACGTAGTTCACTCTCAACGTTTTTGGCTCCTTCACAGTTATTACTTACGAACAGTGAATACGAGGGAGCTCACACTCGGGATGGCAGATTTCCGGCTGAAGGCCGACAAAGCCGTAGATGCCGGACTCCTGGATCGCGCCAAGACCGGCGATCTGGAGGCGTTCGACCAGCTCATGCGCCTGCATGAGCAACAAGTGCTCGGGACGGCGCTCCGTTTGTTGGGAAATCTGGAGGACGCGCAGGACGCTGCGCAAGAAGCGTTCCTGCGTCTATACAAAAGTCTGAACCGGCTTCCGGATATTCAGGAAATCAAACCGTGGCTATATCGGGTGACCGTGAACGTGTGCAACGATATGCACCGCGCGCGAAGGCGGCGAGGATGGGAGCCGCTGAGTGGTCCGGACCCAGTATCCACGCAGCTTGATCCGGAATTGCAGTGGGCGCATCAGGAGCGCGGGAAGTTGGTCGAGATGGCGCTAAAAATTTTGCCGGAAAAGGAGCGAGCCGCCCTTGTGCTGCGCGACATGCAGGGACTCTCGACGAAAGAGGTCGCCGAGATTCTCGGATCCTCGGAGGTGACCGTGCGGTCGCAAATCTCGGTGGCGCGCGGGAAGCTGAAGGAATTCACCGATCGATATTTGAGGAAGCGTTTATGAACCACAGCGAAGAGTTTGGAAAAAACGCCGAGGCAATGCGTGAGCTGAACCTGCCGCCCGCCGCGTTCACTGCCGTGCGTGCGCGAGTGCTTGGCGAAATCCGCGCACGCCAACGGCGGAAAACCTGGTGGATATGCTTGACAGCGGCGGCTGCTGCTTGCGCTACGCTTCTGTTCGTTACCCATCTCCCGTCGAACCCGCCGCCGCCGGCCCCGATTGTCGCCAGGAAAGATCCGCCCAAGATTGAGTGGACCCCGGCCGTTGTTCACCGCGTCCACCACACGAGTTCGGGCCGGTACCTCGCGCAAGCGAGACCGGTCCGGAAAACAGAACCACTTGCAGTAGTAAAGATGCTCACTGACGACCCGAACGTGATCATCATCTGGCTGGTAGATCAAAAAGGAGATTCATTATGAAAAAGCTGTTGATTGCGTTGTTCGTCGCAGGCGCGCTGCTCGCGCAAGATCGCGTGCAGAAGGTCGTCACCATCAAGAACGGAAACCGAAACGGAATCCTGCACACTTTGCAGGAACTCGCGCCGACGAACGGGATGGTGATCACCACGAGCGACGCCGATCACTTGATTCTGAGTGGCCCGAAAGATACGGTGGCCGGGTTCGAAGAAATCGTGAAGCAGTTAGATATACCGCCCATCGTAAAGAAAGACATCGAGACCACCGTCTATATGGTTGTCGCTTCCACGCAGTCCGCTAATGCAACTTCCTTGCCCGCCGAACTGGATCCAGTGGCAAAGCAGCTCAAGAACATTTTCAATTACAAAGGTTTTCGTTTGCTGGAGAGCTTTGTTCTCAGGTCGCGCGATGGCGAAGGGGGAGGCACGGATGGTTTCTTACCGGCTGCTGAGAACGTGCCCGCGGGGCATAAGATCTCCTATCACTATGACTTCCGTCACGTCAGCTTGGAGGGAACCGAAAACGCGAAAGTTGCCCATTTCGACCATCTGGCTCTTTTGGTAAAGGTCCCGATAGTGATGAGCAGCGGCGAAGTCTATCCGGCAACTGCCAAAATCGACACCGACGTCGACGTCCCCGAAGGCAAAAAAGTAGTCGTCGGCAAAACCAGCGCGCTCGAAGGCTCCGACGGCGCACTCATCCTCGTCATTTCGGCTAAAGTAGTGGATTGAAATCCGCACAACTGGTCGCGCCTCGCACGCTCGAAGTAGTCGAATCGCCGCTCGCCGCGGATCCCGGCCCCGGAGAAATTCTCGTCAAACTCCGCTCGGTGGGGATCTGCGGCAGCGACATGCACTGGTACACGGACGGCAATATCTACGGCTATCCGGCGTCCTATCCGCAAATCCTCGGACATGAACCCGCCGGTGAAGTAGCGCTGGTTGGATCGGGTGTCGCGAGCTTCAAACAGGGCGATCGCGTCTCCATCGAACCAACAGTGAGCTGCGGCCACTGCGAGTATTGCCTGAGCGGCCATCACAACAACTGCATGCGCGGATTGTTCATGGGATCTCCGCAGTTGCCTGGATTGCTGCGCGAATACGCCACCATTCCGGCGCACAACGCCACGCTCGTTCCCGAAAGCTTCAACTACACGCAGGCTTCCCTCATCGAACCCGTCGCCGTGATCATGCACATGCTCGAACTGGTGGAAATCCGCGCTGGCGCGAGCGTCGCGGTGCTCGGCGCGGGACCCATGGGTCTTCTCGCCGCGGCAGTCGCGCGCAAAGCCGGCGCATCGCAGGTGCTGGTGGCCGACAAGCTGCCGCATCGCATCCAAATGGCGCTCGATCAGGGCGCGACCTCCGCAGTCCCGATTGGCCAGCTTCGCGAAGCGGTCCTCGACAAAACACGCGGACGCGGCGTCGACATCGCGATTGACGCCGCGGGCGCGGCCGAAACCATCAACACTGCGCTCGCCATTACGCGCCTCGGTGGAACGTTCGTGCTGATCGGAATCCCGAATCACGTTCCAGTCGGCGTCGATCTCTACAGCCTGCAAGCGAAAGAGATCCGCTTTCAACCCGTGAAGCGATCCAATCACCGATCCGAGCCTGCCATCGCGCTGCTAGCTGCGGGCGCGATTCCGGAATCCATCGTGACGCATCGAGTCACCCTCGAACAGGCTCCGGAAGCGTTCCAAATGCTCGCCGAATATCGCGACGGCGTGGGAAAACTGGCCGTCGAATTTCCCGCATGATATTTTTTGGCCGCTCGGCCCACTACATAGCGTTGGTCGCAAGGTGGGGCGGGCGTTTCCGCCTGCCAACTTGCTATGTTCACCCGAAGAAGACTCCCGCACTGGCATCCGGATGTGTCCGCAGAAGCCTGGCTGTTTGTGACCTGGCGATTGGCGGGATCACTACCCAAAAGCCGATTCACCAAGAATTTGGCAGGCGGAAGCGCCTGCCCCACTCCGGGACAAGCATTCGTTACGATGGACCGCGCGATCGACAAAGCCGTGTTCGGCCCGGTTTGGCTGCGAGATCCGAGAGTCGCGAAGGTCGTGGCCGACGCCATTCTCCACGGCGAGACCGGCCGGCGATTCTATCAACTTCGCGCGTGGGTAATCATGCCCAATCATGTGCACGTTTTGCTTCAGCCGAAGGCTCCGCTACCAATAATCACGCGCTGGTTGAAAGGATCCACCGCGCGTCAGGCCAATCTAATACTCGACCGTACCGGCGAACCGTTTTGGCAAGATGAATCCTTCGACCATCTCATCCGCAACGATTTCGAGTTTGATCGGATTGTTCGATATGTGGAGCACAATCCTGTCAGCGCCGGTCTGGTTCGGAAACCAACGGATTGGCCTTGGTCTAGTGGCCGATAGTAACATCCGATGAGCCGTTTCCTAGCGATCGATCTCGGCGCCGAATCCGGCCGCGCGATCCTCGGGACCCTCCATCAAAACCGCCTCACACTCGAAGAACTACATCGCTTCCCGAACATTCCCGTGCGCCTGCCGACAGGCTTGTATTGGGACACCCTGCGTCTCTTCCACGAAATCCGCCATGCATTATTCATTTGCGGCCGCGAGAGGAAGCTGGCGCTGGACGGCATCGGCATCGATACGTGGGGTGTCGATTTCGGACTCCTCGGCGCGGACGGCGCGCTCGTCGACAATCCGCGCCACTATCGCGATTCGCGAACCCACGGCATGTTCGAAAAAACCTTTGCCGCCGTCCAGCGCGAGGAAATATTCGCCCAAACCGGCATCCAGTTCATGGAGCTGAACACGCTCTATCAACTGAACGCCATGCGACTCAGCAGATCGCCCGCCCTGACCTCCGCCGCGAAGCTGCTCTTCATGCCGGACCTCTTCAACTACTGGCTCACGGGCGAAATGCGCGCGGAAGTCACCATCGCGAGCACGTCGCAATTCTACAATCCGGTTAAAAAACAATGGTCAACCGAACTGTTTCGAAAGCTCGATTTGCCGGACCGTGTTCTTCCCGGCATCATCGCGCCCGGAACGCAACTCGGAACGCTGCTGCCGGAAATCGCCGAGTGGAGCGGCCTTTCGCCGGCAACTCCGGTGTACGCGACCGCCTGCCATGACACGGCGTCCGCTGTCGTAGCCGTTCCCGCCGAGGGCGACGGCTGGTGCTACATCAGCTCCGGAACGTGGTCGCTGATGGGCGTTGAATTACCTGCGCCCATCATCAGCGATCAATCGCTCGCGCTCAATTTCACAAATGAAGTCGGCGCGGCAAACACGATTCGGTTCCTCAAAAACATCGCCGGACTCTGGCTCCTGCAGGAATGCCGCCGCGCCTGGGCACTGGCGGGGCGTGAATACAGCTACGAAGAACTTTCCAAGCTCGCGTCGGAAGCACCGCCGGCCGCGACGCTCATCGATCCGGACGCTTTCCCCGAACCCGGCCGCATGCCCGAACGAATTGCCGAATACTGCCGCGCGGGTGGTAACAAAATCTCGGACGACCCTGGATCGGTAACGCGCCTGATCCTCGAAAGTCTCGCGGCCACGTACAAAAAGGTCGCTCAGAATCTGGAAACGCTCACCAACCGGCCCATTCACCGCATCCACATCGTCGGCGGCGGATCGCGCAACCGATTGCTCAATCAACTTGCCGCGAACGCCACGGGCAAAACGGTGATCGCGGGCCCAACAGAAGCCACGGCCGCGGGCAACATTCTGGTGCAAGCGATCCGCGCGGGCGCGATTTCCGGACTCGCCGAAGCACGTACCATAATCCGCCAATCCTTCCCGCTCGAAACCTACGAACGGGGGTAGTGCGTACCGAACCGCGACCGCAAGGGAGCGCAACCACGATCGTCCATCTTCTCGCCACACCGTGAGGTTGTAAAATAGAACTTCACAAACTCTACCAGGAGCAGAATGGCAACCAAGCGGATAGGTATTCTCACCGGAGGCGGCGACGTTCCCGGCCTCAATTCGGTGATCAAGGAAGTCACATATCGGGCCACCGAGAACAACTGCGAAGTCTTCGGAATTCGCCGTGGATGGGAAGGCTTAACCCACCTCAATTTGGACGACGCGGAAAGTAAAGCTCGCTACGTGCTTCCTCTCACGCGCGAAAACACGCGCACCATCGATCGAGACGGCGGCACCGTGCTGCATAGCAGCCGGACCAATCCGTCCAAGATGCCCAAGCTTCCGGATTTTTTGAAGGACAAGAATTTCCCCACCAAGGAAATCACCAAGGGCGGCAAAACGTCTACCGTGTACGACGTCAGCAGCCAGGTCCTGGGAAACCTCAGCAAGCTGGGCCTGGATTCTCTCATCGCCATCGGCGGCGACGACACCTTGAGTTACGCGGCCAAGCTGCACGCGCTCGGCGTCAAGACCATCGCGGTTCCAAAAACCATGGACAACGATGTCCGCAACACCGAATATTGCATCGGATTCTCCACCGCCATCACCCGCGCCACCGATGCCATCAATCGCCAACGAACCACCGTCGGATCGCACGAGCGTATCGGAATCTTCCGCGTATTCGGCCGCGATGCCGGCTTCACCGCTCTTTACACCGCCTACGTGGCATCCATTCGCTGCTGCATCCCCGAATACAAAGTGAATCTGGAAAAACTGATCCAGCTTCTGATCAACGACAAGAAACACAATCCCAGCAACTACTGCCTGGCGATTTTGTCCGAAGGCGCCGAGTGGGAAGGCTATCAAGTCCGCGAGTACGGCGAAGCCGATGCCTATGGTCACCGTAAAAAAGAAAACGTCGCCGAAGCGTTGAGCGACGAAATCAAAAAACGCAGCAGCGAAGAGACCATCGTCAGCGATCTGACTTACGATCTCCGCAGTGGCGCGCCCGATTTCGTGGATAAACTGATCGCCTCCACCTTCGGCACCATGGCTCTCGAAGCCGTGCTCGAAAACAAAAGCGGATTGATGGCCGCGCTGGTGAACGGCTGCTACACCATGGCGCAGATTCCCGATCCTGCGCTTGGCCCGCGTCACGTGGACATCGCAAGCATGTACAACACGGACCGCTATCGCCCGAATTACGCCAACAAAACCGGCCTGCCGATTTTCCTGACGCACGCTTCATGACCGCCTTTTGGAGGCGGCCGTTTCGATCGTCCACGCCACCTCCGCTTCCCGAAATCATCCAGCATTTCAATCAAGCCGCCGCGGACGAGGAGCATTTTCCCTCCACCATCGATCCGCGCATTTATCACGTGCAGTTGCTGCTGGAACATTTCGGCGGCTTGAACGGCAAGCGCGTCCTCGATGTCGGCTGCGGCAAGGGCCGTTTCGCGCGCGTTCTCTATGAGCGCTATCCGCAATCCAGAATCGCAGCCTTCGATTTAGCCGAAGCCATGCTGAAATTTGTTCCTGAAGGCGTGAGCCCCTGTGCCGGATCCATGACCGCGCTACCGTTTCGTACGGAGTGCCTCGACTGCGCGTACGCCACTGAATCTCTGGAACACGCCGTGGATATTGAAGCCGCCGTGTCCGAGATGTGCCGCGTCGTAAAACCCGGCGGACGAATCGTCATCATCGACAAGAACGCCGCCCATTGGGGAAAACTCGCGACACCCAGCTGGGAAAAATGGTTCGATCGCCGCCAGCTTGAACGTCTCTTGCGCCGGCATTGCCGCCAAGTGTGCAGCCGCGAAATCTCCTATTGGAAAGATGTCTCCCCCGACGGTCTATTCTTAGCCTGGCTCGCCGAAAAGTAGCGCACGCTTCAGCGTGCCGCGTTCACACTCGTGTGAAGGCTCTGCTTCCCCGATCTATACTGAATCATGACGCGGCGCAATCTCGGGATTTTGATCGGCGCTTCTCTTCCGGCCATGGCTCAACAAAAACCTGACAGCTTCATGCAGCTCCCCGCGAACCTGCCGGTTCCGCTCGACGACGGTGCATGCGATCATTTGCCCGGCATGAAAGTTCCGAACATCGCGCTGCATTCCACCAAAGGCCGCATGGTCAATCTGGCGGAGCCCGCGAGCGGGCGCATCATCGTGTATGTTTATCCCCGCACCGGCGCGCCCGGCAGCACGGTTCCGAGCACATGGGACGATATTCCGGGCGCCCGTGGATGCACGCCGCAGTCCTGCTCCATGCGCGATCATTATCGCGAAGCCAAGTCCCTGGGCGCCGAAATCTACGGCCTCTCCACGCAGACCACCGAGTATCAAAAGGAAGTGGTGGAACGCCTGCATCTTCCGTTCGAAATCCTGAGCGATTCGGATTTCAAATTCAGTCGCGCATTGAATCTCCCCAACTTCACCTTCGAAGGCGTGACGCTCGACAAGCGCTTGACGCTCGTCATCAAGGACGGAAAAATCGAAAAAGTTTTCTATCCCGTGTTTCCACCCGATAAACACGGCGAGCAAATCGTAGCGTGGCTGAAGCGCAAGCAGGCAATCGCCGGCTAACGCGCCAACTCATCCACTTTCTTCACATCGTCGTCCAACTCCAGCAATTCCCAGCGCTGCAGCGCGAGCGGAACATTGCCGTTGCTCCATACGTAATCGTGAAAATCCCGCAGCTTGAACCGATCGCCCAATTGCAAGCGCCGCTGCGCCAGATTCCGCTCGATCTGCAGCTTCCCGATTTCATACGCGATGGCCAATCCAGGCGCGGTGGAAAAATCCGCAGCTTCCGATTCCGCCGTTTTCCGATCCATTGGAACCGTGCGCGCCAGGTAATCCGCCGCCTGCGCAATGGAGAATTCGCCCAGAGCCAGTCTGACATCCGCCTCCACACGCAGCGCCCGCAGCCGCGCGAAATTGTAAATAATCTCCCGCGTTCTCGGACTGTCATCGTACAATCCGGCCTGTAGCATCATCTCTTCGGCGTAGAACCCGATCCCTTCGTTTGCGCCGGAATCATAAAATTGCCGCCGGATCGGATCCGGATTCCGCCACGCGAGCGACAATTGAAAAAAGTGGCCTGGCACTCCCTCGTGGACGCCGGTAGTGCGCGTATCCAACGCGTACGCTTTCGCGAAGTAAGCCATGCCATCTGATGGCGGATCGATCCACCGCGTCCCATCCTGATGCAGCCGCGCGGGACTCGTGAAATCGTCCAACTCGCTGAAACCGTCGAAGGCCGCGACATAATCCGGAGCCAGCCGCAGCGTCCAGTGCGGCAGATCCGCCGGAACCGTCAGAATCTCGTGCTCGGTGAGATAACGCCGCGTCGCTGCGTCGTCGCGCACCATGCGCGCGATTTCCTCATCGGCATTGGCGGCTCGTTTCAACTCCGGTGCACGCAGATCGCGCTGATGCTCGTAAGCTTCCATCGACAACACGCGATCGAAATCCTGCCGAGCCATCGTCAACAACTGCTGAGGCGTATAAGGCAGCAACGCAACACGATGCAGAAAGAATCCGTAAGCCTTGTCGCCGAGTGCAAAGTCCGGCCGCATGCCCGGCAGATTCTGCTTCAACCACTCACGATATTTCACCAGCGCCTCCGTGGCGCCGGTCAGCGGGCCATGCAACTCCGTGCGATTCAGCCCCCGCTCCACGCGCTTCATCCGCGCCTCGACATCCGATAACGCATCCATCGCAAGTTGCGCGAACGGCTTCACCGCCTGCAGATTCTTCTCAGCCTGATCCAGGATCGAAGGGATATTCTGTGCGCGCGCCAAAACTTCCCTCCAACGCGATTCTTCGATCGGTGGTGGAGCCATCAGCGCCTCCTGCAACGCGCCCACAGTCTGCTCGATATAAAACGTCGGATCGCGCCGCCAGCGCGGGTTCACGTCCAGCTCCCACCGCACGCGCGCGATTGCCGAACCGATCAGCCGGTAATCCACTTTCTGGGCGATCGGCCAGCGGTCCGCATGCAGCGCGCTCCACCGCGCTTCGAATTTCGCAAGATCGGCTCTCTGTTTTTCCACCGCCGCCGCGGACCAATCGCGCACGCCGGTGGTGCGCTCAATGCGCGGAATATCGTCGAACGTGAATGGCCGATAGGTGGATCGCCACGCCCAGAAGTCGGACGCCAACCGATCGAGCGAGTCCGCCTTCTCCTGCGAGAAAAAGCACCAAGGTATCAACAACAGAACAGCCAACATTCGCCGCATACGAATCGCAGCATACCATCCTGATTCGGAAATATGGTGACAGGCTCGAATTTCCGCACGCGCAACATACCATGAACGCGAGAACGCCGACTGCGGAATTTTGTGCCTGTCACCATATTTCCAGCCCCGCATGGTTAGGTCTTATTAAGATTCGGAATATCAGGTGACAGTCACCACATTTCCAGCCATCCACCGTGCTGCAAGCTATCCTGTATCTAGGACTATGAGTTCTCCCAACGCGGCGCTTCCGCTGCAAGAGCGCGTGGAAGCGCAGGGTCATTTGATTGACTCGCACATCATGGAGCAGATTTTCGACAGCGTCGTCGAGCATGGCGGCCGCTTCGAAGTCGAGCAATTCCGCATCGGACGCACCAACAGCGAACCATCGCAGTTACGCTTGAAAATCGAAGCCGGCGACGCGGACTCCATGCAGCGGATGCTTTCGCAGTTGCTCGGCCTGGGCTGCGCTATGGTGGATTCCAGCGACGCCGAACTCCGCTCCGTGGAACGCGATTGCTGCGCGCCCGAAGATTTTTACTCCACCACGAATCACAAGACGTACGTTCGCCGCAACAATCAATGGGTGGAGGTGCAGAATCAGCGGATGGATGCGCTCATCGTGGTCGCGGGAGAGGAAGCCTGGTGCCGCCGTTTGCGCGACGTCCGCGCGGGCGATCAGGTAGTCGTCGGGATGCGCGGCATCCGCGTCGCGCCCGAATCCAAAGAGCGTGACCGCCTGGCCTTCGCCTTCATGAGCAACGGCATCTCTTCCGAACGTCAGGTGGAGACAGCCGTGAAGCAGACTGCGGCTTTGATCGAACAAACCCGCGCCGCCGGACACAAAGTCGTCGCCGTCGCCGGACCAGTAGTCGTTCATACCGGCGGCGCTGCGCCGCTTTCGAAATTGATTCGCGAAGGTTACGTGCATGCGCTGCTCTGCGGCAATGCTCTCGGAGTCCACGATATTGAGTCGGCGTTGCTGGGTACATCGCTCGGCATCCGCCAGAGCGACGGCCGGCAGGAAGAGCATGGCCACCGCAATCACATGCGCGCCATCAACGCCATTTATCATTGCGGAAGCATACGCGGCGCGGTCGAGGCCGGACGTCTCCGCAGCGGCATCATGTATGAATGCGTAAAGGCAAACATTCCGTTTGTGCTCGCCGGAAGCCTGCGCGACGATGGCCCGCTGCCCGACACCATTACCGACATGAACCGCGCGCAGGATGCTTATGCGGAACAGTTGAAAGGGGCCGGTTTGGTTCTTTGCCTCGGGTCCATGCTGCACTCCATAGCGGTGGGCAACATGCTGCCCAGTTGGGTGAAAATCGTGTGCGTGGATATCAATCCCGCCGTAGCCACCAAAGTTAGCGATCGCGGCACCGGCCAGGCCGTCGGAGTAGTCACCGATGTCGGCCTCTTCCTCGACTTACTCGCCAGAACACTCCTCCCAGCAAAATGAAACGCACCTACACCGACGAACATGCCAGCGCAGGCGTGCATGAGGCCTTGCCGGAAATCGAAACCTGGCCGAACCAATATCCCGGATACGAAATCGAAATCGTGCTGCCGGAGTTCACCTCCGTTTGCCCGCGCACCAGCCTTCCCGATCACGGCGAAATCACATTGCGTTACGTGCCCGATAAACTATGTTTGGAGTTGAAGTCGCTCAAGATGTACATGCTGGCGTATCGCAACATGGGCATCTTTCAGGAGAACGTGGTCAATCGATTTTTGCGCGACATCGTAAAGGCGTGCCGCCCGGTCTCCGCGATCGTGATCGGCGAATTCACGCCGCGCGGCGGGGTGTTCACCAAAATCACCGCGGAATGGAACAGAACTAAGAAACATGGATCAAAAGGGTGAAGAGTTAGCTGCGGTCGTCGCGGAAATCCGCCAGCGGGTCCGCGCGCGCCATCCCAACGGATCGGCAACGGGCGGCGTTCCGCTCCCGGACCTGACGCCGCTGCTGCATGCGCGCGACGCCGCCGAAGGCAAGGTAGCCAGCATCGGATCGGTGAATCCGCGCCCGCCCGGATTCGTAAATTCCATCGCGCAAAGCATCAAGCGTTTGGTCTCGCGCGCGCTCAACTGGCATGTGCGCGAACAGGTGGAGTTCAACCGCGCCGTGCTGGGATGTGTGCAATCCACCATAGAAGCTTTGAACGATTGCAATCGTGCCATCTCCATGCTCTCGGCCCGCATTGAGGGTGCAGCGGATGCCGAGCAGCACCTCAACGATCTTCGCACCCACTGGAATCATTGGCGCGTGGAGTGGGATCAAAAGCTAAGCGCCACCGAAATCGCCTTCTTACGCAGCGTGGCCGATCAACAGGGCGCGTTTCAAAATCGCGTGACTTCCCTGGAGGCTACGCACCGCGAACTGATGCGCTCGCAGCACAAAAACTTCGAGGCTGCGCTGGAGCAATCCACCGTATCCATGCAAAAACGCCTTGCGGCCGGCATCGAAGAGCTGCAAAAAACATTTTGGGCCGACATGGAACGAATTCGATTGGAATATGAAACCATCATCCATGCCGAGCTTCGTACCTTGCGCCAGAAGGCTTCGGCGCACGCTCCCTCCGCCGTAAACGAAGCGCCTGCTGCCGTTTCCTCCGGTTTCCACGACGTCGACTGGCTGAAGTTCGCCGAAAAATTCCGCGGATCCGAATCCGCGATCCAACAGCGTCAGCAAATCTATGCCGAACGATTTCGCGATCACGCTCCGGTTCTCGATCTCGGCTGCGGCCGTGGCGAACTTCTTGACGTGTTGCGCCAGGCGGGTATCCAAGCAACCGGCATCGACTTGAACGACGACTCGCTCGCACTCTGCCGCCAAAAAGGCCTGCCAGCGGAATCCGCCGATCTCTTCGCCTACCTTCGCGACCTGCCGGATTCTTCGCTCGGTGGAATCGTCTGTTCGCAGGTCGTCGAACATCTTCCCCCCGAACGGCTGCCGGAGTTGATCCGGCTCGCGCATGCCAAGCTGCGAACCGGCGGATTACTCGCGCTCGAAACGCCCAATCCCGAATGCCTTGCTATTTTCGCCACTCATTTCTATCTCGATCCGACGCACCGCCATCCCATCCCGCCCGCGCTCCTGAGCTTTTATCTCGAAGAAGCCGGCTTTGGGCGCATCGAAGTAGAGCGGCTCAGTCCGGCCGTGGATAGCATGCCTTCGATCCGGGAATTGCCGGAAGCGTTTCGCAAGGAATTTTTCGGCGCGCTCGATTACGCCGCGTTTGCGCGCAAGCTGGGCTAATCCCGCGTCAATTCTTCGTACATTTCCTTCTGACGCGCGGCGATCCCATCCCAACTAAACGACCGTTCTACAGTCAACCGCGCCTCTCGCTCCATCTGCCTCCTGCGCTCCGGATGATCGAGCAAATCGAGAATCGCTTGCGACATCTCCGCGCCGGTATTCGCAATCGCGACATCGATGCCCGGATGCAAATCCAGCCCGTTGATCCCGGCCGGCGTGCTGACAATCGCTTTTCCCATCGCCATCGCTTCCATGATCTTGATATTGGTTCCGGCGGAAGCGAGCAGCGGCGCCACTACAACTGTTGCGCGCCGGTACGCCGGACGAACATCCGCGACGAAATCTTCCACTTCCACCCCGCTCTGGCCGAGATCTGGCTGCACTCGATCGCGATAACGATCCAGATAATATTGATGTCGCGAGCCCGCAATCACGTGCAACGTAGCGCCCGCCTGCTTCAACGCAGGCCACGCCTCGCGCAGGAAAAAGTCCACGGCGAGCACATTCGGCAAATGCGCGAATGACCCCAGAAACAGCAGCCGGCGCGCTTCCGGAGCCGCTTCCGTCGGCTGAAAGCGTTCCAGATCCACGCCGTTCGCCAGGCACACCGCCTTCGCGCTTCCCTGGATCAACGCGCGGTCTTTCTCCGACATCACCACCACGCGATCCACGTCGGACCACGCCGCCTTCTCAAACCGAATCCAGCGCCCTAGCTGACGCCGCAGCTCCCAATCATCGCCCTGCGCCAGCAGTTGTTGATAAAGATCCAGCGTGACGTCATGCTCGACGAGCACCGTTTTCGCCGCGGCGCAATCGCCCGCATACAGAGCCATCTGCGTGAATTCGAGCTGCACCACAGCCGGATTCCACTTCCGGATCGTCTGCCGCAGCGCGGCATGAAACGCCGGCGAATCGAACTCTTCCACAATGTCCGGCCGATCGGTAGAAGGCAGCAGATGCGTTCCCGGACGCTTCACCAAAACCACTTCCGCGCAAATTTCTAAAAGCTCCGCGGGCGCCTCCCTTGGATCACCGGAGAACGACAGCAGCACCTGGTCGTAATCCCGCGCGGCGCGCCGCATCAGGTTGTACATCCGCACCGCGCCCCCGTGCGCCAGCGGAAACGGCAAGTAAGGCGTCGCAATCACAATCACCGGTTTCTCACGGCGCGCGCGCCCCGGAATCACCGTCACCGCGCCGCTACCGATCGCGAGAATGTGTTCGTCCGCCAGCGCCGGCTCCGGTATCCGCTTCGCCCACCAAGGCGCGCGCAAAGCCCGGCCCAGCGCCCACGCAGCGGCAGGATTCGGATTCGTCTCCGCGCTGATCAGATTCAGCCGCTGAATCGCCTCGCGCCAAAGCCGCCGGAACACCGGACCCCCACGCAATGTCCGCGCCAAAAAACGCAAGTAATTCAACTCCAGAATTCGATCCAAAAATTCCGGCGTGTAATAACGCGACGTCGTCGTACGATGCCGATGCAACACCCGGGCCCCCGCTACAAAAACCGAAGGCCAACCCTGCTGCCAGCCCCGGAATCCGAGATCGAGATCCTCCACGTAAGCGGGTTCGAAAATCTCATCCAACCCGCCCAACTGCGCCAGCTTCCGCGCATCGAATAGCGAGCAACCGCCGCTCCCGTACAGAACGTAACTCAAATCTTCTCCGGCAAACGGGAATTCGCAGCGCGCCGGAAAATCCATCGGCTTACGTTCGTCCGCGAATGGCATCACCGCTTTCCCAGTCTCCTCGCGGCGAACTCCTTCCGGAAAAAAGATCTGGGCGGTTGCGCAAAAAAGATCGGGCACGGCATCGAACGCAGCACGCAGGCTCGCGAAAAAGCCCGGCTCGACCAACATGTCGTTATTCAACAAACAAACGTGCGAATAGCGCGATTTTCGTACTCCCCGATTCACCGCGCTCGCAAAAGACGAGGCGCTCGCCGACAACTCTAGCGTCACCGCGGGATACTCCGCCTTCAACCAATCCGCAGTCCCGTCGTCTGACCCGTTATCCACCACAACGATCTCGCCGCCAACCTGATCGATTTGCCGCGCCACTTCCGGCAACATCGCCCGCAACAGATCCTGCCCGTTTCGCGAAGGGATCACTACCGAAATCCCTGCAGGCCGAACCGCGGAATCGCTAGCCAGCGCGCGCGGCGAACTCAGCGATTTCCGAACCCCCGCGACGATTCCAGCTCCGCGCGCCAACCACGCCAGCACCGGCCGCCGGAACGCCCACGGATGCCCCAGCCTCCAAACAAACGTATAAACCGCGCCTCCCGGCGAGAAATGCCACACCAGAAAATTCCGCGTCCGCCAAAGCATGTGCCGCAGAATGCTTGGCGCCGCCACGGGCCGAAACATGAAGTGGCCGAAGTTTTCGTTGAACGCCAGAAAATTCCACGGCGCCAGAAAAAACGCGATCCAGCGCATCTTCCAATACGGCATTCTCGGCTGCAGAATGACGGCGGAAAGACGAATCCGCTTCCCGCGAAAATGCCAGCGGAAAAATTCCAGATTCTCCCAAAACCCACGCGCGACGCGAAACGGGATCCACGCCGCTCCTGCCGGCGCAAATTCGGAAACCACCACCAGCGGGATCTCTGGAAAGAGCCCCTGCATGTGTTCAATCGCAGTTGGAATCAGATCCTCGGAGCCCGAAGCAAAGAGGACCTTGATGGCGTCGCTCAAATCAGTAAATGCCGGCGAGCCTCGAACGCGTTGTTCTTGCGGTCGTCCCATTGAATGAGCGCCTGCACGCAGAACGCCGTGGACACCGGATTGACGAACGGCAGCGCGTCGCCGCCTTTGCGCCCGAACAGGAATCCGCCTGCCACTCGCGCATCCGTCGATTTGAGCTGAAATCCCGCCGCTTGCTTCGCTTCGCGCGCCGCCGCCACACGGTCGAGTGGAATGCCCGCCAATCTCTCTCCGTATAGTCGCGCCCGAAGCAACTGCGCATACACGTCGGACCGCGCAAACAGCGGCGAGATCTCCTCGAGATAAGCCGATACCCGATCCAGACCCGCACGATAAGCTTGCGCGCAGTCCGAACGGTCCAGCACCGGCAGCAATCCTTCCAGGAAATAAACATATGCGTGCAGCCGATCCATCACTAACTCGCGGCTGGATGCCCCGGGCAAGAAATCATGCTCGCTCAGCATCGCGGCTTCCACCGCGGATTCGTACGCGCGCAGGAATTCCATCTCGCCCGTCGTCTCGAAAAGCTCGAACCAAGCCATCGCGGATTTCAATTGATAACAGCCCGGCATCGCCGACCAGCGCGGCTCATAAGGCAGCGCTTGCTTGCCCGGCAACGCAAGAATCGGATGAATGGCGCCGCTCGACGCAAAATCCGCCGCCATGGATCGCCCCGCCGCGATCGCCGTATCCCGCAAATGATCGTCTTTGGAAACCCGCCATGCCGCCAATAGCCCCCGCACGATAATTCCGCAATCGAAAAAGTAAGCCAGCGCGCGTGGCTGTGTGCCGTTGCTCGAATGCTCGAACGGAAACGTCGCCAGTCGCGCATCCCAAGCCGTATTCGCCAGAAATCGCGCCGCCCGCAAGGCCGCTTCCAGGTACTGCGGCTGCTCGGTGTGCTGATTCAGATAGAGCAGAGCGCTCACCGCGTAGCCGGTGATTTCGGTCGAAACGTGCGCGTTAGTTCCCAAATCCGAACGGTAATATCGGGCCACTCCCCCGGCCGGCTCCTGAATTCCGGATTCAAGAAACCAGCGGCCGGCCCGCTCCACCAAACTATTCGTACGCGTCGACAAAAGAAGAACTCATTGTATCATCGCCGACCAGAACCGCGACCGCCAGCGGGCGCTATCACGAATCGCCGCAAATGGCACCCCTCGTGCACACAGGCCAGCTAATGCTTAGCAATCGTTCGAATCCCGTGCCCAACCTGTGCTCTCGCTTCACGCCTGTGCCGATCCATGTCACATCGCCTCACTGAAACCCGAGTCCCACGGAATCCGTCACGAGGTTGTTATACTTGTTCCTTATCCGCGAAATTCAACGAATGAAGCTCTGTCTATTAGCAGTTGTCACCAGCGGCGCCATGTTTGCCGCCACCGCCGTGGATTTTATGACCGGCCAGGCCGCCCGCCTGGTTATCGGCCAAGTCAATTTCACGCAACAGGATCAAGGTACTCCCACCCAGTTCGTGCTCGGGGCATGCAGCGGACTGGCGTACGCCAACAACACACTGTTCGTGGTGGATTCCAATCATATCCAGGCCACGCCCGGACAAAATCGCGTTCTCATTTATCACAACCTCTCCTCTCTCGTTCCTCCGCCGACCACCGAAATTCCACAAGGAACCCGCTGCCCGGTCTGTGTAGGAAATCAACACATCGGCAGCGCCAGCTTAGTGGTTGGCCAGACGAACTTCTCAGGCGACCTTCCCGGTCAAACCCAAACCGGACTCTACAATCCGAGCGCGGTAGCCTCCGACGGAAAGATCATGGTGGTAGCGGACACCGATAGCAACCGCGTCCTGATCTGGAAGAACATTCCCACCACCAATGGCGCGCCCGCGGATATCGTCCTGGGCCAGGACAACTTCACTTCCGGCAAGCCGGGAATCAGTAATAAATCTCTCCGCGGACCGCAGGGCGTCTGGATTCAAGGCACGCGCCTCTTTGTGGCGGACACGCAAAATAGCCGCGTTTTGGTTTGGAACACCATTCCAACCACCAACAATCAACCCGCCGACTATGTCCTCGGCGAACCCGATTTCACCACCGCGCCGCCGCCAACAACACTTGAGCTTCCCGCTACTTCGAGCAATCTGTTCTCCCCCGTCTCGGTGACCTCTGACGGGCAGCGGCTCTTCGTTACGGACCTGGGCCACTCTCGCGTGCTGATCTGGAACTCCATCCCGACGGAAACCAACGCAGCCGCTGATGTCGTAGTCGGTCAACCGGACATGACCAGCGATGTGGACAATAACTCCGCCGCTCTGTGCAAGACCAATGGCAAGGATGCAAGCGGAAATCCTACCTACCCGGCGAGCTGCTACGGGACTCTCAGCTTGCCTCGCTACGCTCTCTCGGATGGCACTCGCCTGTTTGTCGCCGATGGCGGAAACGATCGCGTTCTGGTGTTCAACACCATTCCCACGAAAAATGGCACGCCTGCCGACGAAGTGCTGGGGCAGCCCGATGAATTCACCGATCGTGTCACGGACGCCGATACCACGTTCGATCCGAATGCCAACGTGTTGCGGTCCAGTCCGGCGCAGATCCGTACCCCAATGTCCCTTGCCTGGGACGGCTCGAATCTATACGTGAGCGATCCCTTCGACCGCCGCGTGCTCGTGTTTACACCGGCGCTTCCCGCGATTCCCGTGAATGGAATCACCAACTCCGCCAGCCGCATCGTTTCCGCCCTCGGAAGCATCAACTTCGGCGGCACCGTCACCGCCAAGGATACGATTACCGTCACCATCGACTCCGCGACCTACGCGTACACTGTGGCGGATAACGATTCGCTCGCACTGATCATTTTGAACATCACCGATTTAATCAACGGTGTGAAATCCGGCAAGCCGGATCCGAATGTGATTGCCACCGCCGCCCCCGCCACCAATCAAATCTCATTGACCGCGCGGACGCCGGGCCTTCCGGGCAACAATGTCACCTATTCGGTGGCGGTGGCCGCCGCTTCGAGTACAGGCACCCCGACCGAGACAGCCGCCACCGCCGGTGCCAACCTGACCGGCGGGCAGAACGCGGGATTTGTCGCTCCTGGAACGTTGGTGACGCTCACCGGCAAGTTCCTCAGTGATGGCACCGCTACGGGCGTACCCAACTCGCAAGGTTTCCTTCCCACTAAATTAGCCGGCGTGGAAGTATACTTTGATGGAATCCGCGCCCCGTTGCTTTATGTCTCGCCCACTCAGATCAATGCGCAGCTTCCTTTCGAAGTTAGCGACTCAAACGGCGTCACGGCATTCGTCCGGACCGAACGGCAAGGCGGCCCCACTACCGCAACTGTAAACATCGCCGTTCCCGTCGTGGCGTCCAGTCCCGGTATTTTCGCGCTCAATGGAACCGATCCCCGGAGAGCGTACGCCTATCACACATCGAATTACGGCATCGCGGTGGTAAGCGTGGATGGAACCATTCAAGGTGGCGATGTGGCCACCATCAGCATTGAAGATCGTGTTTACCACTATACGGTCCAGGCCACCGATACGCTGGCAACCATTCGCGACGGTTTCATCACCCTGATCAATTCCAACGGAAACGAAAAGGTCACCGCGGAGCCGGCTGGGCAGTTTACCCGAATCGTGCTGACCGCGAAGGTTCCCGGCCCTCCAGGCGATGGCATCAAGATTTCGGGAACCATCAGCACTGGGGCTCTGGTACTCATCACTGTGTTGGGCAGCCAGCAGACCTGTTGCTCCAGCGTGGCGAATGCGCCGGTAACCGCCGATAATCCGGCCGTGCCTGGCGAAGTGATCACTATTTTCGCAGCCGGGCTTGGAACGGTCACCGGCGCTGGCGGGACCACCGTGCAGGCAACTGGCAAAGTGTACGACGGTCCGGCTTTCAACACGCCGAACACGCCCGTGGATAACGCTCAAGTCGGCGGCCTAAGTGCGAACGTGCTGTTTGCCGGCCTCGAACCCGGCACCGTCGGAGTCTACCGCGTGGTGATGCAACTCGATCCCAACACCCCCACCAACGCGA
>DATGIH010000252.1:0-10535 GCA_035295865.1 Bryobacteraceae bacterium
GCGCGGCGCGAAGTCGTGATATTCGTAATTCCAAAAATCCGCCTTGCCGTTGTAGCGGCCGCTCGGAGCAAACGAGATTTCAGGCGCATTGTGCGCCGCGCCGCCGGAAGCACCTTGCTGGATATCCGTCGCCAGCCAACTGCTCAAGCTCAACGGTGTACAGCTATTCCCGTTCGCCACGCAGGGACTCACTTGCGTTCCATGCGACTCGGCGGGCGGCTGCAGCAGCGTCCAGCGCACGCCGTAGGTCAGCGTGAGATTGCGCGTGATCTTCCACGAATCCTGCGCGTAGCTTTCGTATTCATTCCAGCGGAAATCGCGCAGCAGCGGGGTGCCAAGAGAAAGCGGCGTTCCATTCTTCGTGTAGTTATAAACCGCGTTTCCTTCAGTCACCATGCCGACCATGGTCATCAGGATGTTGTCGTACTGCAGGCTATAGCTGTCGTTCACCGGCGCAAAGCCTGCGACTGCGGGATCGAAGGGCACACCCTTGTTCGCGATGCCGGAATCCACCAGCCAGCCGAGATTTATATTCGCGGAGGGGAACGAGTTCCCGTAATTCAGGCTGTAATTGTCGATGATGCGCATGTTGAAGCCGAATTGGAAAGTGTGCGATCCGCGCGTCCAGGAGTAATCGTCGGTAATGTTATTCACCGGCACATGGAAAATGCTGGACCGCGAGAACGAGATGGGCGAATCGAGCCCAGCGAGCGTGACTTGCGGCTGCGATGAGATGCCCTCGGTCTGTCCGCTCTGGCGGGTGAATCCCCAATGCAGCGTGTTTACCTGCGTGGGCGTCAGCACGGCCGTATATCCCACCACGAATCCGCGGCTGTTGTTGAGAATGCTGGTCGAAGGAGGCAAGCCCGGAAACTGTGGCGCTCCCCCTTGGTTGTCGCCTTGCAAATTGCCGCGGAAGAAAATCGCGTGCCGGCCGTTGGAAGAAATGTTGTAATCGATGCGCGCGATTTCTGTATTGAACGACGCGTGTTGATTCGCCGCGAAGCGATATCCGGACGTGTTCAATCCGTCGCCGAGCGTTGGATCGTTCGGTTGCGGATAACCCTGCAGGAGCGAAAGAATCGCTGGATCCTCGCCAATCCCGAGCGGATCCATTGCCTTGATCTGCGCAGGCGACAGAGTGGTCGTCCCGCCGTTTGCATTCGTGTAGTTCAAAAATCCCGCGCGCATGCTGGCGGTGGGGACGGTGCGCGCCTGGCTGGATGCCTCGGCGTCGCGGCGCCCTTCGTAGTTATAGAAGAAGAACAGCCGATTCTTGATCACCGGACCGCCAAGCCATCCACCGAACACATTCCGGATCAGCGGCGCGCGCTGATTGGGCTGCCCGGACGCCAGCTCGGATGCCTTCAGAAAATAATCGTTGGCGACAAAATCGGTGTTGCGATTGTATTCGTAGAGCGCTCCATGAAACGCGTTGGTGCCGCTCTTGGTGACCAGCGAAACTTGCGCGCCGGCGGAACGGCCGGCATCGGCGTTCGCATTGCTCGTCGTGACGCGGAACTCTTCCACGGAATCCTGCGTGTTGCGCAGCACGCTGGTGAACGCAAAGCCGGTGTTCTGGTCGTTGACATCCACTCCATCCAGCGTCACGTTCGATTGATCGCTGCGCACTCCATTCACGGCGCCGCTGCGGCTGTCTCCGAAGGAATCCACGCGGTTGCCCAGAAACAGCACGCCAGGCTGCAGGCTCAATAACTCCACCACGTTGCGCGCTTCAATAGGAAGCTGCTCGATCTGCTTGGTATCGAAATTGTTGCCGAGCGTCGCGTCGGTGGTATTCACCATAGGCGCGCCCGCTTCGCTCACATCCACGGTCTGCTTTGATCCGGCCACTTGCAGCCGGAAGTTCGAAGTTGCGGGGAGACTCACCTGCAATTCCACGTTTTCCACTTCCGCTTCGGTGAAGCCGTTGGCTTTCACCGTAATCTGATACGCGCCGGGGGCGAGCTGGAGAATCTCATAGAAACCTTCGTTGTTCGAGACCGCATCGCGCGAGACATTCGTATCGGTTTTGATCAAATGAACCTGCGCGCCGGGGATCGCCGCACCTGAAGGATCGGTGATGTGTCCACGGATCGACGTGGTAGCTTGGCCGAACGCCAATCCTGCGGCTAACAACAAAAAAGACAGACTGCGGATGTGGTTCCTCATAACGTTTCACCCCTTGTTAACCAACGATTGTACATCAGCCGTCCAAAAACGACGGATCGCAGAAATGTACTAGAACTTGAACCCTGTGCTCCCAGCGGAGTTGTGGGTTATCATACGCTGTGTAGTCGTGGCGCCTTCGATTTACCTCATTAATCCCCGCACCGACGTGCCGTTCTATTTCGGCATGGAGGCTCATGAGGCGTGGGGATTCGGCAAAGCCGTTCTGATGGCGGACGCAGCGATTGCGACGGTGGCCGGTATGGCGCCGCCGGATTTCCACCTCACGCTCTGCGACGAGGGAATCTCGCCCGTCGATTTTGATACACCAGCCGAATTCGTCGGCATCACCGGCAAAGTAAGCCAGGAAAACCGCATGGTCGATTTGGCGCGCGAATTCCGCAAACGCGGCAAAATCGTCATTTGCGGCGGCCCGTTTGCCAGCCTTTCTCCCGCGAAGCTGCGCAAGGAATGCGACATCCTGGTGCGCGGCGAGCTGGAGAACATTGCCGAACAATTCTTCTCGGATTTGCGTGCGGGGACATGGCAGCGCGAATACATCGGGGACAAACCCGATCTGCGCGCATCACCCATCCCGCGCTGGGATCTGTATTCCAACCATCGCGCTCTGGCCGGAACGCTACAAACATCGCGCGGCTGTCCTTTTGAATGCGAGTTCTGCGACGTGATCCAATATCTCGGCCGCAAGCAGCGCCACAAGTCGCCGGAGCAGGTTCTCCGCGAGTTGGACGTGTTGTACGCAATCGGTTATCGCTCGGTTTTCCTGGCGGACGACAACTTGACCGTTTTTCGAGCGCGCGCCAAAGAACTGCTGACCGCGATTCGCGATTGGAACGAAGCCCGCACAGCCGGCAGAATGCGGTTCTCGACGCAGGTTTCCATCGATTGCGCGCGTGACGAAGAACTGCTGCGGCTCTGTGGCGAAGCCGGTCTAGCCACGGTCTTCATCGGGATCGAATCGCCCAACGCCGACAGCCTGAAAGAAACCAAAAAGCGCCAAAACATCGGCGTGGATATGGCCGCACAGGTGGGCCGCTTCGCCGCCAATGGCATGATGGTCACAGGCGGAATGATGCTCGGCTTCGATTCCGACGGCTTGGATATTTTCGAGCGGCAATATGAATTCGGAATGTCGCTGCCCGTTCCGATGTTCACCGTAACTCCGGTCTCGGCGCCGGAGGCGACGCCGTTGCACGCGCGCCTGTCGGCTGAAAATCGCCTCACCGAATACTCGCAAATCGGCGCCGTTCTTCCCTGGACCACGAACATTATTCCAAAACAAATGACCCACGGAGATCTCGTCGCGGGAGTGCAGTGGCTCTGCAATCGGTTGTATCGCCCCGCGGCTTTCGAGCATCGGGTCGCCCGATTTATCGATTTGTTCCAACCCACGGAGCGCGGATCGCAGCAAAAGAGTCCGCCGCCGTCTCGCGAAGTGGATCGCCAGCGCATTGAAATGGCCAGACACATAACGCGGCTGGGTCCGTCGGAAGCAAGTATGGCAGCTCGGCTCGAACGAAGAGTGCAGCAGAAACCCGAAGCTCTGCCCTTGGTCTTACTGGCACTCGGTTATTACATGCAAGCACGGCATATGTTCAACGTCAGTGGGCTGTGGAATCCGAGACTGGCAGCACAGAAGCAACCACAATTCGATCGCGCGCAGGAAACGCAAGGCCTAGTACCAGTACCCTCCACACCTTTCACGATCCTCAATTATTGACTTTCCCCTTGTGAGTAGTTTGGTGCACATTGTAAACTGAATAACACCATGACAAAGAGCCGAAGTGAAGCCAGACAGAGCGGTCAATTGGAAAAGAAATTGGCTGCTTACACGATTGCCGGCGCCGCGGCCCTCGTCGCGCCGGGTGTTGCGAAGGCTGATATCACGTACGTCGCTGTAAACACAACTGTTAGCACGTCGAGTATCCCAAATAATCTGTCGTTTCACTCAGGCGACTTTACGCTCACGGCCAGCAGCTTTTTGGATCCGCCGACAACTGGAACCGTCAATGAGGTTAGCGTCGGAACGACAGGAAGCGCGCAGGTATTGCTCGATCCGGTTGCGTCCAGCAACGTCGCTGCCCTTGGATTCGGATCTGTGATTGATCCCACCGTCTCCAGCAACTGGGGTGGGGGAGGCAAATTGGTCGGTGTTGACCAGAACAATTCGTTCTTCAGCGGCGGCGACTGGCCTTCCAACGGCGATATCAGGTATCTCGGTCTTTATTTTGTAGGAGCGGGTGGACCGCAGGCCGGCTGGGCGGAAATCGCAACCACCGCTAACGGTAGCAGCGCTTCGTTCGATCTGATCGGCTACGCTTTCGACAACACTGCGAACGAGGCAATCACTGCGGGCGAAGGCGCTCCCGTACCCGAACCATCGGCTCTTCCGCTGCTCGTCCTCGGCGGAGCTGGTCTGATCGAATTACGACGCCGCCGTGCGGCGCGCAACTAAAGTCCTTCTAATCGGCTGGGACGGAGCCGGCTGGGACAAAATACATCCTCTTCTCGATTCGGGCGCGATGCCGAATCTCGCCCGCGTGATCGAAAACGGTGTGATGGGCGATCTGAACACGCTGGCCCCGCTCTGTTCTCCGTTGCTCTGGACCAGCATCGCCACCGGCGTCTATGCGGATCGGCACGGAGTTCTGGATTCCACCGAGTCCGATCCGGTCACCGCCGGAGTTCGCCCGGCCACTCGCGCATCGCTTGGGGCATTTTATGTCTGGGATCTTCTCGCGCACGAGGGCTTGCGCTGCCAGACCATGGGGTGGCCCGTCACGCATCCCGCGCAAGGCGCGGCGGCGTGCGTTTCCGATGGATTTGCACTGGGCGTTCCTGAAAGCGTGTATCCTGCGCCGCTAGCGTCCAAGCTCGCGCCGCTGCGATTTCATCCCAAGGAATGGACCGGCAATGAGCTGCACCTGTTCGTTCCGGAAATGGCGCGAATCGACCAGGATAAAGATAAACGGCTGGCGAAACTGGCGGTCATCTTATCGCAAGCGGTGAGTGTGCATGCGACGGCAACCACGCTGCTCGAAACCGAAGAATGGGATTTTTCCGCTGTGTGGTTCGGCGCGCTCGGCCAGGCCTGCGAGCTTTTTCCGGATAACACCGACGAGATTTACAAAGACGTCGTCAGCGGTGTTTATCGATTCCTCGATCTTCTACTCGGAAGGTTGCTGCAGTTGGCTGGTCCGGAAGCAGTCGTGATGCTGGTATCCGACCGGACCGCCGGTCAACTGGAATATCTTGCGATGACCGGCCGCGAACCCCGCGGACTCTTGTGCGCAAGCGGTCCAGGCATCGAAGCCGACGAACTGGCTTTTGGAACCGGGCTGCTGGACATCGCTCCAACGATTCTTGCCTTGTTTGGCTACGCGCCGGCGCCGGGAATGTCGGGACGCGCGATCACCGAGATCTGTGCGGCCAAGCCCGAGCGCATACTCGTGAATCGTCCGTTCCCTCGCCAGCCAGAAGCCCCGCCGGAACTCGATTTTCTGGAATTGGAAGAGTCCGGCTACACCGATAAAATCGCGAAAGGTTGGCGGCGTGAAGCCGAGGCGGCCAAGCTGCGCCGCGATTTTCACCTGGCCCGCGTTTTGATATCGCAGGATCGGATCGGCGAAGCCATTCCGCTGCTCGAACAACTCGCCGCAGCAAATCCCGGCATCCTCGAAATCCGCTTTCATCTCGTCCATTCGTACTTCAGGAACAAGCAGTATCGCGAGTGCCGGGAGATGTGCGAGGCGCTGCTGCTGGACGCTCCCGATCCCACGTATGAAGTGGTGGCCCGCGCGCACCTGGCGATCGCCGAAGGGAACTACGTCGAGGCATTGTTGTACCTCAATAACGGGCAGGCCGATTATGGAATGATTGCCGCTTTGGACACCGTGATTGGGGACGCTTATCTGCGCGTGGGAAAGTGGCAGGAAGCCGCTTCTGTGTTCCGTTCCGCAATCGAGAAAGATTCCCGCATCGCTCCCGCGCATCGGGGATTGGCGCACGCGCTGCTGGAACTCGGCCGCCCGGATGAAGCCGCCGAAGCTGCGCTCGATGCCATCCGGTTGCGTTACGATCAGCCGGCCGCGCACGAAATTCTGGGACGGGCGTTGCGCGCGATGGGCCGGCATCCGGAAGCCGAGGGCGCTTTCGCCAACAGCGAAATGCTGCGGGAACGCCAGCCCGTGGCATGAAGTTCGATCTCCGGCCGCCACGCGACAATGAGTGGGCGGTCTGCCGGATGCTTCTGCCGGAAACGTTCCACAACGCCGCTGCGCGCAACTATTTGATCGGCATCCGCGACGAAGCTCCGCGCATCGTGTCGGCGGCAGCGTACCGGCAAACACCGGATGCGATCACTCACCTGCGGATTCACGTCGTTCCGGCGTTTCGGCGCCAGGGAGTGGGATCGCGGATTGTTGAGCGTCTCGCGCGCGAAGGCGTGGGTTCGATGAGCGGCGTTGCGGAGATGGAAACCGCGGCAAAGACGTTCTGCGAGCGCAATGGTTTTGACCTCAAGGAATCCTTGACCACCGTGGAAGCGGAGATGGCGGAAATGAAGGAGTTCACGGGCCGGCTGCGCGCTCGCTTACAACTCCCGCCGGGAGCGCGGGTCATTCCACTTGAACAGGCGCCGGTGGATCAAGTCGCTAGTCTCCACGCGCAGCATGTCGCGCAGGAGGGCGAACTCAATCAATGGCGCGGCCTGCTGGCGCAATCGCCGGAGATGAACATTTCGCCGGTGGCAATGCTGGATGGCCAAGTAGCGGGTATCCTGTTAGGCAAAGTGGAAGGCGATACTGCGGTGGTTGAGACGAGAGTCGTGGCACCGGGGCGTTACGGCAGTTGGGTTAACGCGACGTTGCTCGCGGAAGCGCTTGCGATCGGATGGGCGCACGGCGCGCGGCGTGCGCGATTTTCATACACGGATTCAAACCACGACACGCAAAAGCTGGCCCGGCGATTAGGCGCCAAGATCACCAGCGTGGTCGCACGGTTTGTACGCGAGCCGCGCTTGTAGAATGGGTCTCATGAGTTTCCAGTGGCGTATTCTCACGCTATGCCCCGCTGTCTTGGCAGTCTCTTTGGCGGCCGATTCCACGTGCAAAATGCTGGCGGACGCAAACGCCAAAATCTACGCGATCCCGACCCATATCTATACCACCGAGATAGCGACTTACACGGGCGGCAAGCCGAAGTCCAACGAACTGATTTATCTGAACAACACCACCTACATCGAGAGCAATGGCCGCTGGAACATCAGCAAGGCAACGCCGCAACGGATGCAAGAGCTGCGCAAAACCGGGGAAGACAAGCATCCCAACGCGGTTTGCCGGGCAGTTCGCGATGAATCCGTCAATGGCGAAGCGGCGACCGTCTACAGCATGCATGACGAGCATCAAGGATCGAAAACCGATTCTCAGATCTGGATGTCAAAGTCGCGCGGCGTGCCACTTAAGCTGGAAATGGATATGGATGTGGGCGGCGCGGCAGGGAAAAGCCATCGCACCATGCGTTACGAATACACCAACGTGACGGCGCCGCCCGTTGGACGCTAGCTATTCTTTCTTCTTCAGCTCGCTGTCGTGTTCCTTAATGAAAGTGCGGATCTGATCGGACATGGTTAGCAGCTTCTCCCATTGCTCGCGATACAGCGTGACCGGAAAACGTCCCAGGCCGTAAACGGATAGCCCGCCCTTCTCGCTCACCTTCATCGACATCTGACCCCGCGTTGCAGGCTTCTTCAAAGCTTCGTTTTCGGCGCGGAGCCGTTCAATTTCAGCTTTCAGATCTTCATCGGACATGTGACTAGTGATAGCACATGTGAGGCGGCGGACCTAGGGAGAGCCGAGCGGACTGCAATTCGCCGAAAAAATTTCATGAACAGAGTGTCAGTTTCACCGGCCGATTCCGCAGGTCAATAGTAAAGACCTTCTTGGAGGAAATTATGAAGCTGTTAAAAAGACGCAAATCCGTCACGGTGCTTGGCGGGCTCGCAGTCCTGCTCCTTTCGGCCACTCTCGTGCGAGCTGAGATCGGCCGCGCCTTTCTATTCAATCTCCTTGCCTTTCCTGACCCAACGGGTATCATTGCCACTTATAACCAGAACGGCAACTTCGATCTGAACGGCCCGTTCTTCCAGAGCCTCGGTACCAACGGACGAAGTTGCGGAAGCTGCCACCAGCCTTCCGATGGCATGAGCATCTCAGCCTCGCACGTAGAACTCCGGTTCGATTTCACGCTCGGCCTGGATCCGATCTTCCGCACCGTCGATGGATCGAACTGCAATCACGACATCAACGTTTCAACGTTGCAAGGGCGGCGTGCGGCCTACAGCTTGCTGCGAACGCGAGGACTGATTCGGATTCCGCTCGCCCCACCCGCCGGCAGCGATTTTCAAATCGTGAGTGTGAGCAATCCGTACGGCTGTAGCGAGACCGATACGGTCTCCATGTATCGGCGGCCGCTGCCCACCAGCAATCTCAAGTTCCTGAGCACAATCATGTGGGACGGCCGCGAGTCGTCCGCCCAAACCGGCACTACGCCGATCAGCACCACCAATTATCCGCAGTCGCTCGTGGACAATCTCGCCCATCAGGCCGTGGACGCAACCATGATCCACGCTCAAGGAGCCGCCGGACTCACCGCGTCGCAACAACAAGCCATCGTCGCATTCGAGATGGGGCTCACCTCGGCGCAATCGTTCGATTTTCTGGCGGGGGAACTGACCGCGAACGGCGCAACGGGCGGCCCGCAAGCGTTGAGCAAGCAAGGTTTCTTTATCGGAACCAACGATCCGGTCGGTTTGGATCCTACAAATCCGGTTCCTTTTAACTTCAGCACTCAGATCTTCAATCTCTTTTCTGCGTGGGAAAACGCCAGGCTCCCGCAACGCGCTGCTATTGCTCGCGGGGAAGCTGTATTCAACACCAAGAAGTTCACCATCACCGGCGTGGGCGGATTGAACGGCACAACCTTCGCGAATGGCGTTACGGGCCCGGACAGTATCGTCTCCACCTGCGGAATTTGTCACGACAGCCCGAATGCGGGCGACCATTCTGTGTCGGCGCCGCTGAATATCGGCGTTGCGGATCCTCCCGGCGGAAACAACACGCTCGACACCAGCTATCTTCCGGTAATCACGGTTTGCCAATTGCCCAGCTTGACCACGTGTGTAAAAACCACGGACCCGGGACGGGCCATGATCAGCGGCAAATTCGCCGACGTCGGCAAATTCAAAGGTCCGGTGCTTCGCGGGTTGGCCGCGCGCGCCCCCTACTTCCACAATGGAAGCGCGCAATCGTTGCAGGATATCGTCGAATTCTACAACACGCGCTTCAACATTGGATTCACTCCGGGCGAGAAATCCGATCTGATCGCGTTCCTGAACTCACTGTAGCCGGTGGTTCGCTAGCGCCATGCGTTCACTCAATTCGCGAACTGTCAGCGCATAGCGATCGCTCAATTGCGGATGGGCGCGCAGAATTGCCTTGGCCTTGGCCAGCGATTCTGCCGCCCGCTTCCGGTCGCCTGATTCGAGGTAAGCCCACCCCAAGAGCGCAGCGGTGCGAGCCAATGTGGGGCTTGTTGGATCTGACATCTCCACTTGCCGTTGCGCCGCTCGTTGGATGAGTGGCATGGTGCCTGCACCATCCCGTTGCAACAATCTGCCTTCCGCCTCGTTGAGCAGTGCGCGCGAATAAAAGCCGCCGAAATAAACTTGTTGCCGGGAAGATTCAATCGCAGCGGAGATCCGATGCGCCAGCGCGATAGCGGATTTTCCATCGCCTCGGCGCACAGCAATTTCGGAGCGGGCCTCGAGGTTACTTAGGGAGGGTCCGCTCAGTTCGGCGGATTCGGATGGAGCACCGAAGTTATGATCGAGCAAAGCATTCGCTCCATCCAAGTCGCCCTTGGCGAGAGCCAATTTCACGCAGGGCGCAAAATAGTTGATGTCCAGCTTTTGGCCGACCTGGTTGTGAATGTGCTCGGATTCGCGCAGTAACTTGTCCGCCTCCTCATACTGTCCTAGCTCCGTCAGCACCAACGCCTGATCCTCCAGCATTTGCGCCAGGTATCCGGTTCCAGGCCGGTTCTTACGGCGATTCTCCACCGCTTCGGAAATGGATTGCAGCGCCTGCTCGGGCCGGCCGATCGCTTCCAGCGCCCGTCCGTATTGGAGCAGCACTTGCGGCGTGTAAAAGGGATCTTTGGGTCCCTTAATCTTCAAGCAAACCTCCTTGGCTTTTTCTAAATACTCCAGGCCCTCCTTGGGCCGCGCCGTCAGCACCAAAAACATCCCGAGGCGCGAGCCAGTTTCGATAGTGTCCACATCCTCTTCG
>DATGIH010000253.1:0-17038 GCA_035295865.1 Bryobacteraceae bacterium
GGCTACATCGAATCCGGCCGCAAGGAAGGCGCGAAACTCATGTGCGGCGGCGAACGCGTGGGAGATCGCGGATACTTTGTCGCGCCCACTGTCTTCGCCGATGTCCAGGACGACATGACGATCGCCCGCGAAGAAATCTTCGGACCGGTGATGAGCATCATTCCGTTCAAGAGTCCGGAAGAAGTGGTGGACCGCGCCAATCGCACCATGTACGGATTGGCCGCCGCCGTCTGGACGCGCGATATCAAGAAAGCCCATTCCATCGCGGACAAAATCCGCGCCGGCACGGTTTGGGTGAACTGCTACAACGTGCTCGATACCCGCGCGCCTTTCGGAGGCTTCAAGCAATCCGGAATCGGCCGCGAGCTCGGCGAATACGGATTGCAACAATACACCGAAGTAAAAACCGTAACCGTCAGACTGTAGTGCAGCATTACTGAACCGCGCTCCGCGAGGGAGCGCTGCCACGAACCTAGACCTCCGTGGCGTCGCTCCCAGCCGCGGCCAAATCGGCTAAAGTTGAGTTAGTCCCCTGGGAACCGTCCCCTTCCCACCGCCCGAGAGTTGTTTCTCTCCTCCCGTATCAGGCTCAAGTCTGATGGAGGTATCGTCCTTGTCTCGCTCAACCGCGTTGCGCTACGCCTGTGCCGTGGTCAGCACTCTTCTGGCTCTCTGGCTGCGATTGTGGCTCGACCCCTTAGTCGGCGACCAGTTCCCCTTCCCAATTTTTTTCTTCGCCACCCTCCTGACAGCCTGGTACGGCGGGACTGGCCCAGCTGTGACCAGCGTTTTGCTTGGCGGGCTGTTCGCCGATTATTTTCTGATGCCTCCTCGCGGCCAGTTCACACTGCTGAGCCTCAGCGACTTCATCGGTGTTGGCCTCTACATCGGAGTCGGCGTCGGTATCGCGTTAATTGGCGGAACCATGCACTCCGCGCCCGCACGTAATTTCGCCAAACTAAAGCAAATGCATGAAGCGCTGATGCATACCGGAGCCGGCATTTGGACGTGGAACATAGCCGAAGACATTGTCGAAGTCAATCAGCGTTGCTTGGAGCTGTTCGGTTTCTCGCTCAAAGAGTCTCCCCGCACCTCAAGAGACTTTCTCACGCACGTACACCCAGAGGACCTGCCTGCTCTTCAAAATGCGATTTCCGCATCCCTGGATAACGGCGCGGAGTATGTTCCCGAATACCGCACAGTCTCGCCTACAGGCGCCGTCCGCTTCCTTACTTCTCGAGGAAGAGCGATCTTCGCCGGCCCTGGCCGCGCCAAGCAATTGGTGGGCGTAGTCTGGGACGTCACCGAACTGCGTAAAACCGAGGAGCGTCTGCGCGAGACGGCCAGCAGACTGGCGGCGGAAAGTAGATTCCGGGAGCTGCTGGAAGCGGCGCCGGACGCTGTCGTCGTGGTCAATGACCAGGGCAAGATCGTCCTGGTGAACTCACGAGCCGAGAGCCTCTTCGGCTACCGTCGCTCCGAACTGCTGGGAGAAGATATGGAGCGCTTGGTGCCTGAGCGCTTTCGGGATCGTCACCCCGAACGCCGCGCTGGATTCTTCGCAAATCCCCGGCCCAGGGCCATGGGTGCCGGAACCGAAGTATTCGCGCTGCGGAAGGATGGGTCCGAGGTTCCTGTGGAAGTGAATCTCACCCCCCTTCACGCCGAAGACGGCGAACTGGTCTCCGCCACCATTCACGATCTCACCGACCGGAAACGATCCGAAGAGGCGCGCGAGCAGCTTGCGACGATCGTGGATTCCTCCGACGACGCCATCGTCGGCAAAACACTGGATGGCGTTGTCGTTACCTGGAACCATGGCGCAGAACGTCTTTACGGATATTCGGCGGATGAAATGATTGGCCAATCGCTCTCGCGCTTGCTCCTGCCTGGCCGCGAAGACGAGTTCACGCAAGCGATGACCAGGATCGCGGACGGCGAAAGCGTCAAGCTGGACGACGTTCAGCGACGCCGGAAAGACGGAAAACTCATAGACGTGGCGATCACGATTTCGCCCATTCGAAATTCGTTGGGACGAGTCACGGGAGCCTGCACCATTGCCCGGGATATCGGAGACCGAAAGCGCGCCGAACAGAAATTCCGCGGGCTGCTCGAAGCCGCGCCGGATGCGGTGGTGGTGGTGAATACGCGGGGCGAGATTGTCCTGGTCAATACTCAGGTGGAAAACCTGTTCGGATATACACGCGCTGAGCTTCTGGGACAATTTATCGAAAAGCTTGTCCCGCTTCGGCTGCGCGATTGGCATCCGGCGCGCCGCGCGGAGTTCTTCGCCGATCCAGAGGTACGCGCCATGGGTTCCGGGATCGAACTATTCGCGCTCCGCAAAAATGGCTCGGAATTCCCGGTCGAGATCAGCCTCAGCCCGCTCGACACCGACGAAGGACTGTTAGTATCGAGCGCCATCCGCGACATTACCGCGCGGCGCGCCATCGAAGACCAACTCCGCCGCAGCCGCGCTGTTTTGCAAAGTTTGCTGGAATCCTTGCCCGCCCTCTTCCTGATCCTGACGCCGGATTTGGAAATCGCCGCCGCCAGCGATGCCTACCTCAAGGCCACGATGACCAGGCGCGCCGATATTATAGGACGCTGCCTCTTCGACGTTTTTCCCGATGATCCCGACGACCCTGGCGCGACGGGTGTCTCCAATTTGCGCTCATCGCTGGAGCAGGTCCGTCAAAAACGCGAGGCGGACACGATGGCGATTCAGAAGTACAACATGCGCCGCCCCGATGGCGTATTCGAAGAACGCTATTGGAGCCCCGTCAACTCGCCCGTCCTGGGAAAGGACGGCGAAATTGAATACTTCGTTCATCGCGTGGAGGATGTGACCGAATTCATGCACCAAAAATCACGAGCCGCCGGCAGCGTCGATCTTCGCACCCGTATGCAACAGATGGAGGCCGAAATTTTTTATAACTCCCGTCAGTTGGAGCTGGCCAATCGCCAGCTGCAAGACGCCAATCAGCAGTTGAACCAGACCAAACTCCAGGCCGAGGCGGCCAACCGTGCCAAGAGCACATTCCTCTCCACCATGTCGCACGAGATTCGAACGCCGCTCAACGCCATTCTCGGCTACGTGCAATTGATGCGGCGCGATCCGTCGCTCGGGGCGGATGCTAAAGCAAACCTGCAGATCATGGGACGTAGCGGCGAACATCTGCTCGCCTTGATCAACGATGTGCTAGACCTGTCCAAGATCGAAGCCGGCCGCACGGAACTGAAAGCCGTGACCTTCAATCTGATTCGCGTGTTGGGGGACCTCGCGGCCATGTTTCGCCTGCGCGCGCAAGCGAAAGGTCTGACATTCGAATTGTTGGTGGACGGCGAACCGGTCCCCTATGTCTCGGCGGACGAGGGAAAAATACGCCAGGTTCTCATCAACCTGCTGGGAAATGCAGTCAAATTCACCAAATGCGGCAAGGTCACGTTGCACCTGACTATCTGCCTGAAAGGCGATAACGGGTACTGGATGTCGGCGCTCGTGGAAGATACCGGCCCCGGCATCCGGGAACAGGAACTAGCGGAACTTTTCGAGCCGTTCCGCCAGGCGAACCGGACGGTCAGCACCCACGAAGGCACTGGCTTGGGCTTGGCCATTAGCCGGCAATTCGCCCGGCTCATGGGGGGCGACCTGACGGCCGTCAGCCGTTCGGGTCAAGGCTCTCTTTTCCGATTCGAAATTCCAGTAGAAAAAGGTGACGCAGGACTCGCCATCCGCCGTGCGGAACCACGGCAAGTGATTGGCATCCGGCCTGGCACCCCGCGTCCCGCCATCCTGGTGGTAGACGATCAGTTTGAAAATCGCGACTGGTTGATGAAGCTGCTCGGCGCCGTTGGATTCGCGGTCCATGGCGCCGAGAACGGAGAATCGGCCATTCGGACTTGGGAAAGTTGCCGGCCGGATTTGATTTTGATGGACGTCCACATGCCTGTCATGGACGGGTTGGAAGCCACGCGCCGGATCAAAGAGAACCCGGCTGGAAAGGAGACGTTGATTGTCGTGCTCACTGCCAGCGCCTTGGAGGAAGATCGCCGTAGCGCCACCCAAAGCCGGGCGGACGGTTTCCTGGCCAAGCCGTTACGCGAGGAAGATTTGCTCGAACGGGTGGCCCAACTGTTGCATGTCGTTTACGACTATCGGGAGATCGGCGAAAGCGCAGGCCCAGGCGCTATCAAGCCCGCTTCTCTCAATGCTGACATGCTTCGCCGATTGCCCGTTGATCTAGTGGTGAAACTCCGGGAGGCCACGCAAAACGGCAATAAGAAATCGTTGGACGCGCTCATCCAAGCGATCACGGATTCCGAGGATGCAGGATGCGCTCACGCTCTTTGGGAGCTCGCCGATAAGTACGAATATGACGTACTGACCCGGCTGCTCGAAGACGCGTGCCGCCGGTAAAGGAGTGTCAGCATGGCGCAAGGCAAAATCATGATCGTGGACGATACTCCGGCCAACTTGCGGCTACTCGAGGATATGCTGGTGCAAGAAGGCTACGAAGTCCGCTCCTTTCCTCGCGGACGGCTGGCCATTGCAGCCGCGCTCAAGGATCCTCCAGACTTGATTCTGCTGGACGTCATGATGCCGGAAATGAACGGCTACGAAACCTGCGAGCGGCTCAAGTCCAATGCTGGTCTGGAAGACATCCCCGTTGTTTTTCTTAGCGCTCTCCGCGAAACAGACGACAAAGTGAAGGCCTTTCGCGCCGGCGGAGTGGATTACATTTCAAAACCATTCCAAATCGAAGAAGTTCACGCGCGCGTAGAGACGCATCTCGACTTGCATGAACTGCAGCGGGCCTTGAAACTGCACAATGAGCGTCTGGAGCAAACCGTGGCCGCGAGGACGCGCGAATTGCAAGAAGCCAATCGCCGCCTCACGATTCTCGACCGCTCCAAGGACGATTTCTTGAACCTGATCTCGCATGAGCTTCGTACGCCGCTCAACGGCCTGCTCGGCGTTAGCGACCTCATCTTGAGCGATATGCCGCGCACACCCGAGAATGCCGAACTCCAGGGCTTGTTCGAACGCTCCCGCCGCAGAATTCTCACGCTCCTGGACAACGCGCTAACGCTGGCTCAGTTGCAGGTGAACGAACGGGATTTCCATCCCGCACCGGTTTCACTGCAAGCAGCGGTGACCCGCGCTATCGAAAAGACCAGCGAATTCGCGGCCTCCCGCCGCGTGACGATCATTCCGTTTAGAGCCGCCCTCAGCGTCGTTTGGGCGAGTGAGGACCTGCTGGCAACAAGTATCGAAGCGCTGCTCGAAACCGCCATCAAATTTACCGGGGAAGGCGGTACGGTCCGCCTGCTTTCCGACGCCGCCGCCGGTTTCTCGCGCTTGATTGTCGAGAGTGAAGGCCGAACCATACCCGATTCCGCCTTGCCGAAGTTTTTCGATCTCTTCTCCATTGGCGCGGCCATCACGCCGGGCGGCGATCTGGGGTTGAGTGCGCCGATGGCCCATCGCATTCTCTCGCTGTTCGGAGCGTCCTGCAGCGTGGCGAATCTGGATCCGCCCGGCATCGGCTTCACCGTGAAGTTGAAAAACGCCTCGCCCGCCGAACTTCGTGCCCGTGCCGAGGACAATCTCGATCCCTCCGCGGCCTTAGCGGGCGCGCTTTAGAATGCCGGCGGCGATTGCGCCCAGCGGCAGAATTTCATCCACAGCGCCACGCTTGATGGCTTCGTTCGGCATCCCGAATACCACCGAGGTGGCCTCATCCTGCGCGATCGTCACGGCGCCCGCTTCTTTCATCTCCTGCATGCCGCGCGCGCCGTCGTCACCCATGCCAGTCAGGATCACCGCCACCGCATTCTGGCCGGCATAGCGCGCCGCCGAACGAAACAGCACGTCCACCGACGGACGATGGCGCGAAACCAGTGGTCCGTCCTTGATCTCCACGTAGTAGCGCGCCCCGCTTCTTTTCAACAGCACATGGTGGTTTCCGGGCGCGATCAACGCATGCCCGCGCAGTACGCTGTCGTTACTCTCGGCCTCTTTGACCGTGATTTGGCATAAAGTGTCCAGCCGGTTGGCGAACGCGCGCGTAAATACCTCCGGCATGTGCTGCACCACCACGATTCCGGGCGAATCGGCGGGCAACACTTCAAGCAGCGCGCGTAGCGCTTCCGTACCGCCGGTGGATGCGCCGATCACCACGACTTTTTCCGTAGTCTCGAGCACCGAGCTTTTGGCGCGCGGCAGAATAGCGTCCGCCGTGAGTTTCGGTTCCACCGTCCGGCCGGGCTTGAACGGCTTCATCCTAGCCACCGCCGCCGCTTTGACCGCCTGGCACAGCGTCACGCGCGATTCTTCCAAGAACTGTTTGGTGCCGACTCGAGGTTTAGCGATGATATCCACGGCCCCGTACTCCATGGCCCGGAACGCGTTTTGCGCGCCCTGTTCAGCCAGCGAAGAACAAATGATCACCGGAATGGGGTGCTGGCTCATGATCTTCTGGAGGAACGTGAGACCATCCATGCGCGGCATTTCGATGTCCATCAAGATGACATCCGGCGCTTGCTCCTTCATGCGCTCCGCGGCCACAAAGGGATCGCTCGCGGTCCCGATGATTTCGATCTCCGGGTCGGCCGACAATACTTCGCTCATGGTTTGGCGGACCACCGCCGAATCGTCAACGATCAAAACGCGAATCGGTTCGCTCATAACTTATCTCTGCAAACGCTCCCGCTCGTTCCAGGCCGCCAGACGGTGCAACAGCACTTCCCCGGTACCGGTATGGAAGTGAATTCGCCTGCCACGGACGCCGCCCAGGTCCGAAGCCGACACGGTGAAACCTTCTTCGGCCAGAACCTCAACAGCCACTTTGCAGTTTTGCGCTCCCACCGTGGGCCGATCCAGCCGCGTCATCTCCACCGGCAAGACGTCGGCGCCGCCGAACACTTTTACTTCCACTTCTTGCCTCCGCGCGCCTAATGCATCGAACTGTTGCGCCAGGTAGCGAATACAAAAGTCCACGTAACGATATCCCTCGGAAACATCGAAGTTCGCGGGACGAAACACCGGACACCGTGGCAGTACTCCGTGACAGAGCGCGCCCGCACCGATTCGCGCATTCCAAAACGTCACGCCCACGCACGAGCCCAGAATGGTTCGCAAAATAGAGGGGCTGCGCGCCAAGTACAGCTCTCCCGGCTGAAGATTCAGGTCGGGGAGTACTTCCACGGCAGGCAGCATCAGGCTTTCCTATAAATTGCCGGCGCTACGGGAATCAGCGGTAAATCCATGCCTTGCAGCGATTCGGAATGTCCGGCGAAGAAATACCCGCCCCGCGGCAAATGCCGGGTGAGTTTTTCCAGAATCCGGATTTGCGTGGCCCGATCGAAGTAGATAATGACGTTGCGGCAAAAGATGATCTCCGGCATTTCGGAGACGCCGAAATCGCTGTCCATGAAGTTCAGCCGCCGGAACTCGATCAAGGCGCGAAGTTCGGGGACTACTCGCAGTAGATCCGACTCCGGATCGCGGCTGCGCATGAAATACTTCTTGCGCAGGTCTTGCGGAACTGGCGCAAGCAACTCCGACTTGAAGATCCCGAGTGCAGCCTTATTCAGCACCGAGGTGGAAATGTCGGTGGCCAGCACCCGAAACCCAAAGCCAGTCTGATTTTCGGCGTATTCGCTAAGCACCATGGCCAGCGTATAAGGCTCCTCGCCGGTGGAGCAGCCGGCGCTCCAAACCAACGACTTACGGTTGGCCCCCTTGCGTGCGGCCAGTTCCGGCAACGCTTTCGAAACCAAATAGTCAAAGTGCGCCGATTCGCGAAAGAAATCCGTTTTGTTGGTGGTGATGACGTCGATCAGATGGATCAGCTCCCGCTCTTTGCCCTCCTTGGAGAATACGGCTTTGCAATATTCGCCAAAGGTGGCGATACCGAGATTCTGTAGCCGGCGCTTAATGCGGATCTCCACCATCGTCTTCTTGTCAGAGTTTAAGTTGATGCCCGATTCCTGGTAGATCAGCTCGCGCAACCGGTCGAAATCTAAGTTGGAAAGGCCATCCTGTCGCATCGTGCTTGCGGCGAGCGGAGCCGCGATTCCGCGCGCTCCGCCTCCTTTCAGGCATGCAGTTCCGCTGGAACCGGCTTGTTCATTTCAACGCCGCGCACCGCCGAGAGCTCCTCGGCGGAGAATACGCGATCCATGTCCAGGATCATGATGAACTGCGCGTCGCGCTTGCCCATGCCCTTGATGAAATCGGTCCGGATTTGAGTGCCGATCTTGGGCGGCGGCTGAATCTGATCGGGCTCCAGGTCGATCACCTCCTCCACCGAATCGGCCAACGCGCCGATCACGGTGGACTCGCCTTCGAGCAACATCTCCACCACCACAATGCAAGTGTTCACGGTCTTCTCGGTCTTCGACATTTCAAAGCACAGCCGTAAATCGACCACCGGGACCACGTTGCCCCGCAGGTTGATGACGCCGCTCATGAAATCCGGCGTCCGGGGGATCTTGGTGATGGTGGTGAAGTCCAGCACTTCGCGCACTTTGGAAACATCGGTGGCGTATACTTCGTCGCCCAGCTTAAATGTGAGGTACTGCCGCGTATCAGTGATTTCGGTAACGCTCATGATTAATCCTTTCCGCGCCCCCGCGCTAGAAGCGTTCGAACTCCTTGTCGATCCGGTCGCCCGTTTCCCGCATCTTAAGCGCGACCCCCGATTTTTGTTTCTTGGCGCCGCCCAGAGTTGGCGGATGACCCACTGCGTCGTGGAGTTTGTTCAGAGAGGCAGCAGGCTTGGCTGGCGCGGATTTTACAGGTCCCGCGTGCCCGGACTCCCCGGTGCGGAAGAACCCCAGCGCGCTCATGAGCTGGTCTGCCTGGCCGGTCAACTCTTCGGTGGTCGACGCCATTTCTTCGGCCGCCGAGGCGTTCTGCTGGATCACTTTTTCCAGTTGCTGCAGCGCCTTGTTGATCTGCTCGGAGCCAGTGTCCTGCTCTTTGCTGGCCGCGGTGATTTCCTGCACCAACTCGGCTGTCTTTTGAATATCGGGAACCAGTTTGTCAAGCATCTCACCGGCCTTTTCCGACACCTTCACCGTCGTTCCCGAGAGATGGTTGATCTCGCCGGCCGCTTTTTGGCTGCGCTCCGCCAATTTGCGGACCTCCGCCGCCACAACCGCGAATCCTTTGCCGTGTTCGCCCGCACGCGCCGCTTCAATGGCCGCGTTTAACGCGAGCAAGTTGGTTTGGCGAGCAATTTCTTCGATGATCGAGATCTTGCTCGCGATCTCTTTCATCGCGCCTACCGCTTCCAGCACGCACTTGCCGCTTTCCTGGGCGTCCTTGGCGGATTTGGTTGCGATCTTGTCGGTCTGCTGCGCGTTGTCGGCGTTTTGCTTGATGTTAGAGACCATTTCCTCCATCGAAGAAGACGCCTCTTCCGCCGAGGCCGCCTGAGCGCTTGCGCCATTCGATACTTCGACCGAAGCCTGGCTGATGGACTGGCTTGCGGCCGAGACTTCGCCCGCGATCGTGCGTACATCAGTCACGGTGCGGGTAAGGCTTGCGACCATGGAAATCAGCGCCTGCATCAGTTTGTCCTGCGCCGAACGCTCCCGGACCGAAACTGTAAGATTGCCTTGCGCAATCTCTTCCGCCGTGTGAGTCACTTCGGCCATGGCGGCGATGAGCGTGTTCAGATTGTTCTTAATCGTGTGGAATTCGCCGTGGTAGGTGTCGGTGATCTGCGATGGCAAGTCTCCCTTGCTTATGCGGTCGACATAGTTCGCGGCGACATTCAGCGGCGTAATCACCGCGTCCAATATGGCATTCACGCCCCGAACGATATTCGAGTACGCACCTTCGAATTCGTCCTGGTTTCCCCGCTCGGTGAGCTTTCCCTCTTTCGACGCTTCGGTCAAATGGGCTAGTTCCTTTTGCAAGCCCTGCAGCACGATGCCAACGTTGTTCACCGCCTGCTTCATCTTTTCGTGATCGCCTTTATAGGTATGGGCGATCAACTCGTCGATCTTGCCAGAGGAAATCTGCGCCAGGATTCGATTGCCTTCCCCGATGGGAAGCAGAATCGCATCTAGCATCGAATTCACGCCGCGCACGATTTCGGCGTACGCGCCTTGGAACTGGTCCGGCTTGCCGCGTTCGGAGAGTTGCCCTTCGCGCGACGCGTCGGTCAGCCGCATCAATTCCTTTTGCAGACCTTGCACGACAATGCCGACGTTGTTTACGGCCTGCTTCATCTTCTCGTGATCGCCTTTGTACGTTTGCGCAATCAGCTCGTCGATCTTGCCCCCGGAAATCTGCGCCAGGATTCGATTGCCTTCGCCAATGGGAAGCAGAATCGCATCCAGCATCCAATTCACGCCGCGCACAATATCGGCGTACGCCCCTTGGAACTGCTCCGGCTTGCCGCGTTCGGAGAGCTGCCCTTCGCGCGACGCGTCGGTCAGCCGCATCAATTCCTTTTGCAGGCCCTGCACGACAATAGCGACGTTGTTTACGGCCTGCTTCATCTTTTCGTGGTCGCCTTTGTACGTTTGCGCGATCAGCTCGTCGATCTTGCCGGAGGAAATCTGCGCCAGGATTCGATTGCCTTCCCCAATGGGAAGCAGAATGGCGTCCAGCATCGAGTTCACTCCGCGTACGATTTCGGCGTACGCGCCTTGGAACTGGTCCGGCTTGCCGCGTTCGGAGAGCTGCCCTTCGCGCGACGCGTCGGTCAGCCGCATCAGTTCTTTTTGCAGGCCTTGCACGACAATGCCGACGTTGTTTACAGCCTGCTTCATCTTTTCGTGATCGCCTTTGTAAGTTTGCGCGATCAGCTCGTCGATCTTACCGGAGGAAATCTGCGCCAGAATTCGATTGCCTTCCCCGATGGGCAACAGAATCGCGTCGAGCATCGTATTGACGCCGCGCACGATCTCCGCATACGCGCCTTGAAACTGTTCGGGCTTGCCGCGCTCGGATAACCGGCCCTCCTTGGAAGCTTCCGTCAGCCGCTGCAGCTCCCGCTGCAGCCCTTGCACGACAACACCCACATTGTTGACGGCGAGCTTCATCTTCTCGTGATCGCCTTTATACGTCTGCGTGATCAGCTCGTCGATCTTGCCCGTAGAAATCTGCGCCAGAATCCGATTGCCTTCCGCGATGGGCAGCAGGATCGCGTCCAGCATTTCGTTGATGCCCTGCATCATCACGCGCTGCTCCCCCTCAAAGCTTTCTACTTTGCCGCGCTCTTCCAGGTGGCCTTGACGCGAAGCCTCCACCAGACGCAGGATCTCTTGCGACAAACCGTGCATATCGCCATCCGCGGACCCCGCGGCCTGGCTTCCAGCGGCGCGCGAATCGCGTGCGCCGTACTCGAGAACGGCTGTGCCGCCGTTGCCGGAGTTCTGGGAGTTTCTCTTACCGTTGACTTTCCGTACCATCGATTTTCCTTCTCCTTTTTTACGAGCGCAGTGCGCGAATTTCTAAAATCGTTCAAAGCCCTGATCTGCCCGGTCGCTGTTTGCGCGCATGCGCAGTGCGATGCCGGACTTGAAGCACTTCGGCGTGACGCCGGAAGCGGTGGAACGTCCCACGGCGTCCCATTTTCTGTTTAGCGAACCGGATTTTGCGCCCCACTGCGCCGCTCCTCCACCACCCATGCGGAAGAATTCAAATCCATTCAGAAGCTGGCCGGCACGGCCGGTCGAGGTCAACATCGCGCTGACCGGAATCAAGTCATAAAACCACTTCATGTTCACGCTCCTGACTCTTGGTTCTTGGCCGGACTCCGGATTTTGTACGGCCCGCCTTGGCGGCCGCGGCTTGCACCACGTTTTGCACCAGGCGATGCGGGTCGAGGATCAAGGCCACCGTGCCATCGCCAAGAATCGTTGCTCCCGAAACCACCTGCACATTTCGATACAGCCGGCCCAGATTCTTGATTACAGTCTGGTGATCGCCGAGCACCTGGTCCACCACGAAGCCGTAATGGCCTTGTTCGGTTTCCACCACCATGATCTGTTCCGTGCCCGGACGCGCTGCTTCCATGTGGAAGTACTCGCTCAGCCGGATATAAGGAACGAGCTCACCCCGTACGTTCGCCAGATGTTTTCCATTGGATTCCAGCACGTCCTGACGCGTCAGCTCCACGCATTCCAAGCTATTGGCGAGCGGGAGGACGAAGTGCGCTTGACCCACCCGCACTAGCAACCCATCGATGATTGCGAGCGTCAGTGGCAGGCGCAATGTGACCGTCAGCCCGGCGCCAGGCCTGCTGCCGATATCAATCGATCCGCGCAGCCCCTCCACGCTCCTCCTCACAACGTCCATCCCCACGCCGCGCCCCGATACGGATGTCACCTCACGCGCCGTCGAGAATCCCGGCGCGAAGATCAGCGCGAAGATTTCGCTCTCGGATAATCGGGCGGAGCTGTCGATCAGCCCGCGCTCGATTCCGCGCGCCCTCACCCGGTCCACGTCCAAACCGCGCCCGTCGTCAGAGATTTTGATCACCACGTTCGCGCCCGAATGGCGCGCTGAAAGGTGAATGGTGCCGGTCGGAGGTTTACCCGCCGCGACGCGCACTTCCGGAGTCTCGATGCCGTGGTCCATGCTGTTCCGGATCAGATGTACCAGCGGATCGTTCAACTGATCGATGACCGTCTTGTCCAGCTCCGTCTCGGCGCCCTCGATCGTGAGCTCGACATCCTTATGCAGTTCGATTCCGAGATCGTGGACCAAGCGGCGCGACCGCTCAAACGTCGTTTTGAGCGGCAGCATCCGGATGCTCATCGAGTTGTCTCGAAGCGCGGCGGTGAGCCGATCGACGGATTCGGAAATTTCCAGAATGTCGGGATCGTCCAGGCGTGTCGCGACCTCCCCCAATCGAGCCTGGACCGTCACCAGTTCGCCTACCAGGTTGACCAATTGATCCAATCTCTCCGTGGACACTCGGATGCTCGACACCGCGCTTGCACCGGCAGACGCGCGAATCTCGGAGCCCGCCACCGCTGCTTGGGCGCCCGGACGTGTTCGTCCCGGGCCCACAGGCGCCTCTGGAGCGGACTGCACGATTTCGAGTTCCGCTTCGTCCTCGGCGAAGATAAACACATCCCGGATTGCATCCGCGGTGGATGCAGTGGTTAAAACCATGTCCCAGGCGACGTGGCAGTGCTCAGCGTCCATATCGCGGAGGGGAGGAATCGAAGCGGTGTCGATCCTCACGCGCAGCTCACCCAGTTCGCGCAATTCGCTGAGCAACAGCAGCGGATTCAATCCGTTGATCAGGATGTTGGGCCCGGGTTTGAAACGGATGCGCCACTCCCGCTCCACCCCCTGCTTCACCATCGGGCCAGCTAGGGGAGCGGCCGGCGTTTTCGCACCCTCCCCGGATGCCCCCGTCAAACGGGACAGTTTCGCGAGAATGCCGGCTGAACGGGCTTGATCCACTTCGCCGCGCCCGGCCGAGGCGTCCAGCATGGTTTTAATTTGATCGCCCGCCGCGAGCGTCAGATTGATCAGCTCAGGTGTTGCCTCGAGCCGCCCATCGCGCAAGCGGTCAAACGCGGTCTCAAGGTTGTGCGCGAACGCGGCGATATCGTCAAAGCCGAACATCGCCCCCGAGCCTTTAATGGTGTGCAAAGCTCGAAACGCCCGCCCCACCAGCTCACGATCTTCGCGGTTCTGATCCAGCTCAAGCAGCGCCGATTCCAGTTCGGCCAGCAACTCCCGAGCCTCTTCCTGGAAAGCCTGCTTGTATTTGTCCATCATCCAAGCACTCTCTTGACTACAGCCAGCAGTTGTTGCGTCGCGAATGGCTTCACGATCCAGCCCGTGGCCCCGGCCGCTTTCCCCTCCTGCTTGCGCGAGTCATGCGACTCGGTGGTCAGCATGATGATCGGAATGCCTTTGTACGAAGGGTTGGCGCGCACTTTTCGGATCAGTTGGATTCCGTCCAGATTCGGCATATTCAAATCCGTGATCACCAGACTCACGCCATTCGTCAGCTTGCTCAATGCATCGTTGCCGTCCACGGCTTCGATCACGGTATAACCGGCATCCGACAGCGTGAATTTGACCATCTGCCGGACACTCGCCGAATCGTCGACCGTGAGAATTGTCTTGGCCATCCCTTCATTCCTCGATGGCCGGGTCCGAATGCTTCCCCAGCCCAGGGAACTGTTCAAAACCTGCCTGGCGCACAGCCGGGGATAATGCCTCCGGCAGCGCGACCACGAATTTCACGCCCGCCCGCTCGGCTTCTTTTCCGGCCGACCAGATCAATTGCATGGCGCTCAGGTCGAGACTCGTGAGCTGTTCCAAATTCACATGCAGCTCCCCCCCGCCGGCTAACCCCTCGAGGAGCGCTTCCTTGAGTTCCGACGCTGAGGCGATGTTGGACTCGCCTTCCAGACGGATCAGCGAGTGGGATTCCTGGGATGCGCGAGTTACCGGCAATTCGTACTCCTCGACAAAAAGCGCGCACTTCTGACAGAGCACGCTACGGGTGAAAAGGCAGTCGCCGAGATCGGTGCGAAGCCACTTCGATCTCTTGGCTGTTCTATCGGCGCTTCCGATCTTTCCGACATATCCCACGGGGGCTACCAGTCGGAATCAAAAGTGCCGCCGTACAGCTGGACGCCAAAGTGGCTCCCGTCAATTCGCGCCACTCGCGCCACGCCCCAGGACGAAAACGGTTTCGCCGGATCGTCCTGCAGTTCGATTTCCACAGTGACCTGTTCATCCATGGCCAACGCTGATGACTGTTCGATATGCAGCAGCATTCCGAAGCTGCTGATGTTGGTGGCCGTCCCAGGCAGGGTTCTTCCGCCGCTGGTGTGGACGACGGCGCCGGCCTGAATCGGGTAGCGCTGTTCTTTTCTTCGTTCGCCGGGTTCGCGATCCATCTGGTTTCTCCTTACCCTGCTCGAGAGTTCTCATCGGCATCGGCCAGGATTTGAAGAGCGGTAACGTCGCCGTTTTCGAGCTTCAGTTGCAGTTTTTCGCCGATGAGACTTTGGCGCTGGATGCTATGACTGAGGCAACCGAGCCGGTCCCAGCCGCAATGGGTCGATTCCGGGCGGAGATTGCAGTTTGGGCGCAACGTGGAGCTGTTCTAAGGTCCCACGGGTTTTTGCTGGTCCTGAACGTGCAACCTGATCATCTCGACGGCCCGGTTTTTCACTTACATTCCGGCCGAGAAGGAGACCAAATGAAACCCAGCACCAAAGACCAGGTGGAAGGCAAGTTCCACGAAATCAAAGGCAAAGTCAAGGAAAAGACCGGCCAAGCCACCAATGATCCGGACTTGATGGACGAAGGCACCGTCGAAAAAGTCGGCGGAACGGTTCAGAAGAAAATCGGGCAGGTGGAGAAGGTTTTCGAGAAATAATTACTTTGCATTGCTTCCCAGGCTGACGTTGAAACTGTTGCTCGAAATCCCGCCGGACTGAATCACCACCGCGTAGGTTCCGTCCGGCTGTTCGGGCAGCTGCAAAATCAGGCTGAACACACCTACCAAACCGGGTACTAAATTCGCCGAGAGCACTGCCACGGGCTGACCTCCGAGTGATGCACTCAAAGGAAGAACGGGAACTGCCGGCAAATATTCGGCTGCTGCCGCGCCAGTGGCAACGGCAGGCGCGGTGGGACCTAAACCGGTCGCGAACAGAACCAACTTTCCATCGGATCCCTCGGGCACCACCGCCCCAAAAATTCCCGGAGCGCTCTTCTGAATCGGGAGCGCCACCGATGCCGACGCACTCTCGCCGCATGCCACCGACACCGCCGCCATACCGGGCTCAATTTCGTACGGCACTTGCGCGTTGATTTGCCGGGCGCTCGCGGAAAGTACAGGCGCCGTTAGGCCATTGATGAAAACTTGCGCGGCTAAATTCGTTCCGTACAGCGAAATGATCGAACCCGGCGCCACCGGCGGCACGCCGTTTCCAGCAGCGTTCACAATCGCGGCGATGGCCGGCGCATCCCTGAGCCCAAATACCGCGAGCGAATTCGCCCCGCCCACATACACCTTGCCATTCGCGATCGTGGGCGTCGAGAATTTGATGTAGCTTCCGAAATCTCCCCGATAGAGTTCATTCGCAAGATTCCCGGCATCGTAAGCATGCAACCCATCTGCCCAAATCACCCAGACAATTCCGTTCTTCGATCCGCCGCTGGAAATGCCAGGCACCGCGCCCAGGTAAGAACCGGCGTCGCCGCTTTGCGAAGACGGACTCGCTGCCAGCTGGCCATTCAAAATCGGAAATGCCTTCAACGCCCCATTTCTCGGCGCGAAATAAACCGTGTGATTGAAGTAAGCGGGAACGCCGAACAGCGGACCCACGGCGGTGGGAAGCGACTGCACGATTTGATTGTCGCTGTCCAACGCGAAATGCCCCATCGCATCCCGATCCAGCAGATAGAGGCGGCCTTCTTTTCCGCCGGTAATGAGCAAATGCGGATGCTGCGGCGATCCGGCCAAATCCGGAACCAGCAGCGCTCCGCTTGATCCCAAATCGAGGTCTTTTACATCGAGTAGCGCTGCGTTGAATGGCGTAAAGTAATCCGCAACAGACAACCCGTGCTTGGTCGAAAGTTTCACCACGCTATCGCCCAGATCCGATCCCCCGCGATCCGCGTCGAACGTTCCGTTTCCCGTAACGACATAGATATTCCCGTCCTCGTCAGCGGCAGGCGCGGCTCCGCTTTGCCAGATGGATCCCGCTTCCCAGTTCGGACTGCTCACGTACACCGACTTCCGTTGCAGCGTCGCCGCATCGTAGCCGATCACCCATCCGTGGTAATTTCCCGAATCGCAGTTCGACGACCAGGTCGTGTAGACCACACCGCTCAGCAGGAGCAATCCGGCGCGCTCTTTATATAGCCAGGGATGGAAAGTCACCACCGAATTCCCATCGCCGCTTCCCGGCGCTGTGGCTTCGATTTCCACCGGACTGCCGGCTCTTTCCAGACCTGTTGTCACATCCAGCGCGTGCAGCCGATGCACGAAAGTCTGACCGAAATTCTCCAGCGTCATTGCCG
>DATGIH010000254.1:0-2529 GCA_035295865.1 Bryobacteraceae bacterium
GCCATGGCGCGCGAATTGGTCACGCAGAAGGGCGTCGGCGAGAGAGCCGATGAGCTGTGGAAGCAAATCCAAAGGCAGCAAGCGACGGTGCTCGAGTGGAGCCGGTCCGCGATCGCAGAACTTTGCACTCCCGCCGTCGTCGAAGAGCAGACTGCGGAAGCGAACCGCGCACCTGGATCCGAAACGCCCGCCAGCGCGGACGCACTGATCCAAATGGCGCTCGAATCGCCTCGCGCGGGGCGCAAATCGCGTTATGACGACGGCGCCCAACTGTCCCTGGCCTTCTAAGGGCGCCGAACAATCAGAAGTTAACCCAGGAAATGAACTATGGAAAGCAAAGGTGTGTACCTCAATGAAATCCCGTTATCCGGGGAGATCACCTTGTTGGCCGCTGTTGTCGATAAGGAAATCCGGCCGAAACGGAACGGCGGCGCGTATCTGGCGCTTCGCCTGGCTGATCGTTCCGCGGAGTTGGATGCGAAGGTCTGGGATAATCCCGAAAGCGTCGCGCAATTGTTCTCGACATCTGATGTTGTGAAGGTCCGCGGCACAGTCGAGCACTACAACGAGAAACCGCAGCTCATCGTCAGCCGGATTCGACGTTGTGAACCCCACGAATACGACGCTGCCGATTTCTATCCTGCATCGCGTCGCAATCCGGAGGAGATGTTCGGTGAACTCCAGGCATTCGTGGCTATGATTCGGAACGACTCGCTGCGACCGCTGATCGAATCGATCGTGAACGACGCCGAAATCTCTGACCGCCTCCGGACGGCTCCAGCGGCCCTGAAAATTCATCACGCATTCCGATCCGGCCTGCTGGAACACATCGTCTCATTGTGCAGCCTTGCGGTTGCGCTCACTGCGCATTACAAGCGGCTCAACCTGGACTGGCTGATTGCCGGAGCCATCCTCCATGATTTGGGCAAGATCGATACATTGACCTCAAATGGAGTGCGGTTTGAGTACACGACACGCGGGCAGTTGATCGAGCACGTGACGCTCGGCCTGGAGATCCTGGAGCGCCATGTCTCGAGGCAGCCAGATTTCCCCGTTGAGTTGAAGACAGTGCTTCAGCACTTGATTGTGAGCCACCACGGCGACTTGGATAAAGGCGCTCTCCGACGACCAATGTTGCCGGAAGCGTTCGCGCTTTCCCTTCTCGATCTTCTGGATGCGCGGATGGAACAGGTCTTCCGGACCATCGATTCGGCGCCAGAGGGAGAAGAGTTCACATCGTACGTGCCCTCGCTGGAACGGCAGTTGTTCCGTGGATTCGTGGCGGTGGCCGGAAGCCACTTCGCAGAAGGAGGTAAGGCCGCATGAGCGCGACATCGATCGTTGGGGCGGCTCGTGAAGTAGCGCGAGGGCTCAGCATCTTCGAGATTGATGAGTCTCTGGAAGCCCTCGTCGAGGCGGCCGAGGAGGACGCTGAGGCGAACAACGGTGAAATCTCTGACGGGATCAAATCCGCCCTCGCGACGTACGCGGAAGCGTTCGGGTACAAGGTAGACCGGATCGCCGATTTTCTGAAGGCGCAAAGAGCCGAGTCGGAAATTGCGCAGCGCGAAGCTGAGCGGTTCCACAATCGGCGCAAAGCCGCAGAGAACAGGGAAAAGAGGCTCAAGGAACTGCTAGCGTGGTTCATGCTGTCGCGCAACGTGCCGAAGTTGCGCGGCGAGTTCAACACGATTTCCGTCCAAGCGAATAGCACACCGTCTTTGGTGATCCAGGATGTCGCTGATATTCCCCCTAGCTTTTACCGGGCAAGGATCGAACTCTCGTGGCCGGAGTGGATTGAGATTCTCGAAGCGCTGCCGGCGGGGCCTCTCCGTGAGCGCCTTGTGACTGGCGAAGGGAAGTTCATCCAGAAAGAGTTGCAACGCGGGATTTTGTCCGACGCCTTGGGGCGCGGCGAGGTAATCCCCGGGGCGACCCTTCTGAAGGGGCACCACGTCCGAGTGCGGTGAATACCGGTTCCGGACGACATGAAGTCCGGCACCGCCGCTGGTGCGAAACAATCCGCAGGAATTCTTTGTTAATTCGGGTGTAATTGGAACCGGGTAGAATAGTGAGGCGTCTATCGACGCTGAAGTTTGCCGCAGGTTGAACAGGGTATGCTCCTGTTTCTGTCAGGTCCGGGCCCATCCAGGAAGTGCTTCCTCGCTAGTCTCATTGCGTTCCAAATCTCAACTGCCGTTCTGGCGCAGGACGGTAGTCCCGAGGCCGTTCTGGCTGAGGCGGATAGGCTCGCATGGCTGAAAAACTGGTATCGCGCCGAGCCGTTGTTCGCGCAAGCCGAACGGTTGTTCACCGCTCGGGGCGATCGACGGAACGAACTCTACGCCCATATCGGCCGACTTCGAGGTGAACTCCCCAGGCGGGCCAACGCAGAAGTTTCTCAAGAGTTGGCTGATCTCCTGGTCGACCCGCTGGTGAAGGGTGATGCGCGATTGCGGCTCCGATGCTTGGTCGTCAAAGGTGACACCGACCTCGATATGGATGTTGGACTCGCCGAGCGCGATTGGA
>DATGIH010000255.1:0-11016 GCA_035295865.1 Bryobacteraceae bacterium
GAAACACAAAACGTCGCTCGATTGCGAGATTCAAATCGAAGTTCGGCGGAAACCGGTGCGAGTCCACTGTGCCTACGACATTGCCCAACGGATCCGTCACAGAGAACGGAAACCCCGTTCGATAATCCGCTAAAAATGCAATTGCCCACTTTTTCCCGTACAGCGGCAGATATCCCCACGCGAGCAGACGATTCGGCGCATCCCACGGCATCCGTCCGAAATTGTTCAACACCTGCAGCGGCTGATCCACGCTTGCGTCCAGCACCGCATTCGAAACCGCGCGCGACCGCACATAGCTCGCCATCCATCCATACTGCTCGCCAAAGTTTTGCTTCACCGTGAAAGCCACTTCGTCGTAAGCGTCGCGCCGCAGATTGCTCAATTCATAGCTGCCGCCGAAGCCGTACGAAAGCAACTGCTGCTGCACCGTGACCCCTTCCGCGACACCGGCCACCGGTGCGTAAACGAATCCATCACGGCCTCGCTTGTGCAAATACTCCGCGCCCGCGAATACGCCGCGCCCGAAATCGCGCTCGATGCCGGCACTCCATTTGTCGTAGCGCGGCAGCCGAAGATTGTGCCCCGGCAAGAACATCGTCCTCACTGGCGTCTCCGGTGCGCCACCTGCCGAATAAAATGTGGTCACCGCCTGCTGGTCTTGTGGACGACTAAAGAGCGCAAGATCCGTCGCATCGGTCAATCTCGCATACCCGCCCGTAATCTTCGTCCGCATGCGCGGAAACGGCGCCCAGGCGAAAGCCGCGCGCGGCTGCCACGCGACGCTGTGAACCAGCCCATCCCAATCCTGACGAATTCCCAAATCGAAAGTCAGGCGCTCGGCCGGCTGCCAGTGGTCGTTCAAATACGACGCCGCCAACGTATTCGGCCGCGAGAAAACTCCGTCCCCTTCAAACTGCGTCGTCGACGCCGGCAATCCATTCAGCCCGATGATCTCGAACTCCGTCCGCTGGAATCGCGCATCGTAATTCAGCCGCTGCGCGTCAACGCCTAGCTTCAATTGATGCTTACCCCACCCATGCATCTGCCGCGGAAAGAAATTCGCGAAGATCTGATCGCGCCGCCCCGTTTCGCGGGAATCCACGAAATAATTTCCGCTACGCCCATCCGGCGCGAGAATATATGGCTCCGTGCCCTCCGGCACGCGGCTACGGAATACCGACTGCGCCGCGAATCCAACCTCCAGCGTCGCGCCGCCGAACCACGAGTGCTGATCTTTCACCGCGAATAGATATTCATGATCGGCGATCCCGCTCGATGTCGATTCCGGATCAAGTGGCGCCAACCCAAAGTGCGCCTGATGGGCGTAATCCACCAGAAAATCCGCGTACAAGATGTTCGACGATGTCACGTTCACCTGCGCGTGCGCCAGATTCCCCGCTACCCACGATGGATTCGTATTCTCATGCGGCGGCAATCCAGTCACGTAGCCCCCGTTATACTCGCCGTTGAAACTATCCGAGAACCACGCGCGTCCTTTGACGATCGGCCCCGAAATCCCCGCGCGCGGCGTCCAATCGCCAACGCGAATGCCGCCGTTGGTCGTCAATCCCGGAATAAAATTGGTCGCGGTGTAACGAAGCTGGTCCGTGCCGTTGTCGGTCTGGACCTGCATGGTCCCGCCCGACCCCCGGCCATACTCCGGCGACTCGCGCGACGAATAAAGATCCAGCGACCGCACGCCTTCCACCGCCAGCATCGTGCGAAAGCGCCCGTCAATCGGATCGCTGATATCGAACCCATCCAGCGTGTAGCGCGTCTGATATTCCGCGCCGCCGTGAAAATGCAGACCGCCCGTCGGATCCTGCACCACGCCCGGCGTCAACGCCATCGCGTTGCGCAAGCTGTGCGAGGCCGTGTGCGGTACGTCGTTGATCTCGGTTCCGCTCAGGCTCTGCTCGCGCTGCGTCTGCTCCGGATCCACCGGCGACGGCAACACGCCCACCGTCACACTCTGAAAGACCTCCTGCTCCGGATTCAGCACCAGCGTGATTTCGGATCCCCCTTGCACCGGCCGGTCCTTCAGCGCGAAATACCCGGCATGATCGACATCGAGCAGATAGGTGTCGGCCGCCGCCACGCGCACCGAGAATCCGCCGGAAGGTCCCGAATAGGTTTGTACCGGAGTCTCGCCGCCGCGATGCACCGACACGCGCGCATTCGCCACCGGCGCATCGTTAAGATCCACCACGCGGCCGGTCAGCGTGACCTGCGCCTGCGCGCAAACCATCGCCACAAGTCCCCCCAGCGCGATGCGCAACAACATTACATCCAGTGCACCACAAACCGCCGATTAAGGCACGATCTGGGCCCGCACAATATAATCCAGCTTCGGAAACCGCTGCACCAAATACTCGTTGGTCTCGTTTTCCACGCGCCCGCGATCCATCAGCTTCCCCTCCGGCCGCATCTCGCCATATCCGGAATAGAAACGATCCGCCGCTTCCATCCCCTGGATCACTTTGGCGAACGGCACGAAGTGCTGCTCATCCAGCGCGGCGTTATCGGCCAGATTGATAAAGATCTCAGTCGCACGGGTGCTGGGCCCGGATTGCGCGAACGCCAGGGTCCCGCGCAGATTCTTCAACCGCGGCTGATCGTCCACGATGAACAACTTGCTCCAGGTGGCGTGCACATCCATATTGCGATGTACGCCAAACTGCGCGATGAATCCCGGTAGCACGCGAAAGAACCGGCCCTCGTCGAAATACTTCATCCGGACAAGTTCGTAAAACCGGTCCACGCCATGCGGCGCCCACTCACGGCGTGCTTCCACCACCAGGTCGCCCTGCGATGTTTCGAACTTCACGCGAAACACATCGGGAACCACAACCTTCGCCGGAGGCTTCCTGCAAGCTATAGAGGCCAGCGCGACCAAAAAGACAGTGCACCAAATCCGCACCCGCCAATTATAACCGGCAATATCGCAAGGAGCGGACAGTGTGGTCTCGGCAGAAAAGCGGTCACCGTTTCTGATAAATAACAAACCCAGGATTCCGGAACGCTTCCCGATATTCCGCCGCTAGCGTCCTGCTCACGTGTTCGTAAATCTTCGGTTCGCGCGTCTTGGCCCGATCCAGCCATTCCCCATACCAGACGTCCCGCACAAAAAATTCGGGCTTTTTCCCGGTGAAGTATCCCAGCCTTACATCGTCCACCAGGCGTCCGTCATAACCGAACTCGAAAGCGAATTGCCCGCTCGCCATGATGAGCGATCCGGGTTGGCCGTGCTCTTGCATGTACAGCGCGGCCGGAAGATGCTCGTTGTGATATTGATTGATCCACAATCCGACGCCGATCCCGAGAAATTGGATGCCTAGGATCACCGCGATCACAGATGCGCGCAACAACCGCTGCCCATCCGTCCAGTTCCAAATCCATAATGCTGCCAGGCCCGCGAACAACGGCAGCGTGTGAACCATGTACACTCTCAGCTTCAAACCCTCCCCGATCCATAGGATGGCGAAGTAGATGCCCGCTAGCGGGAGCAGGAAGCGCGCGGCTTTCTGGCTGCGAATGCGGCGATCCACCAAAGCGACAATGACTCCGCCCCAATACAGCGCCAAAACGATCAACTGCGTTCGATATGGGTTCGTCCAGGAATCGCCGTTGAACGCGCTCATGTAACGATCCAACAACTCCCTGCGCAATGCGTCTAACGGATGCCGCAGTCCCGCGAATCGCGTCGATCCTGTCGCTTCTCCAGCCACGCCCGAGACATTTCCCGTCAACTGCCGCACAAATCCTGGAAAATCCTGCATGGCGTAAGCACCGTACGCGCCCAGTCCTACCAGGCAAGGCGTCACCGCCAAGGCCAGAGCGCTCCAGGACAATCGCTCGCGATCATACCGGATCGCGAAAGAAATTAATCCAGCAACAGCCAGTATTCCGCAAGGATGCGTCAGACACCCGGCCATCGCGAGGGTCGAACTGGTGAAGATCGCCAGGTGCAATGAGCGTTCGCGCAGCAGCATATACGCCGCGATGGCGCTGTACCCGAGAGCCGCGCACATCATGTCCATCCGCCCAACTGCCGCGCCCACAAGAAAATGGAAATCCACCGCGAGCAGCAGCGTCGCGAGCAACGCAGCCCCACGTCCGGCTTGCGCGCGCATCAGCAAATAAAACGCCGAGATCGCCACCAAGAACCAGAAGATGGAGAGTGCGCGCATGGTGTACAGGCTGAAACCAAACGCGCGAAACAGCGGCGCGAGCGCGAGGGGATACAGCGGAAGAATCCAGTAGGTGTGCCGGTCCACACCTTCCAGCCATGTGTGGGTGCTCTCGATAATCGTGGTGCCGAAAAATCCCCGGGTCTCGAGGTGAAAGGCGGGATCGGCGAACCATCCTTCGTTCGGAGCCACCAGACGGGTGGCCGCCATTCCCAGGGCGAGCAGCAGCGCGAGGAACAGCACAGCCGCAAGCGGCAGACTTGTTCCCGATAACGCCGATTTTGAAGAGGCTTGTTCCTTCGGCTCGGAAACCAAACCTATTGTTTGCGGTTTCGACGCCAGGCGGTAATGCCGATGCCCGACAAACCAGCCGCCAGCAGAATTACCATGCTAGGTTCCGGCGTTACGGTGATACCGCCGGAATCATTCGCGTTCGCAAGCGCCGCGAAACACAAAGTAAAGAAAATGGCTGCTAACTTGATATTTTTCACTAGGTCCTCCAATTAACGCTTACGATTTCGCCGCCACGCCACCACCCCGACTCCAGCCAATCCCACCGCAATAGCGGCTACCATGCTGGGTTCCGGAGTTACGGCAACTCCACCCGAATCGTCCGCTTGCTGCGCAGACGCCAGAAAGCCGAAAGAACAAAGAAAAGCCGCGATCCCCAGCAGTCTCATACGCTCCTCCTCGAGCAATACGAAATCAATCGAGCATATATCGCGAATCTCAAAAGCGCAAGCATAATTTTGAGTTCCAACGGTACTGGTACGTCCATGGCTATTGTGGCTTTTGAGTTCCTGAAGGTGGAAGGAGCTATAGAATGTGCGCAGGACATCCCGCAGGCGACCGGATCGGATGGCGGAGGCACACTCGGAGCCTCCTGCCATGCTTCCCGGAACGCCGTGTGGGGAGGGTAAACTGCTGCACTTGCAATACCGAGCCCGGGAGCCCCGGCGCGAACCGCGTACAATAGCGAGAAACATGCGGCACAGCGTTCGGGAACTGTTTGACGCAGCAGTGGAGCTCCCGCCACAGGAGCGGGCGCGGTACCTTGCCGAGCACGCGCCCGATGAGCCGGTGCGCCGTCAAGTGGAAGCGTTGCTGGCTGCTGACTGTGGTGAATCCCTAGTTGTGAGGGCCGTGGGGCAGGCTGCGCGCGACTTGCTCGCCGAACCGGGCGAGTTGCGGCTGGGGCCGTATCGGACCGTTCGTCTGCTGGGGCGCGGCGGCATGGGCGCCGTCTATCTGGCGGTACGCGTCGATGGCGCGGTCGATAGACAAGTTGCGATCAAGGTAGTTCACCCGGGCCTTGCGTCTGCCAGCCTGCTCGATCGCTTCTACGCGGAGCGGCAGATTCTGGCGAATCTTTCCCACCCGGGTATCGCCGCTCTTTACGATGCGGGGACGTCGGACGATGAGCGCCCGTGGTTCGCCATGGAATATGTGGACGGAAAGCCAATCGACGTTTTCGCCGATGCCGGCAAGCTCAGCGTGCGCCAGCGAGTCGAGCTGTTTCTAAAGGTTCTGGACGCGGTCGAACACGCGCACGGCCACCTGGTGATCCATCGCGACTTGAAGCCCGCGAACATTCTGGTGAACGCGGAAGGCAATCCCAAACTGCTCGATTTCGGAATCGCCGCAGTGCTCGGGGAAAGAAACGCGACGACCACAGCCACGCGCACTCTTACTCCTGAGTTTGCTGCTCCCGAGCAGGTGCGAGGGCAAGCTCTTACAACGGCTACCGATACCTTCCTCGCCGGAGGGGTGCTCTATAAGCTGCTCACTGGGGCCAATCCGCACAATCTTGCCGGCGCTACGGCCGCCCAGGCCGAGCAGATCATCTGCGAACGTGACGTGACGCCGCCGCGACAGTTGAACCCGAAGCTCGATCGCGATCTTGAAAACATCGTCATGATGGCGCTGCGGCGAGAGCCCGAGCGCCGCTACGCTTCGGCAACCTTGTTCGCGCTCGACCTGAGCCGTTATCTCGATGGTTTGTCCGTCAGCGCTACGCCGGATTCGTTCGGTTATCGCGCCGGCCGCTTTGTGTCGCGGCATCGTGTGGCGGTGGCGGCGGCCACGTTCTGCTTTCTGGCATTAGCGGGCGGAGTGGCGGCTACTGCATATCAGGCGGCGGTGGCGCGCCGTCACTTTCAGGAGGTTCGGTCACTCGCCAATCAATTCCTGTTCGATTTCGAGAATGAGATTCACGATCTTCCCGGCGCGACCAAAGCGCGCGACAAGGTGATCAAGACGGCGCAAAAATATTTGGCGAGTCTTTACGCCGAGGCGCCTGGCGATCCCAAACTCATGCGCGAAGTAGCGCAGGGCTACGCCAAGCTGGCCGGCTTGGAAGGCGGGACGTACTCCACGAATACCGGCGAATACAGAGGATCGCTAGAAGACTTCCGGCGCGCCATCGAATTATTTAAGCGCCTGGGCGACGGGAGCTCCAGCGATACATCGCTTCGCCGCAATCTGTGCCGACTGCACGCTTCGATGGCTGTCGCATGCCTGGCCGCGGGGCGCGACGAAGAGGCGCGGCAGGTCAGCCAGGCAGGCGCGAATCTGGGCGAGGAGTTCGTCCGCGTTTCGCATTCGCAGGACGCTCTTATCGGCGGCTACAACATCCTGCGCACTCATGCCAGCATCCTGGCGGCTGTGGGCGAGATGAATGCCTCGTACGATTACTTCCACCGCGCGATTCAAGTGGCCGAGTCGTGGTTAAGCGCGCACCCGGGCGACCAGACTAGCCAAAGGCTGATCGCGGACGCGATGTTCAACTTATCCGAAGTGCAGGACCTTTTTGGCGACTCACCCGGCGCAGCGGCATCGGCCAAGCGCGGCGTGGAGTTGGCCGACCAGTTGATCGCAGTCAAGAGCACGCCGCAGTTGATCAATGTCAGAGTTCTTTTGGTTGGGCAGTACGGCAAGGCGCTCTCGGAACTTGGCCCGGCCGAGTGGCCGGAGGCGCAGAAACAACTCCACCGGGCCCTCGAATTGGCGACCGTGCTTTACCGAGGCGATACCGCCAACCGGCTGGCGTTCGGACATTACATTTATGAAAAGCAGCACCTTGGCGCTGCGCTGGCGGCGCATGGAGACGCGGGAGGCATCGGATTGCTGCTGGAAGCCAGGCGCGAAGTGGAGAACAGCGTAACTCAGGCGGGCGACAGCGAGCAGGCGCACTTGCTCAACGGCGTGAACGCGAGCCTGAGCGAGGCTTGGCTGCGATCCGATCCGCGACGGGCTCTGGAGGCGGCGGGCGCGGCGTTGCAATACGATGACACGGTGCTCAAGGAATCGCCGCGGGACGCGCAAGCGCTGCAAGACCGGGCGCTGATGTTGGTGAACCAAGCCGAAGCGCAGCGCGCCTTGGGGCAGGCAGCCGACTCGCGACGATCGGTGGAACTGGCGGGTGTGGCCCTGGAGGCGTTGCGCGCGCGCTCGCCCTCATCGCGGTATTTGACGGGACTGGCGGAGCGGTTAAAGAAACTGCGGAACGGCTCGATAGAATAAGGTAGTCTCGCGCTCCTCAATTCCGATTCGGCGAATGAGCAATCACTCGATCACCGCGTTGCTTCACCAGGCGCGCAACGGCGACGCAACGGCGCGCGACGCCCTCACGAACGCACTCTACGGCGAACTCCACCGGCTGGCCCAAATCGCGTTTCAGCGCGAGAATCCCGGACACACGTTGCAGCCCACAATTCTGGTCCATGAAGCGTTCCTTCGCCTGCTGAAGAGCGAAGGCGGGCCGCAGTTCGCGGATCGGGCTCACTTTCTGGGGCTGGCGGCGCGCGTAATGCGCCAGATCCTGGTGGACCACGGGCGTGCGCGTCATGCGCAGAAGCGCGGCGCGCAGTTCACGGTCGCACTGAGCGACCGGGTGGAAGCTGCCGCGAGCCCGGTCACGTTCCTGGAATTGAATAACGCTCTCGATATTTTGGGCCGGGAGGAATCGGATCTGGTATCGCTCGTCGAGATGCGATTTCTCGCCGGCATGACGGCGGAAGAAGTGGCCGAGGTGCGCCGGGAATCGGTAACCAAGGTACGCCGCGATCTGCGCTACGCACTGGCCCGATTGCGGATGCTGCTGAGCGCATAGCAGCCCGTTGTCGAACACCCTTCGCTGGAAAAATGGTAACAGGCACGGATTTCTGCAGTTGGCGATCCGTATGTTTTCAGTGCCTTAGCCATACGGAAATCCGAGCTTGTGTCACCACAATTTCCGAATTGACCTAATTCCGCCACGGGATGCTCGGGCAAACGCTACCCCGACGATTTTTGACCGCTATTTCTCCGGATTACGCATTAAGGGCGTACCGGCGGACTACTCAAACGCCGCTGGGCTTCAACTCGGAGGATTTATGCAGACACCCAAATTTCTTGGCGCGGCTTTCTCGCTGGCAATGCTGTTCGGTATCGCGGGGACGGCGAGGGCCAACATCATCTATGACAACGGAGGACCAAACACGGTTCCCCCACAAACTGGTTTGCCGATCAAGTCCTATACGACTGCGGACGATTTCACACTTTCCAGCACCGGGACGATCAAGAGCGTTAATTTTTTCCTACAGACGGACACGGGCATCGCGGGATGGTCCGGAACCGTGGACTATACCTTTTTCAGCGATGTGAGCGGCGTGCCTGGTTCGCAACTGGCCACCGGCGCCGCGCAGAATATCGTGGAGACGGATACGGGGCTGAAGTGGTGCTGCAATCCAGAACATGTTTATCTGGTGGACTTCAACCTGCAGAACAGTTTCACGGCAAATGCCGGAACCACCTACTGGCTTCAGCTCAGTGACGCCCAGGGCACAAGTCCCAACGTGTATTGGGTTACGACCGCGGGCGGGGCTGGCACCAGCGCCGCATTTTGGGAGGGCGGTAAATCGGGCAGTTATCAAATGGCATTTTCTTTGAGCGATAGTCCCGTGAGCCTCGCGACGCCCGAGCCTGCCGGTGTGGCGGTGTCCGGGATGGGGTTTGCGGTGGTGGCGCTGGTAGCGCGCTGGCGGAAAAAATCAGAACGTCGACAAGAATAACTAGCGGGGCGGATTGATTCGGAGGCTGCGGTTGGGGAAACGCCAGTCTGGCCCATCGTGCCAGCCACTAATGGACACCTCGCGAACCACTCCATAGAGAGCCACGGGCTTAACTCTCGGAAATACCCGCTTTCTTGAAAGCGGCGCGTCCATAGTCCAGGCACAATTTCGCGCTCTCGACCGGCGGCATCTCCTTGAGGCCCCGGCCGAACACTTCTATGCTTAGCGAATCCGAATAGCCGATTTTTTGCAGGGCGCCATGCCCAGAAACGAGGCGCCCAGTTCACCGTCGCCCTGAGCGACAGGTTGGAAGGCCAGACGAGCGCGGTCTCGTTCCTGGAATTGAATGACGCCCTCGAGGTGCTAGGCCGGGAGGAATTGGATCTGGTGTCGCTCGTGGAGATGCGATTTCTCGCCGGCATGACGGCGGAAGAAGTGGCCGAGGTGCGCCGGGAATCGGTAACCAAGGTACGCCGCGATCTGCGGTACGCGCTGGCACGGTTGCGGACGCTGCTGAGCGCACAGGGGTAGTCAGCGGCTGACGATTTTTTGACCGCTTTTTCTCCCGAATACGCATAGTGGGTGACGGGAGATCCGCACGCGGAATAGTAAACCATGAATCGTACAGGCACATATCTTTTTTGCGCTCTATTGCTGACTGGCGCGGCCAGGCAGACGGCAGCAAACACAATTGCATTCGACAACGTCGACGGTCATTACCTGGCCCAAGTGACCGCGTCCGTCCAACGCAACGCCACAACCACCACCTATCAGGGCTATAGCTCCAACTATGGCCCCATCCCCATCTCCGATACTAATTTTGGCCCCTCCGTGCCCGGAGGCTTCTTCCCAACGACCGCTGCTTTCTCGGACCCGCTCACCGGCAATCTGGGAGTCGCCGGATCGTCTCCCCTGGGTCTGGCCAGCGATTACGCCTCAATCGCCGATGCGGAGTTCGCGATTGCCGTCGAATTCAATCAGGCCGGAACCGTGTCCTTCTCCATGCACGAAAAGGGCTCTGTCGGCGCCGCCTCGATCAACCCGCCCAACGATTTTGCCTTCGCCAGGATGCAGACTTCCGTCGCCATCGTGGACAACAGCGCCGTCAACAACACGGGCCGGTCCAGCTCCGGCACTTTGCTCTGCATCAGCCGCTTCAACGGCGTCTTCGGTATTCTCTGCAGCACACCGACTTCTGTGGATCAGGATTTCGTCGCGACGCTCGACGTTCTCCCCGGTCACGTCTATACGTTGAGCGCCGCCGAGTGGGGCGACGAGAGCAGCTACGGCTTCTTCGACGGCATTGACCCGGTCACCATGTCGCTGCAACTCTCAGATGGCCTCTCGATCGTTCCTGTGGACGGCATGGCGCTCCCGGGCTTTCTCGGCGGCCCGGCCCCATCCACCGTCCCCGAACCCGCCACCATCTGGTTGCTCGCCTCCGCTCTTTTTCTAATCCCTGCTGCAAGCCGTTTTTGGCGATGGCGTTCGCGCCGTGATTTTCGCGGGTCCCTATAAAGTGGTCTACTTTCTCTCCGCCCCAGTGGTGTATTTTCACTCCACCCTTGGTCGAGAGGTTCCCGTGCGTCTCAGGCATTGTGGAGAGAAGTGGCGGGGGAACTGTCGCTGAAGAAGCCGTCACCTCTGCGCTAGGCGAGGCAACCGTGAAAGCAACAAAGGACCTGTCACGCGTGTCATTGAAGGCCGGTGACGACGCCAAGGTCTCGTTGTCAAGATATTGGATGTAACTCCCGAAGACTCGGAGTTGCAGAATA
>DATGIH010000256.1:0-22124 GCA_035295865.1 Bryobacteraceae bacterium
GAAGCTGGACAGTGCCCGAAGGCAAGTCGATCACGTTCACTTATCGCGTGCTGATCCATCACGGCCAGATCGGCGAATTCAACGTCGCGAACGCATACGAAGAGTATGCGAAGACCAAGCGTTGATTGCGGGCTATTCTTATTTGCGCTGCAGTTGCCGTCAGCGTTTCCGCGCAGAACAACTTCCAGAGCCAGCAAGTAACTGAGCTTGACGACCTGATCAATCGCGGCGAGTATGAGCACGGCACCAAGCTCGCTCAACTCCTTTTGCAACAACAGCAAGCTTGGGGGCCTAATAAGGAATCGATTTTCGTACTGACTCACATTGGCAGTGCACAAGTTGAACTTGGACGTATTTCGGATGCGGTCAAGGTGATCTCCCAGGCCGACACGCTCGCGCCAACCATTCCGAACAATCTATACGAGATCGGCTTGCTCCGTGCAACAGCGGTTCTTCAGTTGGAAGTGGGCCAGTATCAGGCCGCGGCGAGCCTGGCGGCAAAAGCCGTGAAACTCGCCCTCGACCGCAATTTGGAAAGCCTTCGCGTAGGTTACTACCGCAGCATCCAAGCCATGGCTCTGCTGCGCCTCGGCAACCCGAGCGATGCGGAATTGATTGTGCTCAAAGCGGTGAAGGATTGTCCCAAGAAGCCCGGCAAGTATTTTGTATTTGCTCCGCGCATCCTCTACACCGCCTGCCTGGTGGAAAGCTATCAACAGAACTTCGCGCTGGCGGAGGAGTACTGCCGGCGAGGCCTGGAGATCGCGCAAGCATGGAAGAAGGAGACACGCGATTTGTCGCTCGGTTATCTCGCGCAAGCCGAAGCTTCTCTAGAAGCCGGCGATTTGGCGCGCAGCCGCGAAGCAGCGGCGAAAACCGTCGAGATCACAACCCGGCTATTCGGCGACCAGCACCAGGACATCGTCCAGGCACTCGGATTACTGGCGCGAATCAACGCCAAACAAGGCAACATGCCGGATGCCTGCGCTCAAGCAAATCGCGCGGTGAAGATCGCCATCAGTCTTTTCGGACCGGTATCCTCAGGCGCGGGAATTCCAACACGCGCTTTGCAAAGAATGAGTGGATGCTTAGCGGCGCCGAAGTAAGTAGACCCAAGTGTCGCGTTCCGCGCCATCTTCGAGCGAAGCCGTCGCTAGAACGCGCTCGTAATCGAGGCCTTCGTAGGCATCGAGCGAGTCCAAGATTTTGGGATCGATGAGTTCGAAAAGTTCCCCGGCGATCCAGTCATCCGGCCGATCGGAAATCACCGCGCCAGTGTATTCCCCAAATTGCAGCAAGCGGCCTTGCATTTTCGCGGCGCCCAGAAAGAGAGCGTTCGCGTGCAGGAGCCGGGCGTATTGGTTTTCGAATCCGCGCCGCAGCGTGCCATACACGAACAGGCACGGCGGCTGCTGCATGACTTATGCCGCGGCCTTCAGCTCCCGCGCGTAACGATCCATTTGTTCCGGCAGCACGGTCACCAGCGTTTTCTCCATGTCCTCGCCGTTTTCGAGCATGTGCTTGAGATGCAGCGCGGCCAGCTTCAAACACCAGGCATCGGTGATAGCGTGGCCGGTGTTCTTGCTGAGGATCAGGAGCGTCGGGTTCGGCAGCGCGACGACACGCTCTTCAAACGGTTCGCCGCCGGTGGAGATTGCGAACTTCACGTCCACCGTGTCGGCATGCCGGATCGAGACAGCGGTTTGCAGCCAGTTGAAGTGCACCTGCCACATCCTGCCGAAGGGATCGGGCCCAGCTTGGAATTCACGGAAGTTATCCAGCATCTAGGTCGATTGTAGCCGATTAGCGCAAACCGAACCGCGACCGCAAGGGAGCGTAAACCTCGCCGCTCCTGGGGCTCAATAGAACGGATGATTCTTCGCCGCCACCAGCGACAGAAACTCATCGCGTGTTTCCTTGCGCGCTCGGAACGCTCCCAGCATCGCGCTGGTCACGGTTCCGGATTGTTGCTTCTCCACGCCGCGCATCATCATGCAAAAATGGCGCGCTTCGCAGATCACGCCGACGCCACGCGGCTGCAAAACTTCTTGCAACGTCTCAGCAACCTGCTGCGTAAGCCTCTCTTGGATTTGCAACCGGCGCGCGAACGCGTCCACCAGGCGCGGAATTTTGCTCAACCCGATCAGCTTGTCCTTGGGCAAGTAGGCCACGTGCATCTTGCCGAAGAACGGCAGCAGATGGTGCTCGCACATGCTGAAGAACTCGATGTCCTTCACCACCACCATCCCGTCCGATTTTTCGTTGGAAAACAGCGCGCCGTTGACCAGGCTCGGGATGTCGGTTTCATAGCCGCTGGTCAAAAAGCGAAAAGCCTTCTCGGCGCGCTCCGGCGTCCGGATTAAGCCTTCGCGGGCCGGATCTTCGCCGACCTTCGCCAGCAGCGATTCCATCAAAGATGCAATAGACGCCTCATCTTGCTTAGGTTGCATCACCTTCACAACAGCTCTGTTCTTCTTCATCTGTCAACTCGCCTTCAACTCGAATAAATTGCGACGGGTTTCCCGCAGCCGTATGCTCGCAAGGCGCGGACCGGCTGGAAAAGTCGCCCGCCATCCCGCCTGCAAACGGTCTTCAATCACGCCCAAAATATTTTCGGACGTCGGGATCACACTTTGAAACTCGCGCACATCCATGTTCAAGTACCGGGAATCGAAATCCTCAATTACCTGCTTCGCCACCAGGCGGTCTAATGCCGCCACATTCACCACTTGGCCGGACTTCGCGTCGAGCGGACCGGAAACCGACACCTCCAGGAGATAATCGTGTCCGTGGCCATGCGGATTATTGCACTTGCCGTACAACTCAAAGTTCTCGCTTTCGCTGAATCGCGCGGCATGCAGCCGGTGCGAAGCTGCGAATTTGTAGCGGCGCGTTACCGTCACGGCCGGTCTCCCGCGTAATCCACGTACAGCTCCTCGGTTTCATACAACCGCACATTGTGCAATTGCGCGCGGCTTCCGTCGAAAGCCGGCCGCAAACGATTCCAAATCTCCACGGCTACATTTTCCGCCGTCGGCACCACTTTGTCGAATGGAGGCACCTCATAATTCAGAAACCGGTGATCCATCGGTTCCACCACCGATTTTTGAATGATCTCCTTGAGTTGCTTGAGATCGAACACCATGCCCGTAACCGGATCCGGATCGCCCGCCAGCGTCACTTCCAGCACGTAGTTGTGCCCATGCCCATTCGGATTGGCCGCGGCTCCGTAGATCTCGCGATTCTGCTCCGGCGTGAGCGACGCCTGCGCGCAGACGTGCGACGCGGAAAACTCGGCTTTTCGGGTAATCAGCATGACCCAGGGATTAGATGCTGCGAGGCCTGAATAGGATACCCTTAGATTATATTCCGATGAGAAACAAGATCGATCTCGCAATTAAGGCAGCCACCGGGGTGTTACTCGTGGTGCTGGCTCTGGTGATTGTGTACTCGGTGCAGGATCACGTCGTAGGCGTGGGCGACACCGCGCCGAACTTCCGCGTGAAAACGGAAAAAGGAGCCGTCCTCACACCCAAGGATTTCGGCGGTAAACTGCTGGTTCTGAACTTTTGGGCGAGCTGGTGCGCTCCTTGCGTGCAAGAGATACCATCCCTCAACCAGTTCCAAAAGATGTTCGCGCAGCAAGGCGTCGTAGTATTGGGCATCAACGTGGATCGCAAAGAAGACGCCTATCGGAACATGCTGAACCGGTTTCAGGTGACCTTCCAAACCGTGCGCGATCCCGAAGAAAACATCAATTACCGTTACGGGACGTATAAGATTCCGGAAAGCTATATCATCGATCGCAACGGCAAAGTTCTGCAGAAGTACGCCGGACTCCCGGAAGTGAACGGCGAGTGGAAGCCGTGGACCGATCCGGAAATCGTGAATTACGTCCGGTCATTGCTTTAGGCGGAGAGGCATTCGTTGCTAGCGCCCGCAGCTCAAAAAAGCATCCACGACCTGCTCGGCGCGCGCGGCTATCTGGACCGTCCCGAAGATCTTCGTCTCTACGAATACGACGGCAGCGTAGATAAAGCCCGCCCGGAACTGGTGGTTTTTCCTAAAACCGCCGAAGACGTCGCCGCCATCGTCCGGGTCTCGAATCAATACAACATCCCGATCGTAGGCCGCGGCGCCGGTACTGGACTAAGCGGCGGTGCGATCCCGCGTGCCGGCGGCATCGTCATTTCGTTCGCCCGCATGAACCGGATTGTAGAACTCGATCTGGCCAATGAGCGCGCGGTGCTCGAGCCCGGCGTAGTGAACCTCGAAATCACGCAGGCCGTCGAGCGCCAGGGCTATTTCTATGCTCCGGATCCTTCCAGCCAACGCGCCTGCACCATCGGCGGCAATGTCGCGGAAAATGCCGGCGGTCCGCACACGCTGGCGTATGGAGTCACGACGAATCACGTGATGGGAATCCAAGCCGTGCTTCCCGATGGCAGCGTAATCGAAACAGGCGGTGTTGCCCCGGATCAACCCGGTTACGATCTCACGGGCCTGCTCACGGGCTCCGAGGGAACCATGGCGCTGACCACCCGCATCACGGTTCGGCTGATGCGGCAGCCCGAAGTTGTGAAAACCATTCTCGCCATCTACGACGCTCCCGGCGATTGCGCTGATTCCGTGGCTGAGATCACCGCGCGCGCCATCACTCCCGCCGCCATCGAAATGCTGGATGGCGTGATGCTGCGGATGGTGGAAGAAGCCACGCACGCGGGATATCCGATGGACGCGGCCGCGGTGCTGCTGATCGAGCTCGAAGGCTTGCGCGAAGCGGTAGAGGAACAGGCAGCGCAGATTGAGCGGTCCTGCATCGGATGCCGCGCTCGCGAAGTCCGCATTGCGCGTTCTGCCGCCGAGCGCGAACTCCTGTGGAAGGGCCGCAAAAACGCGTTCGGTGCAGTGGGGCGCGTGAGTCCATCGTATTACGTGCAGGACGGGGTAGTGCCGCGCACCAAAGTGGCGCCCACGCTCCGCCACATCCATCAAGTGTCGGAGAAGTACGGACTCACCATCAGCAACATCTTCCACGCGGGCGACGGCAACATGCATCCGATCATTCTGTTCGACCATCACAAGCCAGGCGAACTCGAGCGCGCCAAAGCGGCCGGCGACGAGATCCTGCGATTCTGCATCGCGGAAGGCGGCTCCATCACCGGCGAACATGGCGTCGGTATGGAAAAGATGGAACTGGTCGGCGAGCAGTTCCCTGACGCCACACTTGAGTTGATCCAGCGGTTCAAAAGCCTCTTCGATCCCGCTTGCCGGCTGAATCCGGGCAAAATGCTGCCAACCGGCAAGGGCTGCATGGAAATCCGGCAGCCTGCCGGGATGGTTCTCTAGATTTCTCTTGACTTAAACTCAACTTCAACGTTTAGCATTCGGCTATGCATACACTTTTAGTCTTTGCCTTGGCCGCCGCCACCGTTTCTCCCTTCGCTTGTGACCGCTCTGCGCTGAACACCGTCGAACGAAAGCGCCATTTCGATGAGTTGGGACCGCAACTGCGCACTCTCACAACCGGCGTTCGCGAACTGCCGGATGGGTACGAATTTCAGTTCCCTTCCAATCCTGCGGCCATCCAACTTGTATCCGAATGGGCGGCCGGCGAGCATGCCTGCTGTCCTTTTTTTGACATCGATCTACGCTTGGAACGCGAACATGGCGCATTCTGGCTACGCCTCACCGGGCGAGAAGGCGTGAAGCAGTTCATCCGCGCCGATTTTAGTAAATGGTTTCATGAGTGATAGCCTTTGGTCATGACAATCGGCGAAGTAGCCAAGCGATCCGGATTGAGGACATCGGCGATCCGCTACTACGAACGCGTCGGTCTATTGCCAAAGCCGATCCGCAAAAGTGGACAGCGCCGCTACGATCCGCGGATCCTTCGCCGGTTGGCGGTTCTGGCGCGTGCCAAGAATTGCGGATTCACGCTGGCCGAAGCGCGGCAGCTTTTCGAGGAGCCAGGAAGTCCATCGGAGCGCTGGGACCGCGTGTCGAAAACGAAAGTCGTGGAACTGGATGCTCTGCTAGCGCGGATCCAGCGAATGAAATCGCAGATCGTCCGCCGCTGCGAGTGCGCCGATCTCGACGAATGCGGACGGCGGCTACTGGCGAAGTCCGGGTCCCAAAGTTGTTCTACTTAGGCACGCCGTAATCTTCCACCAGCCGCCGCACGGCTGTTGCTAGATCGATTTTGCCGTCGAGGTACGGCTTCCAATCTTTTTCAAGAACCGGCAGCGCTCCGGGCCACGCTCGCTCCAAGATTCCGTCCGTGACACCGATCATTGTGTAATTAACCAAATGCTTCTGCGCAACTTCGCCTGCCGTATAGAAAAGCACCGCATGCCAGAATTTGCTTCGTTTAAAAAGCTTTTTTTGAGCGTCCAGCTCTGCGCTCAGTGCGTTGCTAATCTTTTCGATCATCGCGTGGGATGCCTCGTGGAAAAGGCTTTCCACGGCCGATGGCGTAACGGGTCCTTGCGACGAGATGGTGATCAGCGTCGGATCGTTCAACGTGTAAGCTCCGGCCCAGCTCGCGTACGCGGAAACATCGGTGCGGATCTTTTCCGTTGGCCACGGTGTCTGGTATGCGTCGGCTAATTCCTTCTTCATCGCGGCTTCGTATTTCGAGACCAGCGGTGTCACAGCCTGGATCCATGCGAGGTTCTGGCGATTGTGCTGAGGCCACCAGCGCTCCTTGTATACTGAGGCCGCTCTTTCCAGCGTTTGGGTCAGCTCCGCGTCGATCCCGGATCCTTTGAGCGACTCGCTGCTCTCCACGTGCGCCAGCGCAACATTGATTCCGGCTATTTCGCGGCTAAGCAGTTCGTGCTTCGCGATATCGCTTCGATAAACTTCGAGAGCCTGCTGCCAAGCGGTGGAATCGCAAGGTTCGGGCGTTTTCGAGGTGGCTTGTTGGTAGAGAAAGTGATGCAGGTTGACCCAGAAGTTGCTGTGGAAATCGAAAGTGGTCTGTTGCGCGATGGCTGGAATGCAGCCCACGAGAGCAATTCCAAGGAGAGCCCTACTCATAGCGAAGCGCGAGCATCGGATCCACCTTCGTCGCGCGGCGCGCGGGCAGATAGCTGGCCAGCATCGCGACTGCTCCCAAAATCAGCGCGGCCGATCCTAAAATCAGCGGATCGCCCGGTTGCACCTCGAACAACACGCTGCTCATGAAGCGCGTCACGCCAACCGATGCAACCAGGCCCAGCACGATTCCTGAAGCGGTAAGGATCAAACCACGCCGCAGCACGAGCTTTAAAACATCGCCGCTCTTTGCCCCAAGCGCGATCCGGATGCCGAACTCCTGGGTCCGTTGCGCTACCGAATACGCCATCACGCCATACGTTCCGATGATCGCGAGCGCCAGTGCCACCGCGGCGAAAATCGATACCAATTGAGCCGCAACACGCTCGAGCCCAGTCGACTGATCGACGATTTCCTGCATCGTGCGGATCTTGCCAACCGGCAGATCGCCGTCAATCGCGTGGATTGCGCCCATCACCGAAGCGGCACTGACCGTTCCTCGCACCGCCAGCGCGAATTCTGGTGACGGCGACTGCGCCAATGGAAGATACACGCTTGTTCCCGCTGCTTCCTCGATGCGATTCTGCTTGACGCTTCCCACCACACCCACCACTGTGATCCACGGGAGCGGGTGAGCGTCTGCATCGAAATAGGCAATCCGTTTTCCGATCGGATCTTGATTCGGCCAGTATTGTTTCGCAGTAGCTTCATCCACGATCGCCACGCCTGAAGCATTCGCTTTGTCGCGCTCATTGAATGCCCGGCCACGAAGCACTGGAATTCCCATCAGTCCGAAATAATCGGCGCTGACCATGCGCTGGTCCGCGATCGGCAGATCGTTGATGCTTTTCACCGGCGGGAACCCCTCCACCTGAAAACTGTTGTGCCCGCTGTGTCCCTGCAATGGCAGATTGGAAACCAGCGCGGCCTGCGACAATCCGGGCAGCGCTCTCAGCTTTGCCAACAGCCGATCGTAAAAGAGAATTTGTTGCTCATCTTTACCGTAGTTGCCGTAGGGGAGCGAAAGCTCCATCGTCAACGTATTATCGGGCTGAAAACCGGGATTCGATTTCGCCAGGCGCAGAAAACTTTCGATCAGCAATCCAGCACCCGCCAGCAACACTAACGACAGGGCCACTTCGCCGACCGCCAGGATGCTGCGGAACCGCTGACGCGCGGAACCCGCCGTCCCTGACCTTCCCCCTTCGCGCAGCGATTCGTTCAGATTCAGCTTCGAGCCTTGCAACGCCGGTGCCAGGCCAAACAAAAATCCAATCGCGATAGAAAGCAGAAGCGAGAATTCCAGCACCGAGGCGCTCAGCACGGGCACTTCGAAATTCTGGCTCATCGATCCCGGAAGCAGCTTCATTAGCGCCGCCGTGCCCCACATCGCGATCAGCAAACCCGCCGTTCCAGCGAGAATTGAGAGCAGCAGGCTTTCCGTCAGCAGTTGCCGGACAATCCGGGCGCGGCTTCCGCCTAACGCGATCCGCACAGCCACTTCGCGTCGCCGCCCGCTGGAGCGCGCGAGCATCAGGTTGGCCACATTCGCGCAGGCGATCAGCAGCACGAAGCCCACCGCAGCAAACAGGATCAGCATGGCCGGCCGGACGCTGCCGACGAACAGTTCGGTTAGGACCATCAGGCTCACCCCGTTGCCCGTGTTGGTGTCCGGATGCGCAAGCTCGATCCGTTTCGCGATAGTGCTCATCTCCGCTTGCGCCGCCGCGAGAGAAACTTCGGGCTTAAGCCGCGCGACGACGAATTCGTTATGCGAAGCTCGTGCGTTCACTAGCGTCGGTGAAAACACCAGCAGCCTCCACAGGTCGCGTCCGAAGGAGTAAAAGTTCTTCGGCAAAACGCCAATGATGGAGAAGTTCTCACCGTCCAGCGTGATTGTTTTGGAAAGAACAGTTTTATCTCCGCCAAAACTCCGCTGCCAGAAGGCATAGTCCAGCACGACCACGCGGCGGTTCTCCCGCTGATCGCCGGAAGCGAAGCCGCGCCCCAAATCCGGCTGTATGCCGAACAGCGAGAAAACATTCGGCGTCGCTTCGAATACCTGTACGCGCTGCGGAGTCGAAATGCCGGTGACGTTCGCGCTACCGCTCTGCATAGCGGCCATCTGTTCGAAGACATGGTTCTGCGTCTTCCAATCCTCGTAATCCGGAACTGACGCCACCGATTGCCGGATGCCCAGGCTGGGATTCGTGTTCCAAACCACCAGTAGCCGGTCCGGGTCCGGATACGCCACCGGATGCAGCAGAATGCGATTGACCACGCTAAAGATCGCGGTATTCGCTCCGATTCCGAGTGCGAGCGAAAGCAGCGCGACCAGGGTGAATCCGGGGCTCTTCGCCAGCATGCGCAAACCGTACACAACGTCTTTGGGCATATCGTTGATGTGCTGCAAAAAGGCGGCCACTCGTCCTGTGGCACACTCTCAATAGGTTAGACGAGAAGCGCGAGGCGCGGTTGGTCCATTTGCGGGACGGCCCGCGCGACAGCGGACGTTCCAAAATGCCGGATTCATGGACAGAATTGGTTGCCTCTCATCGCGATGCGATGATCGCCTTGACTCGCGATCTGGTGGCTGTCCCGAGCGAAAATCCTCCCGGAAACTGCTATCCGGAAAGCGTCGAACTTCTCTCCCGCCGGCTGCACGAACTGGGTTTCGATGATACGAGGGTGGAAGGCGATTGTGTCCTGAGCTTCGTAGGCGAAGGGATGCGCACGCTATATTTCAGCGGCCACTATGACGTGGTCCCTGCGCAATCCCGCTCTCAATTCTATCCGGAGCTAAAGGGCGCGAATCTTTTCGGACGCGGTTCATCGGACATGAAAAGCGGCCTTGCGGCGATGACCTATGCCGCGCTGGCGCTGCGCGATGCCGGATACCTGAAAGACGGCCGCATCGGCTTGGTATTCGTTCCGGATGAGGAAACCGCTGGCCCGCGCGGATCGCGCTATCTCGCCCAACGCGGCTTGTTGGGCTTAGATGCCATCGGCATGCTTACGCCGGAGCCGACCGGCGGCGTGATTTGGAACGCGAATCGCGGCGCGATCACGTTGAAGATCACAGTGAAAGGGAAATCCGCGCATGTCGGCCGGCAGCATGAAGGCATCAATGCGTTCGAACGAATGCTCACCGTCGCGCGCGATTTCCAAACACTGAAGCACGCCGTGGAAACGGCGCAGCGTTCCATCTTGATGCTCGGCGGCCGCAGCGAAGGCGGAGCCAATTTCAACGTCGTTCCGGATTATTGCGCGTTCACAGTGGACCGGCGCACAAATCCGGACGAGGACTTCGATCGCGAGAAGCGGCGGTTATTTGAATTGGTGGAGAATTCACCAGACGTCGAAGTGGAACTTCTTCAGGAAGGCCGTTCGTGCCACGTTGCCGAGGATGGTGAAGCGGGGCGAGCGCTGGCGGCAGCCGTGGAAGAGGTTACAGGACGCGCTGCGAAATTTGAGATGTGCCCGGGGCTGCTCGAAATTCGTTTCTATGCCGAGCGGGGCATTCCGGCGTTCGCCTATGGTCCCGGATTGTTGAGCGTCTCGCACGGGCCGAATGAGTTCGTGCCGGTGGAGAACGTTGTGCAATGCGCGCAGGTGTATGCGCTGGCCGCCAGAAACCTGTTGGCCACGGATACAGCCGGATAATCACCAATCCATGCGTGTCCATCCGTGGCTATTCTATTTACATGGTCACCAGACGCAATTTGCTGCTCGGCACCGCGACCGCCGCTATCCTACGCGGCGCAGCCATGACTTCCAAGGAGCGCGTCGATCGCGCGCTCAAAGGGGAAGACGTTGACCGCACACCCTTCAGCTTCTGGCACCACTTCCTGGATACAACGGCGCCAGGCGAGCAGCACGCACGCTCCACGCTTGAGTTCCACGAAAAATTCCACACTGATCTTGTGAAGGTGATGAGCGACTATCCGTATCCCAAGCCCAAAGGTGAATGGTACAAGCTCCGGGAAGAGAAGAACCCGTTTCCCCAACAAATCATCGCGCTCGAAAAGATCCGCGACGGCTTAAAGGGCCAAGCCTACTTCGTGGAGACGCTATTCAATCCTTGGAAAGTGGTGGAGAATCTCTCTTCGGCGGAGGAAGTCCGAAAGTTGCAACAGGAAAAGCCACAGGCGTTACTGGACGCGCTCGAAGCGATCGCAAAATCCGAGGCGAACCACGCGCGGCGATCCATCCAGGCGGGCGCGGCTGGCGTCTTTGTCGCAATCGCCAACGCGCAGGATGGATATATGACGCAAGCCGACTACGCGAAGTTCAGCGAACCGTTTGACAAAATGGTCTTCGATGCGGTGCGCAGCGCCCCGCTGAACGTCCTGCATCTGCACGGCGACAAAGTCTACCTGGATCGGTTTTATAACGGCTGGGCAGCGCAAGGCATCAATTATTCCGCGCACGGAACCAAAGTCTCCATCGCGCAAGTGCGAGCGAAATATTCAGGGCTAATTCTAGGCGGCCTGGACGAAGTCAACTACCGCACGCTGACCCCAGCCGATATCAAACGCCAATGGGCAGACGCCCGGAAATCCGCCGGTGCGAAATTCATCCTGGCACCAGGCTGCTCCGTTCCCAACGACAGCACAGATGAAGAGCTGTCCCGCCTACCGAAAATGTTCGGTGCCGCCTAATCCCTAATCCCAATTCCCCAATCCCGCGAGCGTTAGCGAGTTGGTACGGGTTGCAAATCGCGGCTCACAATAACGCGATCGATCATGCCGTACTCCAGCGCCTGCGTTGGATCCAGAATGTAGTCGCGATCCACGTCGCGCGCGATGCGATCCACCGGCTGGTTGGTTGCGTTGGCGAGAATCTGGTTCAGCGATTCGCGCATACGCAGGATTTCCCGGGCATAGATATCGATATCCGCGGCTTGCCCGCCCAACCCGCTCATGGAGGGTTGGTGAATCAGGATTCGCGAATGCGGCAGGCTGTAGCGTTTTCCTTTGGTTCCGCAAGCCAGAAGAACGGCAGCCATCGAAGCCGCCTGACCTAGGCAGTACGTCACGATGTCGGGTTCTACGAGGTTCATCGTATCGAGAATCGCAAGGCCCGCCGTGATCGATCCGCCGGGCGAATTCAGGTACAGCGAAATGTCCTTCTCCGGATCCTCGGCCGCCAGAAATAGCATCTGGGCGATCACCAGATTCGCGACGTTATCGTCGATCGGCGTGCCTAGGAAGATGATGTTTTCCTTCAGCAGACGCGAGTAGATGTCGAAAGCGCGCTCCCCTCGCGAGGTTTGCTCCACCACCATCGGCACCAGCACGGAATTGTGCATTCGTAAAGACTCCCTTCAAAACATCCATCATAGCGCGAGCCGCATGAGTCCCAAGGAATATCCCGCAGGGGGCGAGAATTTCGCACATCCCCGCCACTCTATAACCAGCTTAGGATGGGAGGATGGATCAATTTCTCGAAGGAAAATCTGCAGTGGTGACGGGCGGTACGAAAGGCATCGGTTTCGCAATCGCGAAGGCGCTGGCAGGTGCGGGCGCCGCGGTGGCGATCTGTGGCCGGGGTGACAGATCCGTAGAAAATGCCATCACACAACTTGCCTCAGGGTCGAAAAGTAAAGTGGTGGGAAAAGCTGCCGATGTAAGGAGTAGCACAGAGGTAATGAATTTTTTTCAGTTTGTGGATCGTGAACTCGGAGGCCTCGACATCCTTGTGAACAATGCAGGCATCGGAGTTTTCCAGAGCACGGCGGAGCTGACTGTGGACGATTGGAACAAAACTCTCGAGACGAATCTGTCAGGCGCGTTCTACTGCTCCAAAGAAGCTCTGCCACGTATGCGGAACCGTGGAGCCGGCTACATCATCAATATAAGTAGCCTGGCTGGAAAAAATGCGTTTGCGGGCGGAGCCGCCTACAACGCTTCCAAATTTGGATTAAACGGATTTAGTGAAGCAATGATGCTCGATCACCGATATGAGGGAGTAAGAGTAAGTTGTGTCATGCCGGGAAGCGTGGATACCGAATTCGGAAAAGGAGCTAATCGGGGAGCGGCGTGGAAAATCGCCCCTGACGATGTTGCGGAGATCGCTCTCATGCTATTGAAAACACCAGCTAGAACGTTGATTAGCAGCGTCGAAGTGCGGCCATCGAAACCGCAAAAATAGGCTCGCTCGAAATTTGGCATGCAAGTTGCTCTAACCAGGTTGGGAATCGGAAGTGGAAGTAGTAGTGGAAGCGGTAGTAGAAGTAGTGGGAGTAGTGAAAGAAGGGCCAAGAAAATGTTACGGGTAAATGTTCCTTTAGATCCGACTAGGACTGGGCGCGAGGCGGAAGCCCTGGAAGTAAGCCTAGGCCGATTGATTGTCGGCCAAGATGAAGCCATCGAGCAGATCGTGAACATCTATCAGATGTACCTGACGGGTATGACCGCGCCGGGACGTCCGATCGGAAACTTCTTGTTCTTAGGCCCCACCGGATCCGGCAAGACGCGCATTGTGGAAGCTACTGCAGAGTCGATGCTGAAGAATCCGCGCGCTGTGATCAAGATCGATTGTGCGGAGTTTCAGCACAGCCATGAGATCGCCAAGCTGATCGGATCGCCTCCCGGATATCTCGGCCATCGCGAAACGCATCCGTTGCTGAGCCAGGAAGTGCTGAGCCAGTATCACACTGAGACTTGCAAACTGAGCTTCGTGCTCTTCGATGAAATCGAGAAAGCCAGCGACGCATTGTGGAATCTTTTGCTCGGCATTCTGGATAAAGGAACCTTAACTTTAGGCGACAATCGCAAAGTCGACTTCTCCCGCGCGCTAATCTTCATGACCAGCAACTTGGGCGCAAGCGAAATGAGCGCTCTCACGAATCCGAAGCTTGGATTCCATGCCGTCGAAGCGGCGCGCCAAGCGCAGGCCGGCCAAATAGACGAGAAGCTGAACGGAAAGATCGCGCGCACCGGCACCGAAGCCGCGCGCCGCAAGTTCACTCCCGAGTTCATCAACCGGTTGGACAAAATCGTTACTTTCCGTCCGCTCGGTACCTCCGAGCTCAAGAAGATTCTCGACATCGAACTGAACATGGTGCAACAGCGGATCTTCAACACGTCGCCCGAGAAATCGTTTGTGTTCAAAGCGACGGAAGCAGCCAAGGACTTCTTGTTGCAGCAAGGCACCGATCTCAAATACGGCGCACGCCATCTGAAGCGCGCGATCGAACGGTTGCTGGTTCAACCAATGTCCAATCTCATAGCGACCGACCAGGTCCGCGGCGGCGATTGCGTACAGGTAGACTTTGACACCGAACACAACACCTTGTCCTTCGTGAAGGAAGCGGAAGGTCTGGCCGTACACGCCATGGCGGATCTGGTGGATCGTTCCATCTCGATCCCGGCCTTCGCAATGGCCAACGGCGCGCTAATCGAAGCCGCCAAGACACAATCGGCACGCTCGTCGCGCCGCTCCTAGTGGGGCAAGTCTCCGGACTTGCCTTCTACTAGCTAGCGCACTCGCCGCGCCCAAGCTGCAGCGAGTAGCTTACATCGTCGCCCCAATCCTGATACATCTCAGGAAACTTCTCCGCGGGCTTAGCCAGATCGCTCGTCATTGTACGGAACGTCTCCACTTTGTTGCGCAGCACATAAGCCCGGAACGTTTCTCCCGGCTGCCGGTTCGCGACATAGTGATCCAGCACACGCCGGACCGCCTCCGGTGCCAACCGCGCCGGAATGCTCTGGATCGCGGCGCCAAAGCGCAGCATGCCCTGGTCGTCGTACCCGCCTCCCAGCAGCATCTGATAGTACGGAACTTCCTTGCCTTCGATCTTCCGGGCGTTTCCGTAGAAGCCGAGATCGGCGGTCCAGTGTTGTCCGCAGGAGTTCGGGCAGCCGCTAATCTTGATCTTCAACTTGCGTACCAGCGAATCCGGATGATCTTTCAGCCCTTCGGCTAAAGCGAAGCCCAGATTCATGGATTTGGTAAGCGCCAGGTTGCAACTGTAAGCGCCCGGGCACGTAGTGATATCGTCGATCTCTTCGGCGCCCGCGCCGCCCAGATCCATCGCCTGAAGGGCCGCGTAAACACGCGGAAGTTGACGGAGCGGCAGATAAGCCAGCACCAGATTTTGGTCAATCGTGACGCGAATCAGCCCATCGCCCGCGTTTCGCGCCAGGCTCGCCAGCGCGTGCATCTGTTGTCCGGTCAAGTTTCCTTGAGGAACTTTCACCGTGACCATCGCGTAGCCGGACTGTTTCTGCCCGCGCACATTGGTGCGCAGCCAATGGTCGTATTCGGGATCCGCGTGCCCGTTGGTGTGAACTACCGGAAGCAGATCGCCAGAGCCGAGCGGTGGTGGTGTTGCTTGAAAACCACCAAAGCTCTCGGGCACGGTTTCCGGCGTGGCGATGCCGCCGTTCGCGAGAATATCCTGGTACTCTTTCTCGATCTGATCCTTCACCCAGGCCCAACCGCGCTCGCGAACAACAAACTTTAATCTCGCCATGTTCTTGTTCTTGCGGTTGCCGTACTTGCTGAACACGCGAATCACGGCTTCTATCCGGTTCACCAAGCGTTCCACCGGAACAAATTCGTCGAGGAGTTGTGCTTCTACCGGCAGCGGACCCAATCCGCCACCCACCACCATGCGGAATCCGCGCTGGCCGTCGCGCATCACCGCACGCAGGCCGACATCGTGGATCGATCCCAACATGCAATCTTCCTTGCATCCGGAAAAAGCAATTTTGAATTTCCGCGGCAAGCTGTCGGTCAGCTCTTTGTGCAGAAAAGCGAACGCGGTGCGCTGCGCGTATGGATGTACGTCGAAAACTTCGTCTTCCAGCAATCCGCTCAACGGACAGGCGGTAATGTTGCGAACCGTGTTGTAGCAAGCCTCGCGCGTAGTGAGCCGGACATCCGCCAGTTTGTGCAGCAGCGCCGGAACATTCGCAAGTGGAATGAAGTGATATTGGATATTCTGCCGGGTGGTCAGGTGGCCCTTACCGCCCGCGAACTCATCGGCGATGTTGGCCAACTGATCCATCTGCTCGGCGATCAGGTTTCCACCCGGCACCTTGGTGCGGATCATGTGCACGCCGGGTTGCCGCTGGCTGTATACGCCCCTGCGTAGGCGTTGCGCGCGAAACTGGTCGTCATTGATTTCGCCGGCCACGAACTTCTCCGCATAGGACCGGAACAGCTCAATGTCGGCGCGAACCGTGGCGTCATACTCCAGCGCGGTCTGCTGCTGAAGCGTGTATTCGGGTGTGTGGAAGGTCTCTTCGGTGGTGATCACGATGACCCCTATCTAGATAGAGATTACTATATTTTCGGCTCAATGACAATCGGGGATATTCCGGCCGGCGTAGTAGTTCAGCCCATAGCGCCAGGCGCGATCCCGCTCGGAACTGCATGAAATTGTTCGGGAATGCTCGATCCAGAAGCTTCGGGGGGAGACTTCCCGGTCAAGCTGCGGATAAGTCTGCCAGACCAGCCGGACTACTGAAAGTGCCACGCCCAGCGCAATCAAGCTGAGCGCTTGCGGGCGGCGGCCGGTCCGGTCGAGGAATATGCAAAACGAACCCAACAGAAGCGCGGGCAGCAGCCACCAAAGCTGCGGATGGAACTGCGCGCGCGAGAAACCGTGGCGGAGAGCTTGCGGAAGAACATCTTGAATTGCAGGAACGAACCCGAGCAAGACGCCGGCCGCAGCGACGAGAGCAGCCATCTTCACCGCGCGCGGTTGTGCTTTCTGGATGGCTACACCGAGGAGCGCGGCCAACGGCGGAAGCAGCGGCAGCAGATAACCCGGGAGTTTGTTGCGCGAGAGCGAAAAGAAGAGCAATCCCCAGCCGAACCAGGCCGCCAGAAAGCGCGCGCGCGGGTCCTTGTAAGTTGATTTCGAAAACAGCAGACACAGGAACGGGCTCCACGGAAAGAGCGCCGCAAGCACAACCGGGACGTAAAACCAGAAGGGCCGCTCGTGCAGCAGAGCGCCGGTCAAGAATCGTTCGAAGTGATGTTTCCAAAAAAATTCCTGGAGAAAAGCGCTGCCGTTGATCCTGGTGACGGCTACGTACCACGGCGATGCGGCGATGGCCGCTACGCCGAAAATCACCAGCAGTTCCCGCAGCCGGTGTCGAAGAAACCAGACGGCGGGCGCGAAGAGGACGATCGGTACCAGGCCTTTCGCCAGGATCGCAAGGCCTAGAAAAATTCCCGCGACGACCGAGTCTTTTACGCTCGCAGTTCGATACGCGATCAGCATCGCCACCCCGAACGTGGCGGCGAGCGGAAGATCGGTGACCGCGACGTGACTGAACGCGAGCCATCCGGCGCTGGTTGCGAGAATCGTTGTTGCAAAAAACGCCGTTCGCTCATCGAATGCGCGGCGCAGTTCCAGGAAAAACCAGATCAGAAACGTGGCGCTTAAGATCGCAACGGGAAGCCGTGGCGCGAGATCCTCACCGAGCCCCGCCTTGAAACCGGCGGCAGTCATCCAGTAAAGCAACGGCGGTTTTTCAAACCACGCGTTTCCCCAAAGCCGTGGCGTGATCCAATCACCGGTCCGCGCCATGGCTTGTCCGATTGCGGCGTAGCGCGGTTCATCCGGACCGATCAATCCGGTACGAGTCAAACCGAAAAGGTACAGGAAGAAGAGAGCAACGGCTGCGGCGAGCAGGATCGTCCGGCGTTTCCAGACTGTATCGGAAAGCAATTCTTCAGTATAGTGAGCCTTATAATCGAAGTGATGCATCGCCTGCTTGCCGCCCTTCTGTTCGCACTCTGTCTGCGCGGCGACATCGTTACTTGCACTTGCGATGTATCGCGTCCGGAAACTTTGGAAGCGCGGCAGTGCGGACTCTGCCGCGAGGCGGAAAAGCAGCCGCCCGGCGTCAAATTCTTTTTTCTGAAAGACGCGAATCCAACCAAGCCCAATCGGACGCTCGCGCTTCCCCGCTCCCACGAAAGATCGATCGATTTGCTGAGCGAAGCTGCGCGCGCGGATCTGCTGGCCGCCGCGATCGAAAAAGCCAAAGCGCTGTTCGGCGACGAGTGGGCCATCGCCTACAACGCGCCGAGCGTCCAGACCCAGTGTCATATTCACTTGCACATCGGCAAGCTGATCCCGGGCGTGGAGACGAACCAGTTCTTCGCCGCGACCAAGATCGACGAGATTACGCCGCCCCCGAAAGGCGAAGGATTCTGGATTCATCCGCAGGGAAATCTGTTCCACGTCCACACCGGCGAGCAGGTCACAGAAACAGTTCTAGAAAGGTAGCCATGGGACTACTTGAAATCACCAAACTTCCGACGGCCGAAAACGCCGTGATTCATTTACATCCGTCCGACAACATTGCGATCGCGCGTGTATCGCTTTCGCCCGGCCAGCAAGTGCATGTGGAAGGAAGAACTATTGCGGTGGAGGATCCGATTCCAGCCGGACACAAAGTAGCGCTCGCGGCAATTGGCGCCGGAGAGCACATCGTCCGATATGGCCAGGTCATGGGCCGTGCGCGGATCCGCATTGAGCCGGGCCGTCACGTCCACACCCACAACGTGGCATTCGAAGAGCTCTCCTTTGCGTATGACTTTCCTACGAAGGAGGTTGGCTATCCGCCGAGCCCGTTAAGGGTTCCGGTTTTTCTCGGCTATCAGCGCGAAGATGGACGCGTTGGAACGCGCAACTACATCGCCGTTGTCGCGGCAAGCAATTGCGCCGCGCATACCGCTGAGCTGATCGCCGAAAGTTTCGATCCCCAATCGCTCCCGCCCAACATCGACGGTGTCGCGGCCTTTCCGCATGGCGAAGGCTGCGGCCACACCATCGGTCCTGACACTGAGCAGTTGCAACGCACGCTCGGTGGCGTCCTGAATCATCCAAACGTCGCCGCCGCCATTATTCTTGGCCTCGGATGCGAGGTGAATCAGATCGATCATTATATGGGGCACGGAACTCCGCGCACCGATCGTCTCGTTGGCCTCACGGTGCAAGGGAGCGGCGGCACACGCGCCACCGTGGATGCCGCGCGCAAAGCCATCACTGGATTGATGGAGCGCGCTTCGGCGGAAAAACGCGTGGAAACACCGGCATCCAAAATTGTTCTAGGGCTGAACTGCGGCGGGTCGGATTCTTTTTCGGGAATCACCGCAAATCCGGCGCTCGGCGCTTGCTGCGATCAGTTGGCCGCGCTCGGGGGCACTACTGTTTTAGCCGAAACCACCGAAATTTTCGGCGCGGAGCATCTTCTGGTCCGCCGCGCGCGCAATCGGCAGGTTGCCGAGAAACTGCTCGGTTTCGTCGCGGGATATAAGACTTATTTGAAGCGCTTCGGCGGCAGCTTCGACGACAATCCATCGCCCGGCAACAAAGAAGGCGGATTGACGAACATTCTTGAAAAATCGCTCGGCGCCGTTGCGAAGGCGGGAACATCGCCGCTGATGGACGTGGTGGATTACGCCGAACGCATCAACGCGCCTGGATTCGTTTTCATGAATACGCCGGGCTACGATCCCGTGTCGCTGACCGGACTAGCCGCGGGTGGCGTCAACCTGATCGCGTTCACCACCGGCCGCGGCAGCGCCATCGGATTTCCGACCATTCCGGTAATCAAAATCGCCAGCAACACCGCCATCTACAAACGCATGCGCGACAACATGGACGTCAACGCCGGACGCATCGCCGACGGCGACGGGACCATCGCCGAAGTGGGACAGGAAATTTTCGATCTGCTGCTGCGCGTGGCTTCGGGCGAAAAAACGTCCAGCGAACGCCTCGGTCACAAAGAGTTCGTGCCGTGGCGGATCGGGCCGGTGCTCTGATGACCATCGCGGATCTTGCACAAATCGCCGGACGAACGTATCCCGCGCGGCGCCGCACGCAGAATGTAGTCGGAGGCGCCAGCCCCATCCAAGCGACGGCATTTTCGCTCGGCCACGTAACGCTCGAACCGAACGGCGGCCAAGTCCCTTGGCACAACCAGGAGCAGGAAGAAATCTACTTCGTATTGGAAGGCCAAGGCGAAATGTGCCTGGGCGACGAACGGACCACGCTCTCGACTGGCCAGGCCGTATACATTCCGCCGCGAGTCTTTCATCAACTCACCAATATCGGCGCCACTCCGCTGCGCATGATCTATTGCTATGGACCCGCCGGTGACGTCGCACATTGGCGGCAAGAGCTGGATGGAACGCTCCCACGTGCAGGCGAAGAAGCCCCGCCACTGCCGGCAGGCGCGCGCCCACAGCACGTGAGCAAGTAGCCAGAAACGAGAAACCAGAAACTTGAAAACTAATTCAGTAGGAATTGTAATGAATGGCGTCACCGGACGCATGGGCACCAATCAACACCTGGAACGTTCCCTGCTCGCAATCATCGCGCAGGGCGGCGTCAAGCTTTCGGCCAATGAATCCATCGTGCCGCGGCTTTTGCTGGTAGGGCGCAATGCGGAAAAGGTGGCCGCGCTGGCGCGCAAATACGGCGATCTGGCTTGGACCACGGACTTAGACGCCGCGCTCAAGAATCCGGAGTATTCGATCTATTTCGACGCCCAGACCACCGACCGGCGAACCGAATCCGTCAAGCGAGCGATTGCCGCGGGCAAGCACATCTACTGCGAGAAACCCAGCGCGGACACGCTCGAAGGAGCGCTCGAGTTATATCGCCTCGCGCAAAAATCCGGAATCAAGCACGGCGTGGTGCAGGACAAACTCTGGCTTCCGGGATTGATGAAGCTGCGCGCGCTGCGCGATCGTGGATTCTTCGGCCGCATCTTTTCGGTGCGCGGCGAATTCGGATATTGGGTGTTCGACGGCGAAACGACACAGGCTCAGCGTCCATCGTGGAATTATCGAAAAGAAGACGGCGGCGGAATCATCATGGATATGTTGTGCCACTGGCGTTACGTCCTCGACGATCTGTTCGGCTCCGTGAAAGCTGTTTCCTGCTTGGGCGCGACTCACATTCCACGGCGTTGGGATGAATCCGGTAAACCATACGACGCTACTGCCGACGACGCGGCCTACGCAACCTTTCAATTGGAAGGCGGCGTAATCGCGCACTTTAACTCATCCTGGTGCGTGCGCGTGCGCCGGGACGACTTACTCACCATCCAGGTAGAAGGAACGAAAGGCTCCGCAATCGCCGGTTTGCGAAACTGCTGGACGCAATCGGCGGATCAGACGCCTCGGCCGGTTTGGAATCCGGACGTAGACGATCCGCACAACTATTTCTCGGACTGGCAACCGGAAGGCGCGGGAGCGCGGTTCGATAATGCTTTCAAGAGCCAATGGGAGCTTTTTCTGCGCCACGTGGTGGCCGGCGAACCGTTCCGCTGGACTTTGCTGGAAGGTGCCAAAGGCGTTCAGCTTGCCGAAAAAGGCTTGGAATCCTGGCGCAAACGCACCTGGATCGATGTACCTCCGCTGGCAGGCTGACTGGTGTCGATTCGAACTGGATGAATGGGGGAGCGGCGCTCGGCGAGTGCCGCTCCGAAATGTTTTTAGGCTAAGCTGACTTGTTCCGCCTGCAGGCCCTTCGGGCCCCGCTTTACTACGAACGTTACCTTGGCGCCTTCGTCCAACGTGCGATAGCCGGTTGCTTCGATGGCGGAAAAATGGACGAACACATCTTCGCCGTTTTCGCGCTGGATGAATCCAAAGCCTTTGCCGGCGTTAAACCACTTCACTGTACCTGTTTCTTTCATGCTTTACTTTCTCTCTTCTCTGGTCTCTTTCTAGCAATTAAAGTCCTGACGTCTGGCTTGAGGGCAGTAAGGAGGCGGGGAACGAGGGGTTTACGAAGTGCTCCTGTAGCTGGTTCAAATGGACGCGCAAGTTACTCAAAAGCTCCCAACAATATACCATAACCTAGGTTAGCCCGCCCGCACTTTTTTCCGCAGCGGGTAATTCCTCCGGCGGGCGAGCCGATGGCAAACTCCCAGGATTCGCGGACTTACTCGTCTGGAAGCGAGATTGCATAAGTCGCCACGAGGAGGGGTGTATGTCGTTTGGACTTTACGTAGCTGGGTTTGTAGTGATGATCATTGGATTGGCGCTGGGTGCTTATTACCTGCACATTCCAGCCCACTGGATCGGTACTGGGGTGGTGG
>DATGIH010000257.1:0-4829 GCA_035295865.1 Bryobacteraceae bacterium
GGCCTCGGTGCGGAGCTGCCCACCACCCCCGGTGCTTCCGCCATCCGATTCCGCGGCCATTTTATCCCATGCGGCGCGTGTGATGGGCTGGATCTGTTCCAGTTTCTTGGCCGCAAGCGATGCGTTCACGGCTTTCAGATCCTTCGCCGCCCACGCTTCGAATTCGTCCACCACATCCTGGCGTTCATGCGCGAGCGTTCCGATCCGCGCCACGTAGTAGTCTGTCGGGCGTCCTTCATCGAAGACCACGGCGCCATAAACATTTGCCGCTTTTTCACGGATGCGCTCTTCGCCGGTCACCGCTCCGCCTTCTTTGGTCGCCACGATCTTTTTGCGAATTTCGTCAACCTTGGCGGCCTCGTCGGTGCACTGTTTTCGCAGCGCATCGTTGGCCGGCAGTTTTCCGGCGCGCTCCAACAGCGCATCGTGCACACCGTTGATGCGATCCACATCGAAGCTCATATCGCCGAGCAGCGCAACCACGCGCATGGCGGCGTCCAGTTCTAATTTTCGGTCGGCTACAGTATACGTCGCGCGCGGATCGAGTTGCACGTTGAGTTTGGTGGTGAAAGTATCCGTGCCGCGCGTCATCTTTACGGTATAGAGGCCTGGCAGTACGCGAGGCCCGATCACGGTTGGACCCGCTGCGGTCGCGCCTGGCGGAACCCGCGGCGCTTTCATTCGCATCGACCACTCCACCCGGCTGATGCCGCGGCGGCTGTTGGCTGGCAGCGTGTCCACCAGTTTGCCCTGCTCATCGAAGATTTCGATCTTCATGCGGCCAAAAATATGACGCTTCTGCTGGTAGTAAGTGATGAGCGCCGCGTCCGGAGGATTTTGTCCCCGATAAGCGCCGTCGCCCTCGGGCCAGCCTCCCTGCGCTTGCAACCGCTGTTGCTGCACTCTTCCGTCCAGAAAGACTGCCTCTTTCGAAAGGATCTCGGGCGTCAATTTTCGGAGCGGCGATATATCGTCGATAATCCAGATGCCGCGGCCATGCGTCGCCAGCACCAGATCCGACTCGCGCGGATGCACCACAATGTCACGCACCGGCACATTCGGAAAATCTCCACCTTTGTACTGCGCCCACTGCTGGCCGCCGTCAAGCGAGATCCATAATCCGAACTCGGTTCCGAGGAACAACAAACGCGGCGAGACCGTGTCTTCCTTGATCACGTGCGCAAAGCCTCGCACACCGTTTGCGGGCGTCACGATGGAGGTCCACGTCTGGCCGTAGTCGGTGGTTTTAAAAACGTGCGGCGTCATGTCACCGAACGTGTGCCGGTCGAACGCGGCGTAAGCAGTGCCTTCTTCGAACCGGCTGGCCTCCACCCAGGACACCCACGAGGCTTTCGGCAATCCGGGGACGTGGCTCACCACGTTGGTCCAGGACTTCCCGCCATCGCGCGTGATCTGCACGTTGCCGTCATCGGTGCCCACCCAGATCAATTTGCCGTTCAGCGGCGATTCGCTGATGGAATAGATGGTGGTGTGCATCTCGGCTTCTGAGTTGTCGACGGTGACGCCGCCGGATTCTTCCTGTTTCTGTTTCTCGGGATCGTTGGTGGTCAGATCGGGCGAGATGCGGTCCCACGATTGGCCATGGTCGCGCGAGCGGAAAAGAAACTGCGCGCCAATGTAGATGGTCCCCTTTTCGTTCGGGCTGAGATGAATGGGCGTGTTCCAATTGAAGTGCAATTTGTTCTCGCCGTAGTTGGGTTGCGGCTGGATGCTGCGGTTGAGCAGCGTGCGCCGGTTGATCCGGGAAATGGTTCCACCCTGCGCTTCCGCGTAAATATAGTCCGGATCCGAAGGATCGGCGAACACGAAGAATCCGTCGCCGCCGTACAGATTTTCCCAGCGGCCATTGGTGATGCCGCCCGGATATTGCGAATCGCCCACCCAGTCGCTGTTGTCCTGCAGGCCGCCGTAGACGTGATACGGATCCGCCATGTCGACGCTGACGTGATAGAACTGGCTGATCGGCAGATTGTTCGCCTTCAGCCATTTGTTTCCGGCATCGTGCGAGTACCAGACCCCGCCGTCATCGCCGGTGATCAGTTCGTTGGTGTTGTCGGGATCGATCCAAACATCGTGAAAATCGCCGTGCGCGCCGCCACCGATTCCGCTGAAGCTTGTGCCGCCATCGTTGCTCGCGATAAGAGTCCCACCGGGCTTGTAGACTTTGTTCTCATCTTTCGGATCCACAATGAGGTTCGCGAAATAGAACGGGCGCCAAACCATCATCTGGCTGCGATCGCGCTCCTCCCACGTCTTGCCGCCATCGGCCGAACGGAACAGCGCGCTGCGCGTGGACTCGATCAGCGCGTACACGACGTCCGGATTCGAAGGCGCGGCCGTCACCGCGACGCGTCCCCAAGGCTTCGCGGGAAGGCCTTTCGAGGATTTCTCGTTCAGATCGGTCCACGTCGTGCCGCCGTCGGTGGACTTATATAAACCGCTGGCGCTGGGAGCCGTCGGCCCGTCGCCGCCGGAGCGGAAGGTCCAGCCTTTGCGCCGGAAATCCCACATGCCGGCGTAGAGCGTCTTCGGATCTTTGGAACTCATCGTCATCAGCGAGCATCCGGTGGAAGCGTTTCCGCCTTTGAGAATCTTGTTCCAGGATTTTCCGCCGTCGGTGGTTTTGTAGACGCCGCGATCGTCGCTGTCGCTCCACAATTTGCCGGGAGCGCAGGCGTAGACGGTGTTTCCATCTTTCGGATCGACCAAAATTTTCGCGATTCGTTCGCTTTCGCCGAGACCCATATTGGTCCAGTTGTCGCCGCCGTCGGTGGATTTGTAGATTCCGTTGCCCACTGAGGTGCTATTGCGCGTCCAGGCCTCACCCGTCCCGGCCCAAATGGTTTTCGGTGAAGAGGGATCGATCGTGATCGCGCCGACGGACAGCACCGGTTGCTTGTCAAAAACGGGTTTGAAAGTAGTTCCGCCGTTGACGGATTTCCACACGCCGCCGCTGGCCGATCCGATATAGACGGTGAGCCGCCCATTCTCGCGCACCGCTGCAAGCGACGTCACGCGGCCGCTCATCTGCGCCGATCCGATGTTGCGCGCGCCGAGCCCGGAAATAGTATCCGAATCGATTTTGAGTTCTTGCGCCGCGAGCAGCCCTGGAATCAATAAGAGCGCGATTTTCACTTTGCACCTCCCGCCGGGATGCTGAAACGCGTAGCGTCGAGTGGAACGTTGATCTCGACTTTTTCCACCGTGAGGCGCGTGTGGAACTGGCTGCCCTTTTCTCCTGAATCCACCGAGAACGGATAGTAAACGCCGTTCACTTGTTCGTAATCACCCAGCAGGGTCTCGCCGTACTGTACGGACCCGCGAATGTTGCGTTCGGTTTCCACTTTCAGATCGAGGAACGTGTCGGTATCGATGTAGTAATAGCGCACGTCGCCATTCGCCATGGAAAGCTTGATTTTGTAGCAATCGGTGCCTTCCACCGAGTCGCGGCCCATGAGCTCGGCGCGATGGTCTTTGTTTTTATAATCCACCAGCTGTCCGTCCACGTCGGCGTCTTCGATTAAGTGCTTTGTGTCGTCGGCCGAGAGCAGGCTCGCGTCTTTTCGGCCTTCGAAGGGCGATACCTGCCAGGCGGATTTGCCGTCGTAAGCCTCTACCTCCGCCATGCCCTGGATGATGAATTCTTCGCGCACTTTATTGGGCCGCTGATTTTCCTGGACGACAGTTGCGCGAAAACCGTTTTGGTTGATTTTGGCCGTCATTCGGACGGTTTTCACGGCCTTCAATTTATCCAAGCCGCCACGCGCTTGAATGTTTTTCGCGATGATTTCGTCGACCGTTTGCGCGCCGGCGAAGGACAAAGACAGCAATAGCAATGCGCTAGAAATTCGAATCATTCCCATAGCCCGGCATTTTACCAGTAGCGCTGCTGGTTTGTCCTTTGTATGAAATTGCGATGAACGTCCGGTTATACTTGTCACCAGTCATGCGCATGTGGGCCGTGTTACTGCTGTCGCTGTTGGCTGGAACCGGTTCGGGGGCTACCGATGACTCCCTCGCGCTGCGCCTGGATTCAATTTTCGACAGACTGGCGGATGCGGAATCTCCGGGAATGGCCGTCCTGGTCCGGAAAGATGGCCGAACCGTCTTCGAGCGTGGCTATGGCGCGGCGGAGCTGCGAGGTTTTCGCAAAATCGATTCAAGAACCAATTTCCGCCTGGCCTCGTTCACTAAGCAGTTCACGGCGATGTCGATCATGCTGCTCGCGCATGACGGCAAACTCCGTTACGACCAACCCATCACCGAAATTTTTCCGGAATTTCCCGCGTATGGCCGCGCCATCACGATCCGGCATCTGCTGACTCACACCGGCGGCTTGGCGGATTACGAAGATCTGATGGGATCGAAATGGACGCCGCTGCGCCAGATCCGAGATGACGAAGTCCTGCAGTTGCTCGAAGAACAATCGGCGCCGAAGTTCGCCGCGGGCGCCAAATGGTCGTATAGCAATTCTGGCTACGTGATGCTGGGGCTTATCGTTGCGAAAGTTTCGGGTATGCCTTTCTGGGAATTTCTGCACGCGCGCATCTTTGCGCCGCTTGGGATGAACCAGACCATTGCGTTCATCAAGGGGACGAACGTTGTGATCCATCGCGCTTACGGACACAGCAAGGAGCCCGGGGGATTCGTGGAGACGGACCAGAGTCCCACGTCGGCCACGTTGGGGGATGGCGGAGTTTATTCGAACCTCGAAGATCTGGCCAAGTGGGACGCGGCGCTCTCGGCCCACACCCTACTGAGCGGGAAAGAATTTCAAGCGGCTCTCACGCCGGTGAAGCTGAATGACG
>DATGIH010000258.1:0-6982 GCA_035295865.1 Bryobacteraceae bacterium
CGCAAGCGCCAGGCCGAACGCTCCGCTTACGACGCTCAACAACAGGCTTTCGAGCAGCAGCTCGCGCGCCAGCCGCCCCCATCCGGCGCCGAGAGCGGCGCGCACAGCGAGTTCCTGCCGCCGTCCGTCGGCCCGAACCAGCAGCAGATTCGCCACGTTGGCGCACGCAATCGCGAGGACAATTCCCACGGTTGCCATCAGCATCCAGAGCGTTTTCCCGATGTCGCCAATCTGGTAATCCTTCAAAAAGAACAAGCGGGGCGCGATGCGTGCGGTGGCCCACACATTCGAGCTAAAGCCGGGATTCACCGGGAATTTCGCCGGAGCCAACGCCAGCATACGCGTGACGTCCGCGTCGGCTTGGGTTAGCGTAACACCCGGTTTGAGCCTCGCGATGCCCTGGCAACAAAAGCTGATGAGCCCGACGTTCGCGCGCTCGACGCGCAGTGGAATCAGCAGCGAAAAGGGGAGATCCAAAAATTGAAATGACGGCGGCATCACACCGATTACCGTGTGTGCGTCGCCGTCCAGCAGAATGCGGCGGCCCAGAACGGAGCGGTCGGCGCCGAAATGCGATTTCCAATAGCCGTCCGAAAGAATGACCGCGCGTTCGCTCTTCGGGTGGTCATCCACTCCGCTGAATCCGCGGCCCAGCGCGGGCTGCACGCCAAGCACAGGAAGAAAGCGATTTGTCACCACCAGACACGGGACTTCCTCGGGCTGGCCGACTCCTGTGACGCTCGCCGTGTCCGACCGCCACATGCCGACATCTCGAAAGACGCGATTCTCTTCGGTGTATGTAAAGTACAGCGAGCTGGCGACGTTGAGATCTTCAATATGGATTCCAGGCGCGGTATGCCGGATTGCGATAATTCGTTCCGATTCCGGATAGGACAAGGGCTTCAGCAACACCCCCTCGATTACGCTGAAAATCGCGGTGCTGGCCCCGATCCCTAATGCCAGCGTAACGATGCTGATGGTGGTGAAACCGAGGCTTCCACGCAATCGCCGCGCGGCGTAGCGCAGATCCGACATCGATGACGCGACGGTATTCTCCCATCCGTACGAACGCACCTGCTCGCGGACAGCGGTAGCGCCGCTCATTTCCAAGCGCGCCTGGCGCCGGGCTTCAGCCGGAGAGAGACCGGCGGCTTCGTATGCTGCCGCTGATTGTTCCAAATAGCCTTCAATCTCGTCGGCGATGTCGCGATCGGCGGCCTTGCTTCTGAGAAGAGCATGCAGCCCCCGCGTGAACTGGCGCCAAAGAGTCACTTGGGCTATCCTTCCGCCTTCAAGAGACGCGCGATGGCCGAAGTGCGGCGCGACCAATCCGCGGTCTCGCTCTCGAGTTGCTTTTTACCGGACCGAGTGAGCTTGTAGATTTTAGCGCGGCGCGCGTTTTCGGTGCGCCGCCATTCGGCGTCCAGCCAGCCGCTGCGCTCCAGACGCTGCAAGGCGGTCAAGAGCGACCCGGGATTCACTTTGAAAACACCGCGCGAGATCTGCTCGATCCGGCGAGCGATCCCAAACCCGTGCAGCGGCTCCAGGCTCAACGTTTTCAATATCAGCATGTCGAGGGTGCCTTGGATGACGTCGGTGTTCGGCTCATTCATCGAGCTTCAGGATATCTCGCTTCCATATGATTGTCAAGATGTGATCTTCAACATGAACAGGTCTCGCGCGCCGATGAGCTATGCTCATAACGCATGCTATTGACCAATAAACGAGGCAACTATTCATTCTTGAAGGGCATCGCGCCGTATTCGGCGGGCGTGGTGGCGGACAAGGGATTCGAGGTGGTTCACGTGAGATTTTTGCGTTACGTCCCACTTCGCGCAGGCTTCGCTGCGGTGGATGCGCATCTCCGGGAGGCAGGTTTGCCGGCGCAGGCGATGTGCGCCATGCAGTTGCGTTCGCCCAAACCGTTCACCTTTGCTGGATTTGAGGCGTTCAACGCCGGGTACGTCGATTTCTTGAAGCAGCGGGATATTCTGGTGGACGGCTTGAATCCAATCGCGCGCACCAATGTTGCGCCCGAACTAAGCGCGCCTGCCGAACCTTCGGTGTACGGCTTTTCCTATACCAAGCCCTCCAAGACCGCGCGCAAGACGTTTGTCGTTGCCGGGGCAGGCGAGTTGCCGGATGGTTCGCTCGATCCGCATGACGTAGTCCGGCGCGGCGAATCGAGCGCAGCCGCAATCCGCGAGAAAATCCGTTTTGTGATGGGACGAATGGAAGCAAGGCTGAAGGGGCTTGGCGCGGATTGGAGCGATATTACGGTGACCGAAATCTATACCGTGCATGATATCCGGCCGTTCCTTGAGGATGAACTGTTAAAGCGCATCGGCGTTGGCGCGACGCACGGCCTCACCTGGCACTACGCGCGGCCGCCCTTGGAGAGCCTTGAGTATGAAATGGATTTGCGCGGCTGCGCTACGGAATTGGTAATTTAAACGCCCGGTAGATCGCGGTTGTCACTCCAACCGCAATTTCATGAAGGCAAATGGCCCTGCGAAAACCGTGACAAACAGTTGCAACTGGTCTTCGGAAAATGTGTGTTCGCCGGGGATTCCGGATAACATCGCCAAGGATGATTCCGGAAGAAAAGATCGCGCCCGTGACTCGCGCTCTGCGCGAAGCGTTGGGCGCGAGCGTCGATTTGCGGACGCGGTAAGCACGGGCGCTGGCCGGCACGCGAGCGTCACGCGGCTGCTCTTACCAGTCGTTCCACAACCAGCTTAATCGGATACCAGAACATGCTCTTCGTTCACGAAATGGAGCAAGCTTTCCAGTTGTTCGACGACGCGGGCCTCGTCGTGGGCAAGGGCGGCTTTCTCGATTTCCTTTCCCATGTCCTCAATGGGCGGAAAACCGTAGCCTCGGCCGGTACCCTTGAGATTGTGGCCGAAACGCCGGATGGGTTCGAAATTGTTGGCGGCAAGCGCCGCCCGGGCCTCCTCGATCTGCTTAGGCTTCGAAGCAAGGTACTTTGGCACCAGCGCGGCCAGCGCCTCGTCCACACTGGCGGTCTTGGGCGGGGATGCTACTTTCACGCGAGCGTATCGATCCACCGTGCTAAGCAGCGTCGCCCGGTCCACGGGTTTTGCTACGTGCGCGGCGCAACCGGCGGCCAGGCTGGCCTGCTGGGCTTCGCGCATGGCGTGTCCTGAGAGCGCGACAATCGGCGTGAGGGGCTGTCCGTGCGATGTCTGCCAATCGAGAATCATTTTGGTGGCGCCGTATCCGTCCAGCCTGGGCATGTCCAGATCCATCAGGATCAGATCGAACTTATGGCCGGCTTGAATTTGCTCAACGGCTTTCTGGCCGTCCTCGGCGAAGGTGATATCGATTGGTTCCTTGCGCAGATAATGCGTAACCAGCAAGCGGTTATCTTCGGTGTCTTCGGCCACCAGAAGCCGTACGGAGCCATTCGGCGCGAGCTGCGCGACAGGCGGGCCCGGAACACTGTCGCTATTCGACTCCGGCTCCGCAACTTCGAGAGGCAGAGTGAAAAAAAATCGGCTTCCCTGCCCCAGTTGACTCTCCAGCCCGATTTTTCCGCCCATGAGTTCCACTAACTCTTTGCAAATCGTGAGTCCCAGGCCGCATCCGCTGGTCCCGTGGGGGCTTTGCTTCGACAACTGCGTAAAGGCGGTGAAGACGCGCAGCTGATCCGCCTGGCTGATTCCGGGGCCCGTGTCGGCGACCTCATAACGAAGGCTTGAGCCGGATAGCGTGGCCACGGTTGTGACCGAAACCGTGACCTGGCCGCGCTCGGTGAACTTCACAGCGTTGCTCAACAGGTTCACCAGGACTTGCTGGACGCGCAAAGGGTCCCCCAGTTCCCACGCAGGAACATCGGAGGCGATCTCGAATTTCAGCCCAATTCCTTTGCGGTTGGCCGACTCACGGAACGTAGCCACCGCGTCTTCCACCGTTCCACGAATGCGGAATGGAATTTTCTCCATGCGCAGCGCTCCTGCCTCGATTTTTGAGAAATCCAAAAAGTCGTTGATCAGGTTCACCAGACGCGAACAGTTGCGTTGGAACATACTGACGTATTCGCTTTGATCGGCGCTGAGGGCGGTCTCGGAAAGCAGATTGGCTGCGCCCAGAATGGCGTTGAGCGGAGTGCGGATATCGTGGCTAATCTTAGCCAAAAAATCGTTCTTGGCCAGACTCGACGCTAACGCCTCGTCCTTGGCGCGAACCAACGCAGCCTCCGTCTCCTTGCGCCGGCTGATGTCGCGCAGGAAGACGTAGTAGCCGGCGTCGGGATCGTGAGAAACCGAGCGGAGCGTCATGACGGCGTCGAGCAACGTGCCAAACGGGTCCGCGATGCGAACCTCCACCTCGGCGCTGCCTGAACTACGCATCTGTTCGATCGCTGCTTCTACGCGAGAACGGTCCTCGTGAACGACCGTGAGCGCCAGGTTCGCCGGTTTATTGCATTCCGAAAGGCTTGCAATTTCGGCGAACGCCTTGTTAAAGGACAAATAGCGGCCCGCGTGATCCAACTGAGCGATTCCATGCAGGGCGTTTTCGAGCGCACCGGTTCGTTGCCTTAAAACCTCGGCGGTACGCGCTAATCCAGCACTCAGCGCGCCGATTTCATCCCGCCCCTCCGGCAGCAGGTCCAGCGGCCGTCCAGTAGCAAGATGAGATACGTTCGCTTGCAGTTTTCGAATGCGATTGGTGATGCCGGAAGCGAATAGTAAGGAGATTAAGACCCCGCCCAGGACTCCAAAAACCACGCAGATGCCGGTGGTAGCGCGGAGTTCTGTGTGCAGGCGGGCCAAATCCCGCAATTCGGCGGCGAGGAGCGACGTTTGACGGGACTCGATGGAATCCATCACGTGGCTGATTCGAATCCGCTCGGCTTCCTTGTCTCGGAGCGCGGCGCGCAGTGCGTCCTGGGACAACGTTCCGAATTGAAAGCGCGCGATGTTCGAGAAGATCTTCTCCACCCGCCAGCGCTCAATGGAGGCGATTTCGGCGATCCATTTGGATTGGTATGGGTCTGCCGTAACTAATTCGGCGATCCGGCTTAGGGTGGTATCGAAGGCAGCCAGCGCTTGACGGGCTTGGTTTGCAAAGCTCAAGTCACCCGTAATGAAGTACCCGCGCGCATGGGCGCTGGCTTCCAGCTCGTCGGCGCGCAGCTTTTGAATTTCCAGGTTGATCTCAAAACTCCGCGCCACCGCTTGTTCAGCCGCAGCCGCCTGAGTGCCAATGACATAGGAGGCGCAGGCAATGAGCACGGTGGCCGCGGCCGGAACCGCGATCACGATCAGACCCTTGGTTCGGAGCCGGAGGTCCGGCCATAATCCCCAACGCGCCATCGTTTCAGCCTTATAAGTCCATAACCAAGTCCAGCATCGCAGGCAAGGAAGCCACCTCGGATTTGTTTAAGGATGCGTCGGCTCCCAAGTAAGCCGAGACATTCAGAAACAGTTCTGAGTCTGTCGCGCCCGAGATGGTCAACACCTTAATCTCCGGGTACAGTGTTTTTAGCTCCCGTAGTGCTTCAATACCATCGCGATCCGGCATAACCATGTCGAGAACGATGGCATCCACGGTATGTGTCCGGACTGCCTCCAGACACGTTGCCACGCCATCGGCCTCAATTACTTCAAAGCCTCCAGGCTCCAGGAAGGCTCTCGCCAAGGCGCGGAAGTATTCATCGTCATCCACAATCAACACAGCGGCGTCGGAGCACTTCAGGACGGCCGGTTGGGGGGACCGTTTTTCGACGACTTGTGTAGTCATGTCTCTCGTTATCGGCGCGGAGGAAAGAAGTCTTAGAATTTGTAACTCTCATTGTCTTGGGAAAGGCCGATAAGGTTCTGCGGGCGGCGAAAGGCCGCAGAAGAGGAAAACGTGATCCTAGCAACCGTCTCAGTCCAACGTGGTTTTCATGCGGACGTCCGGGCAGCGCTCGACGGGCGTATGCGCGTGGACGCCGCCTGGGAACTTGATTACAATGACGTTCCGCGGCTGCGCACTATTGCGGCCGATCAGAAGTGTATCCTCATCCTCGACTTTGCCGATCCACACGCCATTGCCGTGGCGCGCGCCGTGGATGGGCGATCGCAGATCGCGACGGTCGCGGTGGGAGGCGGAGGAAGCCGGGAAGAATTGCTGGAGTTGATGCAGGTGGGCATCCGGGATGTTCTGCCTCATTTCAGCTACCGGGACGTGCTGCATGCAGCCAATCGCGCCGCAGCCAGTTTAGCCTGCGCCGGTGAACTGCTGGCCGAGGTGTTCGCTTTTGTTCCCGCCAAGCCGGGGTGCGGAGCCAGTACGCTCGCCACCCAGGCCACCTCGGTTGCCTCCCGTTTAGCTCAGGAGCCGACCTTGCTGCTCGACTTCGACATCCGGCTGGGAGTAACCTCGTTTCTCCTGAAATCCGAGGGGAATCACACCATTGTGGACGCGTTGCTGCAAGCCGATCATCTGGATCGCGATCTTTGGTCCAGCCTGGTTTCGCAAATGGGCAACCTGCATTTGCTGGGATCGGGTCCCGTGGATTTTTCTCGGCCCTTTCTGGCGGAGCGTTGCTCCGAGGTGTTGGAATTCGCCATCCGGCAATACTCGACGGTGGCGGTAGATCTGCCCGGTTCCATGGAGGATTACGAATCCGAGGTTCTGATGCGGTCGACCCGCATTTTCCTGGTCTGCACACCCGACATCGGCGCACTGCACCTGGCGCGCCGCAAGGCAGCCTGGTTCCAGGATGTCCGTCTCAGCGATAAGGTGTCGCTGATTTTGAATTGCGCCGAGCGCCGGGGAGCGCTCTCCGTGGATGAGATCGAGAGGATTGTACAATTGCCGGTGCGATATCTGGTTCCGGCCAGTGCAAATGAAGTGGCTAAGGCGGTGCAAAACGGCTCGGTGATCGAAGGATCTTCCGCGCTGGCCAAGCAAATCGCGCGAATCGCCGGCGACATGGTGACCACTCGGCCGTCGAGCAAAAAATCCA
>DATGIH010000259.1:0-18982 GCA_035295865.1 Bryobacteraceae bacterium
CGTGGCGCACGCACTCCTGCGTGCCGCGTTCACACTCGTGTGAACGCCATAAACAATGATCCGCATCGCCAACGGCCAGGGATTCTGGGGCGATTCCCTCGAAGCTCCGCTCGAACAGATCCGCCGGGGACCCCTCGACTATTTGACGCTGGACTATCTGGCCGAAGTCACCATGTCGATCCTGCAGAAGCAGCGCTCACGCGATCCGCGAGCCGGATACGCGCGCGATTTTGTGGAGATGATTGGGCGCGGCGCTTTGGATATCGCATCCAGCGGACTCAAGATTGTCGCCAACGCGGGCGGCGTCAATCCGGATACGTGCCGCGAAGCGGTAGCTAAAGCCATCAATCACCGGGGAACCAGAATCGGCGTGGTTTCGGGCGACAACATCCTCGATCGTTTGGATGACTTGATCGGACGCGGCGTCGCGCTCAAAAGCATGGATACCGGAGAGCCGCTCGAATCCATTCGTTCGCGCGTGCAGAGTGCGAATGTCTATTTCGGTGGTGAAGCGATCGCATACGCGCTGGCGCAAGGCGCGCAGATCGTCATTACCGGACGCACCACAGATACGGGGCTGGTGCTGGGTCCAATGATGTACGAGTTCGGATGGAAAGCCGACGAGTGGGACAAGCTGGCGGCCGGCACCATCGCCGGGCACACGGTGGAATGCGGCGCGCAGTGCACGGGCGGAAATTGCCAAGTCGATTGGCAGACGATTCCCGATATGGCAAGCATCGGCTATCCTATCGTCGAAGCCGAGCCGGACGGAACGTTCGTGATCACGAAACATCCGGGAACCGGCGGTCGCATCACGGTCGCGTCCATCAAAGAGCAGCTTCTTTATGAGATGGGCGATCCGCGCGAATACATCACGCCCGATTGCATCGCCGATTTCACCAGCATCCAACTAGAACAGGTTGGCCCCGATCGCGTGAGATTCTCCGGCATTCGCGGCAAGCCATCCACGGATTTTTATAAAGTTTCGATCAGCTATTCCGCTGGTTTCAAAGCGATCGGAGCGTTGATGTACTCGTGGCCCGATGCCTATGCGAAAGCCAAAGCCGCGGATGCGATTCTGCGCCAGCGATTAGACAGGTTGGGCCTTCGTTTCGATGCCGTTCGCACTGAGTTCGGAGGCGTCAACGCCTGCCACGGATCGCTCGCCGGAGAACCAGCGCCGGATATCGCCGAAGTGATGCTGCGCGTGGGGGTCCGATCGAACGATCGGGCGGCGGTGGAACGATTCACCAAGGAAATCGCGCCGCTGGCGCTGAATGGCCCGCCGACCGTCACCGGTCTCGGCAGCGGACGTCCGAAAGTGGAAGAGATTGTGGCCTACTGGCCTGCGCTGATTCCGAAGACGGAGGCCTCGCCTGAAATCTCCGTGGAGGAGACATAAATGGCCCGAGTGAAGTTGGTTGAAATTGCGCACGCGCGCTCCGGAGACAAGGGTGATACCTCAAACGTCGGATTGATCGCGCGGAAGCCCGAATACTATCCGGTGCTTCTGGAAAAAGTGACGCCCGAACGCGTGAAGCGGCACTTCGCCGAAATTTGTCTGGGGGGAGTCCAGCGCTATGAGTTGCCGAATCTGGGCGCGCTGAACTTTCTCCTTCACGAAAGTCTGGATGGTGGCGGCACGCTTTCGCTCAAGGCCGACGCGCAGGGGAAAACCTATAGCGCCGCGCTGCTCAGAATGGAGATCGAAATTCCCGATGAGCTCGTACCAAAAGATTCTATACGCGGTTGAGAATGGCGTCGCCCATCTCACGCTGAATCGTCCGGAGAAACGCAACGCGCTGGATGCGGAGCTGATTTCCGAAGTTCGGCATGCACTGCGGATGGCCGCGCGCGACGAAACAGTACGCGCGATTCTGATCGCCGGCGCCGGCCAGGATTTTTGCTCGGGCGCCGACCTGAGCGGTCTTGAGAAAACGTTGAACGCCGGCGTGTTGGATCACATGTCGGACGCTCGAAACATGGCGGAGCTGTTCCTCGAAATGCGCCACCATCCCCGTCCCATCGTCGCTGCGGTTCGCGGCCGCGCGCTGGCCGGCGGATGCGGATTGGCCACCGCGTGCGATCTCGTGGTTGCCGCGGAATCCGCCAAGTTCGGCTATCCGGAAGTGAATATCGGATTCGTTCCCGCCATGGTAATGGCGATTTTACGGCGGTCGCTGAGCGAGAAACGTGCGTTCGAGATGCTGGCGAGCGGCGACATCATCGCCGCCCAAACAGCGCTCGACTTTGATCTGATCAATGCGGTTTTCGCCGACGAGACGTTCGATATCGATGTCAAGGCTTTCGTGTCGCAAGTCGCGTCCAAATCCACATCCGCGGTCACGTTGATCAAGCGCCTGCTTTATCACATCGATGCGATGCCGTTTGGAGCCGCGATCGAAGCCGGCGTCGAGACCAACGCGATCGCACGCATGACGGATGATATGAAGCACGGCGTGGAAAAGTTCTTGAAGAAGTAGCGCACGCGCTCAGCGTGCCGTGTTCGCACTCCTGCGAACACCAAGAACGATAAGCTAGTGCCGCGACACGCCCCACTCCATGGTGCCTTCCACCGGACGATTGTACGCGGCCGATAGCGAAATCCCGAGTACCGTTCGCGTATCCCGCGGATCGATGATTCCGTCATCCCATAACCGCGCTGTCGCGAAGTAGCAATCCGATTCGCGCTGAATCTGATTTTCCAGAGCCATGCGCGCGGCTGCGAGCTTCTCCTCGTCCACGGGCATTCCTGCCTTAAGCAACGACTCGCGCTTAATAATGTCCATCACGCCCGAAAGCTGCTGCGGACCCATCACCGCGATCCGATGATTGGGCCACGTAAACAGAAAGCGCGGCTCGTATGCGCGCCCGCACATCGCGTAATTCCCTGCCCCGTACGATCCGCCAATCATGATCGTGATCGCCGGAACAGTAGAGTTCGAAACCGCATTAATCAGCTTCGCTCCGTTCCGGATGATGCCCTGCTCTTCGTACGTCTTGCCGACCATGAATCCGGTGATGTTTTGCAGAAACACCAGCGGAATATCCTGCTGGTTGCACAGTTCGATGAACTGCGCGCCCTTCGCGGCCGACTCCGACATCAATACGCCGTTGTTCGCCAGAATGCCAACCGGAAATCCGTGGATGTGCGCGAAGCCGGTAACCAGAGTAGGCCCGTACTCGCTCTTGAACTCCGAAAAGCCCGACCCATCCGTGATGCGCGCGATCACCTCGCGAACCTCAAACGGCACTCGCGCGTCAGCGGAAGCGATCCCAAGAAGTTCTTCCGAATCGTAAAGTGGTTCGTCGTATTTTTCTCGCTGAGGAGTCGGCGGCTTCCTCGGATTGAAATTCGCCACGATCTCGCGTGCAATCCGGATCCCGTCCACTTCGTCTTCGGCCAGATAATCGGAAAGACCCGAGACGCGCGAGTGCATTTCAGCGCCGCCCAGTTCCTCTTCGCTCGAAACCTCTCCCGTCGCCATTTTGACCAACGGCGGACCAGCGAGAAACACCTGCGACTGCTTCTTCACCATCACCACGTAATCCGACATTCCAGGCAGATAAGCCCCGCCCGCGGTGGAACTTCCAAACACAACGGAGATACTCGGAATCCGCATTTTCGATCGGCGGGTAATCTCGCGGAATCCCCGCCCGCCGGGAACGAAAATCTTACTCTGCGCCGGCAGATCCGCGCCGGCCGATTCCACCAGCATGATCGACGTCAGGTGATTCTCGCGCGCGATATCAGCGAGGCGTGCGTTCTTCCACAATCCGGCCTCGCCCGTGGATCCGCCTTTCGCCGTGGCTTCATTCGCGATGATCATGCACTCGCGCCCGGACACCAGGCCGATGCCGCCGATCACACGCGCGCCCGGAATTTCGTCTTCCAATCCGATGCCCGCCAGAGGAGCGATTTCGAGAAAGTACGAGCCTTCATCCAGCAAAAGCTCGACCCGCTCTCGCGGCAGCAACTTGCCGCGTTCCAGGTGCCGTTGGACATACTTCTCACCGCCGCCAACAGTCGACCGCTTCAGCTCCGCGCGCAGACGATCCACTAAAGCGGACATCGCCGCGTGGTTCGCGCGATACGAATCCGAGTCGCGATCAATGCCGCTGCGGAGTTCCATCAGCGCTAATCCACCGGATTCGTCGCGAATACCGAAAGCTCCGGCGTGAATCCGCGGTCGTCCATTTCCAGAACGGCTTTCACCGCGAATGCGATTTCTTCGCCGCGCAGTTTGGAATCGTTGGCCTTGCGCGGCCGCCCGGCAGTGGCGGCAAAATTGGTCAACACTTCGCTCGGATTCACCAGCATCACGCGCACATTGTATTGCCGCAGTTCGGCGCGCCAGCATTCGGTCATCCCACGCAGGGCAAATTTGCTCGCGTAATAGGCCGTGCCGTTGGCCGCTCCGCGCAAGCCCGCCGTCGACGAGATATTGATGATATTTCCGCGCTTGCGCTTCACGAAAATCTTGGCGGCCTCGCGCGCCATCAACATGGCGCCGGTCACGTTCGTGGCAAACACCGCGTCGAAGCTCGCGCGATCGAAATCCACCAGGTTTTTGAAGATTCCGAACCCGGCATTGTTTACCAAAATATCTAGATCGCCGAACTTAGCCTGAAGTTCGCGATAGGTGCGCTCCACATCGGCTTCTTTCGAAACGTCGGCCTGAATTGCGGCAACACCGAGCTGGCGCGCGGCGGTCTCCAGGCGACCCTGGTCGCGACCGGTGATCGCCACACGAGCGCCCGCGGCATTCAAAGATTCAGCGATGGAATATCCGATGCCGGCGCTTCCGCCGGTGATCAGTGCGACTGCGTTTTTGAGATCCACTCGTCGAGTATACCCGACGGGCGGCTTTCACCTGCTGCAGTTCTAGACGAACTGCAAACCAGCCTGGAAGGTCCCGTCCGGTTTTTCCTCGCACCAGTTCACCAGCACGCGGCGTGGAACGTTGGCCCGCTTCGGATCAAGATTCGTGCGAACGGTGATTGAAGAGCCCGCTTCGAGCGGCGTTCTCAGCGAAACGCCCAGCCCCACATCCGAACTGTCGAGCAGATCTGCGGTGATATAGCGAGGATTTCCCAAGTAGTCCTTCGTTTCTACCCGGACCACACGCCGATCGCCAGCCTTGCGATTTACTTTCCGGCGTTGTGGACTTTTCGTGAGTGACACAATCCCTCACTTGGTCCATCGGACGTGTATCCGGAAGACTTTAACGCAGGATTAGTTGCTCGGGCTGTGCGCAATCCGGTTTTCGAGAGCGTACCGGGTGAGCTCGGCCGTGGAGTGCAGGTCAAGTTTCTTCATGATCCAGCCCTTATGAAACTCCACCGTTTTCGGCGAAATTCGCAGAACTTCGGCGATCTCTTTCGCCGAGTGCCCCTCCGCCACCAATTGCAGCACTTCGCGCTGCCGCGTGGACAGCAGCGGGCCCCGCTTTTCGGCGACCTTCAGAATGCCCTCCAGCGCGCTCTTGCCGATCAGCGGCGTGACATACAAGTTCCCGGCTAGAACGTCGCGAATGGCCGCCGACAATTCCGAGGGAGCCGAGCGCTTCAAAACATACCCGGAAGCGCCGGCGCGGAAAGCCTCCACAACGTAGGGAGAATCGGAATGCACGGTAACGAAAATCATTTTGGTGTTGGGAGCCGCTATCTTAAGTTGCCGCGCCGCTTCCACGCCGTTCAACACCGGCATCGAGATGTCAAGAAGAACTACATCCGGTTGCTCGCGCTTTGCAGTAGCGACCAACGCACGCCCATCTTCCACCGACCCCACCATCTCGAACTCGTCTTCCAGTAGTTTGGAAATCCCGGCGGCGACCAGTGCGTGATCGTCAGCCACCAGGACGCGAACACGTTTACTCTGCTCCATATAGCGCCCCCACTCTTTACACTTCGCTAGCAATTCCCCGCCCACTCGTATGGCCTTGAAAATGATATCGCTTTGTCATGAACCTGAAGACCGGAGCGCTCCTGGGACTCGTAGGGATGATCGTCGTAACTGCCCTACTAGTAATGGATTTATTTACAAATATCTCCCACGTCCTGGGAGGCCTTGTTCCCGCAGTCACCGTATTCCGGTCTCTAATTTACACCTTCGCTGCGCTCTGCGTGACACTGTTCTTTGTAACTTTTTACAAAGCGCAGAGCTGAAACCGGCAGATGTTTCCTATGAAAGGTGCGTTACGAATCCGCGCCGGCATGTTTTTGCAGCGTGGGCTTCAGGTTCAGGTTCCGGATCAAGCGATGCAGGTAATTCGGATGCAAGCCTAAGATCCGCGCGGCCTCGGTGTAATTGCCGGACGCTTGCTCCACCGCATTGACGATGAGCTGTTTCTTGGACTCCCGCACGGCGTCGTGAAAAGCCTCGGAGGGCGCGCCTGCGGGCGCCGCTTTGTCGAGCAGCGCTTCCGGTAAATCTTCGGGCAGAATCAAATCGGACGTGCCCAACACTACGGCGCGCTCGATGGCGTTCTCGAGCTCCCGCACGTTGCCCGGCCATTCGTAATTTAACAAACACGCCCGCGCGCGCGGCGAGATCCCAACAACGGTCCGCCCGCTACGCTTGCCGTACTTGGCGGCGAAATAGCTGGCCAGCAGCGATATGTCCTCGCGCCGGTCGCGCAACGCCGGCATCCGAACGGACACGACGTTGAGCCGATAATACAGGTCTTCACGAAAACGGCCCTTTTTGACTTCTTCTTCCAGATCGCGATTCGTGGCCGCGATCAAGCGGACGTCCAGTTTGATAGTTCGCGTTCCACCCACGCGTTCGAACTCGCGCTCCTGTAGGACGCGCAGCAGTTTGGCTTGCAGTGCAGGAGCCAACTCGCCGATTTCGTCAAGGAAAACCGTCCCGCCTTCTGCGACTTCGAGCTTTCCTTTCTTTTGCACGATGGCCCCGGTGAACGCCCCTTTCTCATGGCCAAAAAGCTCGCTCTCAAGCAAGCTTTCGGCTAGCGCAGCGCAGTTAATCGCCACGCAGGGTTTATTGGCGCGGCCGCTATTCTGATGGATCGCGCGCGCCACCAGCTCTTTGCCAGTCCCGCTTTCCCCGAAAATCAGGACCGTGGAATCGCTCGCGGCGACGCGTCCGATAAATTGGTAGACATCGCGCATGCGCGGGCTTTCGCCCACCATGTTATGCTCCACGTTCATCTCGGCCTGCAGCCGCCGGTTTTCTTCCTCCAGCCACTCCATGCGCCGCGCGTTGTCCAGCGCCGCAGCCGCTATGCTTCCTATCGCGGTCAGCAGTTGCAAATGATCTTCGTCGAACCGCACCGCCGGATCGCTCGCATCCAGATAGATAACGCCCAGCACCCGATCGAAAATTTCGAGCGGTACCGCGAGCACGCTTCGAATATGACGATCCACCACACTTGCGGTGTCGGAAAACGCCTCCGCAGCCGGAAGATCGTTGCACAGCAGCGCCACTCCTTCCTGCAGAACTTTCGAAACAATCGTTCGGCTGACCTGCACCGCCGGATTCGCCCCGCTGCGCCGATCCCAGCCATAAACCGAGCTGCATTCTTCCAGGCCCTGATCGCAAAGCAGAATGGCTGCGCGGTCCGCCGGCGCCACTTCGAAGATCGATTCTAGAATCCGGCGCTCCAGCGGCTCCAATCCACGTACCGAATTCACGGCTTTGCTGATCCGCAGCAGCGCATTTAAGTCGCGCACCGTTCGCCCGGTCGGCGTGATCTTATCCAGATCGCGCAAGTAACGCGCATCTTGCGTTCGCAGGATGATCGTGGAACCTCCGCCGGTGTCGTCTTTATCGAACTCCACCGAGGGCGCGGTCTGGCTTTCTTCGTCCGGCTTTACGAAGAGAAAAAGCGAATTTCCGATCTTGATCTCGTCACCGGAAGCCAGCAGTTTTTCGGTTACCGGCACACCGTTGACAAAAGTACAATTGCGGCTGTTCAGGTCCTGAATCTTAAAGCCGTCCGCTTCGCGCCGGATCAGGCAATGGCGCCGCGATACCGACGCATCCAGGATCGGCATCTGATTGGAAGGTTCTCGCCCAATCGAGATTTCCGGATCGGACAAAGGAAATGTATTTCCCTTGAGCGGACCCGCCAGAGCTTCGAGTTCTGGAAAGGTCTGGGACATCGGTTCGTTGGATAAAAGTATATCCGATCGACGACGGCCATTGTTGATCTTGTGTGCTGGCGCTATCTCAGGTGTTAGCCTTACAAGCCGAAACTATCCGAAAAGATAGTGGGGATTTTCGGAGTTCCGCATCGGATTGAGATAATTCGCTGGTTTTTCAGTGCCTTGAGACAACGAATCCAAATGCCGACATGAAGGTTTCGCTGGCCACCCGATTGCAACCTTAGGTGCGGGTTAGGTAATACACCTTAGTCTTCGCGCTGCAGGTGAGAAGGAGAGAAACCATGCGAACCAAAACCACAATCAAGGCTGGCATCGCGGTTTGGGGTACCTAGAGATTCGACGAGCCACACTCCCCCGACATCCCCATCGGATGGGACCGTCTTCCGGCCTGGATTGCGGTCCTTTCCGCTTGATTCTTCCCTCCTTTCAGCGAGGTTTGGCTGCGGCGCGCGCGGACTTCTTCGCTTCGGATCGAGGAGCGGCCGCGCTCCTCGATCCGCTTGCCCACGGTAAGGTAATAGCGGCGCGGCCAAACCGAAGCGTCACAGCACCCATGCCAGTGGCGGGATTTGGCACCCTAAGGCGAATACCCTATCTGGAGAGATAGGGCCTCTATCTGATTGGATAGTAGAAAAGCGACTTAGAGGCCCTAGTTGTGAGTGGCACCGCCCCTCCTAAATCGGAATAATCAGCTTATTTTCATTCACTTAAGCCTACTTAGTACATGACACTGCGGAGTCATGGTACTCTTGGCATCGCAGTTGCACTTAGAGAAAACGTAAGTAAGGCCAATCAAAGCAAGGAGGATCGAAATGAAGACCAAGACCAAGATCAAAGCCGGTATCGCTGTTTGGGGCACCTAGTCATCTAGCCGCGTGGCAACACCCTACCAGTTGCCACGCGGCCCTTTCATACCAGCAGCAGCAATCTAAAAAGGAGAAAAAGGCAAATGAAGACCAAAACCAAGATCAAAGCTGGAATCGCCGTTTGGGGCACCTAGTTTTTAAGCGCAGTCAGCAGGACAACAATAGCGGACCGCAAGAGCGACCAGGGTCAAAGCTTGGTGGCTGATGCGGTCCGCTTTGTTTTTGCACCGAAGCATGCGCCCTGCCCTCGATATACAATGTAGGATTCTTTACAGGCATCCATGGGTGCGCTGACCAACGACGTTCGATATGCGGTGCGGATGTTGCTCCAGAGTCCCGCGTCGACGTTGGTGGCCTTGCTCACACTCGCCGTCGGAATCGGAGCCAACAGCGCTATCTTTAGCGTCGTCGACGGCGTCCTGCTTCGCCCTCTTCCCTATCGCGACCCGGACCGCTTGGTGGTGATTTGGGAAACCAAGCTCAGCCGGGGAACCAAACAGGAATTGGTCTCTCCGGCACAGTTCCGCGCTTGGACTACCGAGAATCGGGTTTTCGATCAAATCGCAGCCCTTCGGGCAGAGCCTCGTGTTCTAACCGGAGGCGAGTTGCCGGAACGGCTCGATACCGTCCTGATTTCTCCCGGCGCCTTCGAGATGTTAGGCGCGAAGCCCGCGCTGGGCCGGACTTTTTCAGCCGAGGAGAACCAGGCCGGCAGGAATCTCGCGGCCATTTTAAGCTACGGACTGTGGCAGCGCCATTTTGCAGGCGATCCGGCGGTCTTGGGCAAAGCCATCCCGCTGGGCGGCATCAGCTACACGGTGGTTGGCGTGATGCCCGCCGATTTTGGACTGCTCGATATGCCTGCGGATGTGTGGATCCCATATACGCTGGATTCGAAGGAACTCAACGCTGGCACGCGCGCCGTCCGGTCGTTACGCGTACTGGCGCACCTCAAACCCGGAACCACGCTCGATCAGGCGCAAGCCGAAATGCAGTCCATGGCGCGCCGTCTGGAACAGCAGGACCCGGATGCCAATGCTGGTTACAGCACTTCCGTCATTGCGCTGCACGATCAACTGCTCGGCAATGTGCGAACCACGCTTTGGGTACTAATCGGAGCAGTGCTGTTCGTATTGCTGATCGCGTGCACCAACGTCGCCAACCTGCTGCTCGCGCGCGCGAGCGGGCGCGCCAAAGAGATTGCTTTGCGCTCCGCTCTCGGAGCTAAGCCTTTCCGCGTAGCGCGCCAGTTGCTCACCGAGAGCTTAGTCTTGGCGCTCACCGGCGGATTGTTGGGACTCGCGCTCGCAGCCGCCTGCATCTCGTTGCTGAAGCGCGTCGGCCCCACAACACTGCCGCGCCTCAGGGAAATCGGACTGGATTGGCGCGTGGCCGGTTTCACTCTACTGATCGCGCTGATTACCGGAATTGTCTTTGGACTAGCGCCCGCACTTGGCGCCATGCGCAGCGATCTGAATACGCTGCTCCGATCGGGCGGCCGCGGCAACACAAGCGGCGCGGGCCGCGTCCTGTTCCGCAATATGCTGGTGGTCGCGGAGATAGCCGCCTGTCTGGTGCTGCTCGCCGGAGCGGGACTGCTGATTCGAAGTTTTTCCAGGCTGCAGAGCGTAGACCCCGGTTTCCGGCCCGATCATGTACTGACCATGCAGATCGAGCTGCCGGAAAGCCGTTATTCCGAATTGAACGTCGCGTTGTTCTACAAACAACTTCTGCAAGCCTTCGAGACCTTGCCGGGCGTCCGCTATGCGGCGGTCTCGCGCAAAGTTCCCTTGAGCGCCGGCGATGATGCCAGCTTGAACTTCACCATTGAAAACCGTCAATTGGAGCGGATCAGCGCCAACCAGCCGCGCGCGCAATTTCGCGCGGTGAGCGCCGATTATTTCGACGCCATGGGCATCCCGCTGATACGCGGCCGGCATTTCGATCGCACCGATGGCCCGAACACGCCCGGCGTCGCGGTCATCAATGAAACTCTGGCGCGAACTTTTTTTCCTTCCGAAGATCCGCTCGGCAAACGCATTCAATCCGGATTGCCGGGCAGCGCCTGGTGCACTATCGTCGGTATCGTGCGCGACGTGAAACATGCGGGGCTGGACGCCAAAGACAAGCCGGAAACTTATTATCACTACTTGCAAGTCCCGGCGGCGTGGCTTAGTTTTGTCGAGGGCACTATGACCGTTGTGCTGCGCACCAACGCCGAGCCATCCTCCCTCGCTGCCGCGGCGCGCGCCGAAGTTCACAAGCTTGACAGCGGTCTTGCCCTGTTCAACGTCTTCACCATGGATTCACTCGTGAATTCCTCCCTCGCCGGGCCCCGCTTCCGCACAACTCTGCTGGGCGCGTTCGCTGGGCTCGCGCTGATTCTCGCGGCCATTGGACTCTATGGCGTCACCTCCTATTCGGTGGAACGCCGGACCAACGAACTGGGTGTCCGGCTCGCGCTCGGAGCGCAACAATCCGATGTGCTCAAACTCGTTCTGGGCCAAGGCGCGCTGCTCGCCGTCATCGGCATTTTGATAGGGCTTGGTCTCGCGTTCGTTGTGAAGCGGCTGATCGCAAACTTGCTCTTCGACGTGAGCGCTACCGATCCCTGGACATTCGCTCTGACCTCGCTCGTGATTCTGTTCGTAGCGCTCGCCGCCAGCTTGATTCCCGCACTCCGCGCGATCAAAGTAGATCCCGTGGTAGCTTTGCGGTATGAGTAATCGTTTCTCGTTCCTATTTTCTCGTTTCTTGTTCCTGGTTACCCGCCGTGCCTCTCAACGAGAAACCAGAAACCAGAAACGAATGCTCCGAACCCTGCTAGCTTGCGTAACGGCGGCAACCGCCCTTACCGCCGCCCCAACCCCGAAAATCGTGGTTGCGATCGTGATCGACCAGTTCCGCTACGATTATTTGCTTCGATTCCGATCCGATTACAATTCCGGCTTCGCACGCCTGCTCGAAAAGGGCGCCGTGTTCACCGATGCGCATTATCTACATGCAGCGACGGTGACGGCAGTTGGACACAGCACGTTCTTAACGGGCGCAACGCCGTCTATCAGCGGCATTGTCGCGAACGAATGGCTCGATCGGGAAAGCGGGCAACAGGTGACCAGCGTCTCCGATCCAACGACCAAGCTGGTCGGCGGAATTCGCAATCGCAACGGATCGTCGCCGCGCCGCTTGCTGGTGAGCACGGTTGGCGATGAGCTGAAAGTCCGCTTTCCGGAATCGAAAGTGGTCAGCGTTTCGATCAAAGACCGCAGCGCGATCCTGCCCGGCGGCCACAGCGCCGACGGCGCGTATTGGTACGACAACGAGTCGGCCGCCTGGGTGACCAGTTCGTATTATCACGACGCGTTGCCGGATTGGGTGAAGAAGCTGAACAAGGAGAATCCGCAGGGGCGTTATCTAGGTTCCAGGTGGCTGCCGTTCGATGCGAAGAACGATGCAGCCAAACCCTTCTGCACTCTCGTAGCGGGCGGCGAAGATCGATTCTGTGGATCGATTGAGGCCACGCCGTGGGGCAACGAGCTGATCGAGGAGTTCGCGGAACGAGCGCTGGAAGGTGAGAATCTAGGCCGTCACGCTTCCACCGATGTCCTGGCCGTGAGCTTTTCTTCGAACGACTACGTCGGCCACGCGCTCGGCCCCGACGATCCAGCCGTCCGCGATATTTCCATCCGCACCGATCGCCTGCTGGGTAAACTTTTTGAAGCCGTCGAAAAACGCGTTGGTGCGGGCAATATGCTGGTGGTGCTGACGGCCGATCACGGCGTGGCGCCGGTTCCGGAAGTGAGCGAGCAGCGCAAAATGCCCGGCGGCCGCCTCAATCCGGCCGACTACACGGCCAAAATCCAAGCTGCGCTCAACGCGCGCTTCGGCGAGGGCAAATGGTTCACCAGCTCGGGCGGAATGCTCTACTTCAATCGCGAACTGATGCGCAACCAAAAAGTGAACCCTGCCGAAGTGGAGCGCGTGGCCGCCGAAGCCGCTATGGAACAGCCGCACATCGCGCGCGTTTACACGCGCAGCCGGCTGGCGAACGGCGAAGTGCAGCAGGATTCCATCGGGCGCGCCTTCTCACTCGGATTTTTCCCCCAGCGATCCGGCGACTTGTTCACCTTGCAGGAACCGTACTATTTGTTCGATGCCACGGGCACCACTCATGGCACGCCTTACAATTACGACAACCACGTCCCGATCCTGTTTCTCGGCGCTGGAATCAAAGCCGGAAGTTTCACCACGCGCGTCGCAGTGAACGATATCGCACCCACGCTGGCTGAAATCCTCAAAGTGGAGCAGCCATCCGGATCTGTCGGCAGGATCTTGAGAGAGATTCTGGAGTAATCGATTCGTCATATCCGGTCCGCCGATCCCATTCATAATCGATGAAGCACGGATGATTCTTCGCTCCCCGATTGTTCTATTTCTGACGGCGTGCTCCGCCTGTCTGGCCCAGGATCAGGATCAAACCGCCGGCCAGCAGGAGAATTGGAACATCTATTTCCAGGCCACCTCCATCGGTCAGTATCACGGCACGTTTTATTCCCCCTACGAAGGTCCACTCAGCTTGAGGGATTACGGCGAGCGCGACGTCTCGCTCACCACGACGCTGTTCTTTGGCTACCGTCCGTGGAGAAACGCGCAGTTCTACTTCGATCCCGAAATCGCCGGCGGCAAGGGGTTCAGCAATGTGGACGGCGTGGCGAACGCAACCAACGGCGAGCTGCCGCGAGTGGCCAGCGCGACGCCGAAGCCGTACATCGCGCGGCTGTACATCACCCAGGATTTCAGCTTCGGATCCGAAACAGAAAAGGTAGAAAGCGACGAAAACCAGCTTGCCGGCGACCGTCCCGTGACGCGCTACAGCATCACCGTCGGGCGCTTCACGCTCACCGATTTTTTCGATAACAATCGCTACTCCCACGACCCGCGCACGCAATTCATCGGCTGGGCGGTCATGTACAACGGCGCGTGGGATTATCCGGCCGACACCCGCGGCTACACCTGGGGCTGGGTGCACGAGCTGCACACCAGGAACTGGTCGCTGCGCTACGCAAGCATGGCCGAGCCAAGAATCGCGAACGGCCTGCGCTTCGATCGCCGGCTTTTTGTAAACCGCGGCGACACGTTCGAAGAAGAACGGCGCTATTCAATCGGCAGTCATCCGGGCGCGGTGCGCGTGCTGGAATACGCAAATCACGCATTCGCCGGAACATACGCCGATTCCATCAAACTAGCTCAACAAACCGGAATGGCCCCGGACATCACGGCTACCCGCCGCAACGGGACCCTCAAATACGGCTTCGGCTTCAACTTCGAGCAGGAACTCACTAAAGACATCGGCATTTTTGGACGCTTGGGCTGGAACGACGGGAAAACCGAAAGCTTCGCCTTCACTGCAATCGACCGTTTAGCCCAAGGCGGCGTTTCCATCAACGGTACAAAATGGAAGCGCAAGAACGATGTGCTGGGCAGCGAGTACACCGTCAGCGGGATCTCGGCGGTGCATCGCGAATATCTCGCGCTCGGCGGCTTGGATTTTCTGATCGGCGACGGGCGGTTGAACTACGGCACCGAAAATATCTGGGAAAGCTACTACAACGCGCGCCTCTTCAAAGATTTTTCTACCACGTTCGATCTGCAGCATATCCAGAATCCGGCGTACAACCGCGACCGCGGCCCAGTGTGGGTTTCCTCGCTCCGCGTGCATCTGGAGTTCGGAAGATAGTTCTCCAACGCCAGGGGCTACCTCGGTTGGTTTTTGTAGCCCCACGGCGTCGAAACAGGCAGTTTCGCTATAACAGGCGCTACTGACCTGGCGCTACCGAAATAACCGCATTGGACTGCGTTTTTGCGCCGTTACCCAAGTCGATTACTACGGGAACATCGGTATTCGCGGCCGCGCCCGCCGTCAAACCCTTCGGGACAACCACGTTGAACTGATACAGACCGGCCTCGGTTACTCCGGCAAACTGCACTTCTGCCGTTTGGCCGCCGATCGTCACCGTCGGCGTGGTCGCCATCTTGGCCGGCGTGGTGATCAGCTTGCCATTGGGAACCGGCGGATTGGTGGGGCCAAATCCGGTGCCATACAGGATGATGATTTCGCCTCCGTTGAATGGTGTGCTATTAACGCCGGTGACGTAGTTCTGCGGACCTCCCGGGGAACCATCCGCATGCGTCGCTGCGATGTACTGGTTTCCCGCCGTATTCACCGGACCGAAACCGAAGAAGGCCGGAGCGGCCGCCGACATCGTGGCCGAAACCGTTGCGCTTTCCAGCACGTTATTCGTCACTTGAATCTGCACGGGACCCGGCGGAATATCGGTCGGAACCAGAATGTCGATCTGCAGCGGACTGATGAAATCGATGAACGCAGGCTCTCCGTTGATGGTGACGCTCACGTTCTGGAGCGAGGTCGGTAGCGAGTTGTTCACGAAATCGCTGCCGCCCCATTTGTGCGTGGTCGCGGCCAGTGCGCCGCCGAAAATCGCGACAAACGAATTCGCACTAATCGTTGTGCCGGCACTCGCGGCGTTCTGAATTCCGGCGGAGGTGAAGGACGGCGCGGGCTGGATGCTTCCCAACAAGCCATGCGCCTCGGCCTGAATGCCTGCGGTGAAATACAGCGATGCCGGATCCGATGCCGCGCCGTTGCCGAAGTTCAACGACCAAAGCCCGTCGATCGCGATCGGCTTGTTCGACTCATCCTCCAGGGTCCCCATGAACGCGCCCGATTTCGGATCGAAGGCGTGAATGGTCCCGTCTCCAAAATTTCCGACGATCAGCATGTTGGCGTATTTCCCGAAATTCGCCGGCGCCATCGCCAGTCCCCACGGATAGTTGAGATTGCCCGTGCCGTTCAAGTTGCCGAGCAGCACGCCGTTCATGTCGTACCAGGAAACGTAACCGCCGCTCGCTGTCGCATAAGGCGATCGCGAACTGCTGGACGACGTGCCCTGCGCGCCGTACGTCACCCACATCGTCCCGCCGAGATTTTGTATATTGAACGGGGCAAAATTGCTCGGGATCGCGGAATTGACGAACCCCGTTACCACCGGCTTCAGCGTCGCGTCCCACACGGCGACTTTGTTGGTCCCAAAATCCGCGGCGTAAAGCAGCGGCGCATCCGCCGTTCCGCCCAGCGCGCAGCCTTTATACGAAGCACCGGTGGTGGAGTTATCGATCAGGATCTTCGCATTGCTCTGATCCACCTTCGGGCTCCATCCTGAAACGGTTCCATCTTCGGTGCAGAAGAGGAACAACGGTGTTTGCCCGCTGATCAAAAACGAATTCGAAGTTCCGTTGAAAATCACTCCCGTGACTTTTCCAGGAGTGGCAGCGCCTCCACCGGATGGTATCTTCACCACCAGCGGGATAATTGCGCCCGCATCGTTATACAGAGTTGAGGTTCCGGTTCCGTTGTTGCCGACCCAAAACGGACTAGTCGCGCTGAACGCGTTCCCCCACGGATTTACCAAATTGGGGTCGACCACATCCGCCATCCCGGCGACGTCAGAAACTAAGTTGTGAACAAAATAATTGTTCTGAGCTGAGAGAGAAGCGACGAATAGGAAGAGGCACAGTTTCCGCATGTCGCATGGACGACCGCGAAGACATCGATGTTTCCGCTTCCATGTAAAAGCACTGTAAACAGATTGTGCGAATTGTAAGAAATTTAAGGGCCTCCTGATGCGCGCAACTTTAGGTCCTTGGCGAGCTCGCAGCCTCCAATCGGAATACGAGTAGAAATGGAAATCGGATTTGAATTAGCCCAAGTTTTTAAAAAATAAACAGCGCGTCCCGAACGTAACATTCAGCAGGAATTGTAATCTAACGGTCGGATCGCGAAACATAATTCACGGTTCCTACGAATCGAATCATAAGAAAGAGGACCTCATGGGAAAACTTCTTGATGCCGCGATAGAGAACGCGCCGGACCGCCGCCGTTTCCTGTCGAAGACGGCTTTGTTTGGCGCCGCCGCCTTCGCGGCAGCCGGCCTGCGCAATGTGGCGGGACAAACCACCTCCGCCCCGAGCGACGCGGACATTCTTAATTTTGCGCTCAACCTCGAATACCTCGAGGCGGAATTTTATACCGTCGCCACCACGGGAATGACGATCGACAAGATGGGCATCGACATCACGGGTTCCGGAACGGCAGGCGCCACCACCGGCGGCGCCAAGGTGAGTTTCAGCTCCAGCGGCTCATCCAGCACACCAGGCACGAGTACTTCCGGGGCGGCTTCCCTGCTCGCACCCATGACCTCGTCAATCGCCAGTGAGATTGCCTACGATGAGCGCGCGCACGTGGCCTACATCCGCGCCGCGCTAACCGCCGCCGGAGCCACGCCGATCGCGAAACCGGCCATCAACCTGGATGCGCTGAAGCTCGGATTCGGCGGACTTACGGACTTCCTGCAACTGGCGCGTGTGTTCGAAGATATCGGTGTTACCGCGTATGCCGGCGCCGCCCCGCTCATCAGTAGCAAGACCATTCTCGGCGCGGCCGCGCGCATCGCGCAAACGGAAGCGGAACACGCGGCGAATATCCGGCTGCAAATCGCGCTGCTCGGAATCGCCACCACGCCCATCGACGGGCTGGATATTTTGCCGCCGCCCAGCGGAGGCAACTATTTTTCGGTAGACAAAAATGCGCTCACCGAAACCCGCACGCCCGGGCAGGTGCTCTATCTCGCTTATGGAAACACGCCCAATGCAACTTCCGGCGGATTCTTCCCGAGCGGCGTGAATGGAACGCTCAACATGTCCAGCACCGCCGCGTCCATGACCGCCGGCAATGGAACCACCGCCGTCGTTACCCCAACCACGCTCACCACTAGTCAGGCTTCGGTTACGCTGGATGCCAGCGGTTCCCAAAGCGGCAGTGGAAAGCTGACCTATTTCTTCATGGTTCTGCCCGGCGGATTGAAGCCGGCGCTTTTGCAGTCGCCCAATAGCCCGCAAGCCACCGTGGATTTCGTCAGCGGACCGGGCACTTACCTGATTCAACTGACGGTCACCGACGCAAAAGGCAATACCTCCAGCACGGCGCCCATCACGCTGATCTATATGCCGTAAAGCCGCGGACCGCGAGCGGCCATCCGGCGGTTGCCGGAGTCTTCCCGCTCGCGGTTCGGACGCAAGCCACGAACAGTCAACGCTAGGTGAGTCTTACGGCATCGTCGTTTACGCCGGGAGACTGGCTCGGCGATCGGTGCACTGCACGCACGAAGGCTTCGTGGCCCAGGGGTATCCCTCCGATCAATTCGACGACCGGGACGTTCTTCGTTTTCTCGAATATTTCGCCTGGGACAACAAGCACGAAGCGTATCGCGAGCTCGGCGACGACGCCGATCTTTCTTCGTTCCGGAAAGCGATGTGGGTCCGCCATCCAGCGTACAGCAGCGCGCTGGAGAAAAAGCCGCACGAATGCCGGTGAATGAACGGGCCCTCCGCCTGGACTCCATTTCCGAGATTGTCGCCCGGTTCTCAACGCCCCAGCGGGATTGGTACAAGCGCTTGTTGGTTGAAGTGGTTCCCTTCTTCGGCTACGAACTCATGCACGAATAATCGCGCTTGCGAAAGAGTGGTGGGCGCGCAGGGACTCGAACCCCGGACCCCCTCGGTGTAAACGAGGTGCTCTAACCAACTGAGCTACGCGCCCGCCGTGGCAACTTCATTCTAGCCGAATGTTGACAGCAGCATACAGTTGGCGCTACGGTCGGTGCATGGCCCTCGAACACTTTGACTGGGAAGTGGGGGACGTCCTGGTCATCAATCTCACCGGTCCCATCACGCTCGGCCCAGGAACCAGGGAGTTCCGTCAACTCATCACCGACACGCTCGAGGCTGGCAAGCAGAATATCCTGCTCAACATGGCGGAAGTCTATTACATCGATTCCAGTGGTTTGGGTGAACTGGTGGCTGCTTACACTGCCGCTACGCGACGCGGCGGCAAGCTGAAACTCATGAAA
>DATGIH010000260.1:0-7555 GCA_035295865.1 Bryobacteraceae bacterium
AATTCGGCGATCAGTGGATTCGCGGCCATGCCGGTAAGGAACATCGCCGAGGTTGTGTAGGTGACGTGGAAGCCGGTCAAGACAAGAAATGTGCCGAGGCGGTTGGCGGTGGGTCCGGGCTCGGAGTTAAAAACTTGGGCCAGGCTTCGGACGATGGGATAAATGACGCCACCGCCGCGCGCGGTATCGGACGGGATGAAGGGCGCAAGCGCGAGGTCCGAAGCGGCGATGGAGTAGCCAAGCGTCAGCGCATTGTGTCCGAAGCGGCGGACAAACAGGTACGCGATTCGCAGGCCGAATCCAGTGGCGGTGATGGCGCGGGCGAAAAGGAATGCCGTGAAGATCAGCCAGGCTGTTGCGTTGCTGAATCCGGAGAGGACTTTGGTTCCGGGCAATGTGTTGGTGAGCGCGAGGATGGTCATCGCGAGCAGGACGCTGACTCCCATGGCGACCGGCTGCGCAATCAGCGAAATGATGGTGGCAACGAAAATCGCCAGCAGGTGGCGCTGCGGAACATTCAGTCCGGGGACGGGAAGGAAATAGATTAGAAGACCCGGAGTGAGGACGATGGCCCAGCGAAGGGGTGTCTTCAAGCGCCGGCCAACTTTTGCACGGTCTGAAAGGTATCGGCTTGTGCGGGAGATTTGTCGGTGCGGTAGCGCTTCACGCGTGCGAAGCGGAGCGCGAGGCCGCTGGGGTAGCGCGGGCTGACTTGAATTTCGTTGAAGGCGATTTCAACGACGAGCTTTGGTTCGACGTACACGGTGTAATTGTCGCGGCTGATCTCGATCTTCAAAAGTTCCTGAGTCTGCCAGGCCAGCATCTGGTCGGTGAGTCCTTTAAAAGTTTTCCCAAGCATAGCAAAGCCGCCTTTTTCGGTATCCGGAGCTCCGAGATGCAGATTGCTCAGCCATCCGTGGCGGCGTCCGTGGCCCCATTCGGCGGCGAGGATGATCAGGTCGAGCGTGCGCGCGCGTTTTACTTTCAGCCAGCTTTGGCCCCGCGATCCGGCGGCGTAGCGGGCGTCCAACGCTTTCGCCATGATGCCTTCGTGGCCGATTTGCAGAGATTGTGCGAGGAATTCGTCGGCTTTCGCGGAGTCCGACGTGGTGGTGTGCGGAATTAAGGAAGACCCAGCGATTTCGGCGAGCGATTGAAACCGGCGCGATTGCGGCTCGTCGAGCAAGCTGCCGCCGTTGAGGTAAAGAAGATCGAACCAGAACGGCGTCATGGGGAGCTCTTCGCGCATGCGAGGTACGTCGAGTTTTCGACCAAAGCGACGCATGGTGATTTGGAATGGTTGTGGGCGGCCGTCCGGATGCAGGCTGAGAACTTCGCCGTCGAGGATGAGATCACCGGCGGGGAGCGCCCGGACGGCTTCGACGACTTCGGGAACAGCGGCGGTGACGTCGTTCAGCGCGCGAGAGTAGACGACGACATCGCCGCCGGAACGATGGACCTGCACACGCGCGCCGTCCATCTTATATTCGAGCGCGGCTTCGCCCAAGTCTTCCAGCGCTTCCGACAGATCGTCGGCGGATCCGGCGAGCATTGGTTGGATCGGACGGAAGAGCTGAATGTCGTACTGCGCGAGCGCTGTCTCGCCGTTTTCCAGCAGCGCGCGGGCCACTTGCGCGACGTCGCCGGCGAGCATGACCGCGCGCCGGACGCGTTCGACGGCGGCTCCGGAGGCTCTGGCGAGAGCTTCTACCACGACGGCTTCTAGAGCGCCTTGCCGAAGCTCACCCATCAGCAGACGGATGAGGAACTGCTGCTCGGCCCCGGTGGCTTGCGAGAACAGTTGATGCAGAAGCTCACCGCGCCTGCGTTGGGAACCGCTGCCGGAGATCTCGATGAGGAGTTGGAAAGTGCGATCGACATGGGCGATTTGAAGCGTGGGAACCGCGGATGGGGTGCATTGCGCATCGCGCAGCGCGGCATATCCGATGCCGATGCGTCCCTGGCGAATCGCGCCCGCCAGAAATGGGACGACGATCCCGATTTCTTCCGGCTGCAACTCGCGCAGCAAGGCCGCAAGCAAGGCGACTTTCTCCAGACGCTTGGTCGTTTCAGTAACCCGTTGGGAGGTTTCCACCACGCGAGTCAACTGCATGTACGCAGAATAGCGGAAATGGTATGGTTACTCCGATGCGAATACTCATCGCGGATAAATTTGAAGATTCCGGACGGAAGGGATTCGAAGCGGCCGGCTTCGAAGTGCTGTATCAGCCTTCGGTCACCGAAGAAACGCTGGCGAGCGAAGTGGAAAAGCAGCGGCCGGACGTGCTGGTGGTTCGCTCGAAGAAGGTGAATGAGGCGGCGCTGAATGCAGGCGCGCTGAAGCTGGTGGTGCGGGCGGGCGCCGGATATAACACCATCGACGTCGCCGCTGCATCGCGGCGCGGGATTTACGTATCGAATTGTCCGGGGAAGAATTCGGTTGCAGTAGCGGAGCTGGCCTTCGCGCTAATCCTGGCGTTGGACCGGCGGATCGCGGATAACGTTGTTTCGCTGCGCGAAGGGCGTTGGAACAAAGCCGAATTCTCAAAGGCGCGCGGGCTTTTTGGACGAAAGCTGGGGCTGGTGGGACTCGGACAGATTGGCCGAGAAATGATCCCACGCGCGCGCGGCTTCGGGATGCGGGTGGCAGCTTGGAGCCGGGCATTGACACCGGAAATCGCCGAGCAGCTTCACGTCGAATATGCACCGGCGCTGGATGCCATTGCGAAGGAGTGCGATATCGTGAGCGTTCACGTGGCGCTGAATGCCCAAACGCGCGGACTGATTGGAGCGAAGTTTTTTGAACAGATGCGGCCGCGTGCGTATTTCATCAACACCGCGCGCGCGGAAGTGGTGGATCAGACGGCGCTGCAGCGAGCATTGCAGGAGAAAGCAATCCGCGCGGGTTTGGATGTGTTCGCAAATGAGCCAGCGGGAGGCACGGGCGAATTCGCCGATGAAGTGGTGAAGGCGGGTCTCGTTTACGGCACGCATCACATCGGCGCGTCCACGGATCAGGCGCAGGAAGCGATCGCGGCCGAGACCGTGCGGATCGTGAAGGCGTTTCGCGATACGGGAAAAGTTCCGAACGTGGTGAATCTCGCGAAGGCTACTCCGGCGACTTGCGCGCTGATTGTCCGCCATCTGGATCGGCCGGGAGTACTGGCGAGTGTGCTGGATGCCATCAGCGCCCAGCGAATTAATGTGCAAGAGATGGAAAATATCGTTTTTGAGGGAGCAGAGGCGGCGGTGGCGAGAATTCATCTGGAAACGGAACCCGAAACCGAAGTACTCAAGCAGATCCGGGCATCGAATCCGAACATTTTGGAAATCGGGTTGATCCGATTGAGCTAGAAGAAAATATCCCGCGCCGGGACCACCCGAGCCCGGCGCGGGGGAGAAGCTAACTTAGTTGGCGGCGACGGAGACAGTAGTGAGCTGCGCCCGTTCACCCTTGGATTTGTGTATCGGGAACGTAAACGACTTGCCGATTTCCGATGCCTCGAACGACCGCAGGGTATAAAGGCCGTTGATGTTCACGAATACGAGCTTGGCTTTTTCGCCGTACGGCTCCCAGTTGGTCAATCCAGGGAACACGGCCAGATCCGCCGAGCCGCGCAACCGGACTAATTGCTGGCCGGGAGCGTCTTCTACCGAAATCGTGTATTCACCGGGCTCGATGACGGTGCTTCCCCACTGCGCTTCGAAGGGCAGCGTAAAGGTAGCCTTATAGACTTGCTGGGCATTAGCCGGTACGGCCGATGCCACCAACATGATCGCGAGCGCCAGCAAACCGAGCTTTAACATCTTTTGTAGATTCATCACCAATCTCCTTTTTCCTTGAACTTTTAAAGAATTCAAACGTCCAATCACACAGACGAAAAAACAGGTGAATCAGAAGCTCAGCAGCGCATCAAATCGTAATGAGGGGGTAAGCCTGTGACGCCAAGAGACTTGGCGAACGAAGTCAGCTCCAGGGGCGAGATCGGCCGGCTGCGGTTCGGGGTTTTCGACCTGGATACGCAGAATCGGGAGCTCCGGCGGCGCGGTTTGCGGGTGAAGTTGCAGCAAAAACCTTTTCAGATCCTGCACCTGCTGCTGTCGCGGGCGGGAAAGTTCGTATCGCGGGGGCAACTGGCGCAACATCTTTGGCCCGACCTGCACGTGAATTTCGACCGCAGTTTGAACACGGCGGTAAATTCGCTGCGGCGAGCGCTGGGCGATTCGCCGGAGAATCCTCGCTTTATCGAAACTCGCGCGGGATTGGGCTATCGGTTCATCGCGCAAGTGGAATTCATTGAAGAAGAGCCTTCGAACAATCACGCGACGCAGGTGGAACGAGTGTACGCGGGAAATGTCGATGCGTATCACGATTACCTGAAGGGCCGGTATTTCCAGAACAAAATGACGGAGGAGGACCTGCGCAGAAGCGTGGGCTATTTTGAAGCCGCGCTCGCCGCTGAGCCCGATTGCGCGCTGGCTTATGCCGGGCTGGCGGACACTTATAGCCTGCTCGCGTATCTGGGAATTCTCACGGCCAAGGAAGCGTACCAGAAGGCATCCGGTTTCATCGCGTCGGCCTTGCGTATTGATGGCCAGTTGGCGGAGGCGCACACTGGATTGGGCGGTCTCAAGAAATCGTACGAGTGGGATTGGGCGGGCGCGGAAGCGGCCTACCGGCAAGCGCTCAGTCTCAAACCAAATGACGCGCACGCCCGGCGGATGTACGCATCTTTGCTGTCGGCGCTGGAAAGACATCCGGAGGCGATGCAGGAGCTTCGCAGAGCGCAGCAGCTGGATCCGTTGTCGCTCGTGATCAACGCAGAAGCCGCGTGGGCGCTTTACATGGCGCGCGATTTTCAAGGCGCGGTGGATCAGGCTTGGCGGACGCTCGCGATGGAGCCGCGCTTCGCACCCGCGCAACATGCCCTTGGTTTGGCCTATCAGCAGATGGGAATGCTGGAGGACGCGATCATCGAATTCCAGAATGCGAGGGTTTGTTCGAGCGACCATCCGGCGGCGATAGCGGCGCTTTGTCATGCGTATGCCGCGGCGGGGCAAAGATCCGAGGCGGAGGAATTACTGGGAGAACTGCAGGCGCATTCAAGAAACCGGCATGTCTCGGCTTATTGGGTGGCGCTGATGCACGTTGGGCTGGGGGATGACCTGAATGCCGTACGCTGCTTGAAGGAAGCCCTTGACGATCGCGATGTGTGGCTGGTTTGGTTGGCAGCGGAACCGAGGTTTCAGCGGCTGCGGTCGAGTGGACGGCTGGATGATTTGTTGACGGCTATTCAGGGTGGCGCGCGAGCATAGGGTAGCGCTTCCTCGCGGTCGCGGTTCGGTATAGGCGGCCGCCGTTCGGGATAGAATGGGTCATCCGCGTCCAGAGGAGATCCCATGAAATTTGCTATCGCTCTCGCGGTGCTATCCGCCACATTCGCCACTGCCCAGGTGTCCACCACGCGTCCTCCGTACGTCAAGGCCGTGGGGCAGGGTAGCGTCTCTGTTCAACCGGATCAGGCAAAGATCGATTTCAGCGTGATCACTACCGCTGCCACGGCGCAGGCTGCCGCTTCGCAAAACGCTACGCAAGCCAGCGGGTTGATAGCGGCGCTTCAAGCGCTGCTTGGTTCCAGCGGAAATACACAAACGATCGGATATTCACTGAGTCCGAACTACAACTATCCGCCGGGCGGCAATCCGGTTTTGACGGGATACACGGCGTCGAACACGATTGAAGTAACCGCGAGCGATCTCAGCATGGTTGGGGCAATTATCGACACCGGGGTGGGCGCGGGCGCAACCAATGTGCAAAGTTTGCAATTCACGCTGAAGAATGCGGATCCGGTGGTGCAGCAGGCGCTCAAGCTCGCTACAGCACAAGCGAAGGCTCACGCGGATGCGATGGCCTCGGGCGTCGGGATGCACTCCGGTGCGGTGCACTCCATTCAGGAGAACATCGCGACGGGCGTGGCGCCGGGAGTGGCTCCCACTGCGAGCGGCTCTACGCCAGTTCTGCCTGGAATGGTGAATATTCAAGCGACGGTGACCATCGAAGTTGACCTTACAACCTAAAAGACTGTCCCGACTCTTGTTCATTGCTGCGCTCGCTGTGTCGCTGTATGCGGCGGATCGCGTGCCCATTATTTTCGACACGGATATGGGCAACGATGTGGACGATGCACTGGCGTTGGGAATCCTGCATGCGCTGGAATCCCGCGGCGAGTCGAAGCTGCTGGCGGTTACGGTGACCAAGGACAATCCGTACGCGGCGGCATTCGTCGATGTGATCGATACGTTCTACGGGCGTGGGAGCATTCCGATCGGAATCGTGAAGGGCGGGAAAACTCCCGAGGACAGTGCGATGATTCGGGTGCCGTCCGAGCGCAAGAAATCGGACGGCTCGTTCGTTTACCCGCGGCGTTTGAAGCTGGGTGAAGCGCCGGACGCGACAGCGATTTTGAGACAGACGCTGGCGCGGGCGAAGGATGCGAGCGTGGTGATCGTGCAGGTGGGATTCAGCACCAATCTGGCGCGGCTGCTGGATTCGCGCGGCGACGAGGTCAGTCCGCTGACGGGTGCGCAATTGGCGGCCAAGAAAGTACGGCTGCTGGTGACGATGGCGGGGCATTTTCCCCCGGCTCAGCCTGAGTACAACGTGGCGACCGATATCCCATCCGCGCAAAAGGTCTTCAACGAGTGGCCGTCGCCGGTGGTGTTCAGCGGATTTGAGATCGGCAACGCGCTGCTATTTCCGGCGCGCAGCATTGAGCGCGATTTCACGTGGATTATGGATCATCCAGTGGCAGATGCGTATCGAAACTACATGAAGATGCCGTACGACCGGCCGACGTGGGATCTTACGGCCGCGCTTTATGCGGTTCGTCCGGACACGAACTATTTTTCGCTATCGCCGAAGGGGACGGTCCGCGTGGATGAGAAAGGCAATACGTTGTTTACCGCTTCCGAGGGTGGGAAACACCGATACCTGATCCTGGACGACGGCGCCAAAGCACGGACGCTGGAAGCGCTGATCCTACTGGCAAGCCAGCCGCGCTAAGGTGGGCTCATCCGCGAAATAGCGTTTCAGAGAAAGAATCGGCCGTTCGAAGAAGCGGCGGGAAATGAGCGCCAATCCGTAAGCGAGTGCAAGCACCACAACCGCACGCAGCAGCAACTGAGACAGTGTGAATCCGGCGGGAACATAGCGCCGGAACACAACCATGTAACCGTCGAGAAGGGACAAGTGGATCAGATAGAGGCAGTAGCTCAGGTCTCCGGTCAGGCGCGCGAAGCGCCAGCGCAAGGGCGCGGTAAGCCATCCGCCCCGGTAAGCGATGGCGGCTAGCATTCCGGCGCAGTAGACAAGTGTCGCCTGGTTGTAGCGCAACGACATCCCGGCCACTGTTCTCTGAAGAATGAGGAAGGGAAGCCCCGCGATGGTGATGGTGAGCGCCGCCGCCAGACAAAGGGCGGCCGCGATGAGAGACCGGCGTTGCGAAGCGCCGGGCGACCGGAACCAGAGGGCGAGCAGAGCGCCGGAGGCGAGTCC
>DATGIH010000261.1:0-8543 GCA_035295865.1 Bryobacteraceae bacterium
TTGCGCGCCTTGACGCATCACAACGATGCTTTGATGGCCGAACTGAAGCTGGGTGCGACCGAGGACTTCAGTTGCAAGGCGAAGGATGGCACCGAGGTCCACGGTTTGATCGTGAAACCGGTCGACTACGAACCCGGGCACAAATATCCGACGCTGCTTCGCATCCATGGTGGCCCGAATGGACAGGATTCCCACGCGTTCAATTTCGAACGCCAGATTTTTGCCGCGAACGGATACGTGGTCGTGAACGTGAACTATCGCGGCAGTTCGGGACGCGGCGAAAAATATCAGACGGCGATTTTGGCCGATTGGGGCAACAAAGAAGTAATCGATCTGCAGGCGGCCATGGATCACGTGGTGGCGATCGGGCTGGCCGATCCGGACCGCTTAGGCGTGGGAGGCTGGAGTTACGGTGGGATTCTCACGGATGCCATCATTGCCAAAGACCATCGCTTCAAGGCTGCCACCAGCGGCGCCGGCACTGCGTTCCCACTGGCGCTCTACGGCGTCGATCAATACATCATGCAGTATGAGGAGGAGATTGGTCCGCCGTGGAAGGTCGGGCTAGATCCGTGGATCAAGCTGTCATATCCGTTCCTGCACGCGGATCAGATCACCACTCCCACGCTGTTCCTGGGTGGCGAAAAAGATTTCAACGTCCCACTGCTGGGCGGCGAGCAGATGTACCAGGCGCTGCGGAGCCTCGGAGTGCCGACGGAACTGGTGGTGTATCCGGGCCAATTTCATGGCATCACGCGGCCCAGTTATCAGAAAGATCGGATTGAACGGTACCTTGCGTGGTATGCGAAGTATCTGAAGACAGGCGAGGGTTCGACGCCGACCAGCAGTAGCAGCAGCCGTTAATGGTCAGGGCCTCGGGAACGAGTCCACTTCGAATTCGAACTCGGGTCCGTCCTGGCCCAGCCGGATAATATCGCCGGGAATCAACTTCACCCGCCCGCTGACGCGCTGGGTGTTGACGTAGGTTCCGTTGCGGCTACCTAAATCACCGATCCAAAAGTTGTCATCGCGCAAACAAATTTTGGTGTGGGCGCGGCTGACCTGTTCGTCTCTCTCGGGATCGAAGACCACGTCACATTTCGGATCGCGCCCAATTGTAATATTGGTAAATTCATCTGCCGAAATTTCCTGGCGGGTTCCCCCTTTGCTGGAGTTTCGGAAGTGAAGGATGATGGTGCGCGGCATGCGGGGTCTATGAATATAAGCGTAAACGGCGCAACAAGCGAAGATCCGCGAGTTCCGGGGCAAGCTGGATTGGCGCAGAGATCTCGACGCAATGCGGCGTGACCCTTGATTCTGGTTGACACCAGCCTCTGGATCGACTACTTTCGCGGAAAAGCCACGCGTCAACCGAGCTGCTTAATGATTTATTGGATATCGAACCAGTCGCAATCGGCGACCTGATTATCACTGAAGTTCTTTAGGGCTTCCTGCACGAGCGGGACTTCGCCCAAGCCGAACAGCTTCTGAGATCTTTGATAATCGTAGAACTCGGAGGCCGACAGATCGCCATTCAGGCGGCGAAGAATCTCCGCGCGCTACGCGATCGGGGCGTGTCCGTTCGAAAGACCATCGACACGATCATTGCCACTAGGTGCATCGAAGACGGGTTTGAACTGCTTCACAACGATGGAGACTTCGATCCATTCAGCAAATATCTTGGCTTATGCGTGGCTTGAGCCGCCGCACAATCTCTCAATTATCGTCGCAAGGATCTTCGTGCAGCGGTTCAACTCGGCGATCGGCACGAACTCACCGGTCTTGTGCGCGGTTTCCATGTTGCCGGGGCCAAAGACGATCGTTTCCGACGTGAGCGGACGGAGATGCGCAGCTTCGGTACCGAAGGCGACTGTGGCCGGCGCTTGGCGGGCGAGCGATTGAACGAGTTTGGACAAGCCGTCCCCAGGCGAGGGATCAAAAGACGGATCCATCCGAAGCACGTTGAGTTTGGCATTGATTCGTAAACGCGTCAGCTCTTCACGGATCAAGTTCACCGCTCTCTTGGGATCGTCGCCGGGAACGGGACGCCATTCCACCGTGATGCGGCATTCGCCCGGGACAATATTCTTCGCGGTACCGCCTCGAATTAGTCCGACGTTCAGAGTCGTGTAGGGAGGATCGAACTCCCGGTTCTTACGCGCGGCGAGTTTTTTCGCGACTTGTTCCAGTCTGGAAATAACGCGGGCTGCATCGTAAATCGCGGAACGTCCGCGCGATGGGAACGCGCTGTGCGCCTCTTTCCCTTTTACGATGATTTCGGCCAGCGCGTAGCCTTTGCCTGCGCGGACCGGGCGTAAACCGGTGGGTTCGCCGATAATCGCATAGCGGGAATGGATTGCCCGCTTCGCAGCAATGTGCTTCGCGCCCACGCAGCCGATTTCTTCGTCAGCGGTGAGCAGAATGGCGAGTGGTTTTCGAAGGGTGCGAACGTCCAGCTCTGAAACAGCGGTCAGAATGCAAGCCAGGAAGGCTTTTACATCGCAGCTCCCGCGTCCGTACAATTTTCCGTTGCGGATTTTCGGATTTACGGCTTCGGCCCATGCGGGATCAAAAGGAACTGTATCGGTGTGGCAAACCAGGAGTAGTTCCGGCGTTGCCGCTCTTCCCTTCCCTTTCGAAATCGCGACGAGATTCAGCTTCTCCACACCCGACGGATCACCATACGGAAAGAGCCGAGTCTCCCACGCGTTTGCATCGAGGGCACGCTCCGCATATTCGATCACTGGCCGGTTGCTCATTGACGAAACGGATGGAATGGCCACCAGATCCATCAGGTAATCGGGGGCGCTCGTCAACTTTCGCCCCAGACTTCGCGTTGCACATCGGCGAACTCGCGGATAATTTCTTCTTGCAACGCGTGGCGCCCTTCGCGAATTAGGAATTCGCCGCCAACGGCAACTTCTCGAATCGCCGTGCGCTCCAGCGAAACAACAATGTGATTCAGGAGCGCGTCACCTGCTCCGGCTACCGAGGGATCGTTCAGGTCGACCGTGAAAAAATCCGCTGCGCGTCCCACATCGAGCGATCCAACGGGAGCGCCGAGACTCTGCGCGCCCATTTCCGTTGCACATGCGAAAAGGCGCTTGGCCAGCGCAGCATGGTCCGACCCGGGAGCCAGCACCACGCGCTCTAGCCTGTTCATGCGGATATGATATTCCAACAGGCGCGCATCTTCGAGAATATCGATTTGCACGTTGCTGTCCGACCCGAAGCAGATTCCGGCGCCGGCTGGGAGCAAACGATCGGCGGGAACAGCGCCGTCGCCAAGATTCCGCTCGGAACTGGGACACGCACAGACTCGCGCTTTGGCTTCGCCCAAGGCAGCCGCTTCCTGATCTGTGATGTGAATCGCATGGATGCCGGTGAAGTGCGAATCGATGACTCCGTGTGCTTGCAGCAGGTCGATCGGACGCTTGCCGTATTCGCCAACGCAAGCTTCCACTTCGGCGGGCTGTTCGGCTACATGCATATGAAGCGGCAGATGATTCGTACGGGCGTAGCGGACCACTTCGAGAAGATAGTCGAGCGGGACAGCCCGGACGCTGTGCGGCGCAACACCAACCCACGCTTTGCCAGGCTTCGAAATCTTCGGCAGCGCGGCGCGCACAGCGTCCGTATCGCCGAGGAAATCCTCGACTTTCGGGGTCAGGAAGCGAGCTTGACCGGGATCCGGCGGCTTGTGCCAGCCCGCGCGGACGTACGCGGTTCGCAGCAAAGCGATGCGCAGGCCGGTTTCGCCGGCGGCTTGCAGGATTTGCCACGCGAGCAGATTGCGATCGTCATACGGGAGTCCGCCTTGCGCGTGATGCAGGTAGTGAAATTCGCCAACGGTGGTTATGCCCGCGAGCAGCATCTCCAGATACGCCATGCGCGCGGAGTGATAAACGGCTTCGGGCGAAAGTTGGTTGGCGGCGTGATACATGGCGACGCGCCAGGTCCAGAATGTGTCGCGCTCGGCGCCGCTGCGATGCTCGGTCCGGCCCCGGATCACACGCTGAAATGCGTGCGAATGGACATTCACCAAGCCAGGTAGGATGGCCCGATTCGGCAGCCGTTCGGCTTTTTCGATGTCAGCGGGTTCGCGGGAAAATCGGGTGATCCGGCCGGTTGCGTCGGCAAACATCGCGAGACCGGATTCAAATTTGCCGCCGGTGTAAATGAGATCGGCCAGCCAGCCGGTTTCGATTCGGGATTCAGGAGTTCCGGACAGAGTGCGCCTCCATCGGATATGGTGGCACAGGGTAAGGCAGTGAATTTTTGGCTCTGGCTGGCGAGCGCCGCGTAGAAACGTGGCGGCGGCCCGGAAAGGCCCGACTACGGAGTTACGTTTTCGGTAATCGCGAAGGGTTCAGCTTGGCGTCGGTTTCGCCGAGCCGGATGCGGCAGGCTTCGCAATCGATGAGATGCTCGCGCAGATGGATGATGTCGGCAACCGCCAGACCTTTTCCGACCAGGAAGAATGCGATTTCGTCCTCGGTAATATGTGCGCCCGGTACAGCCTGATCTTGAAAGACGTCTTGGATGAGGACACCGGCGTGAAAAACCAATCCAGCGCGCTTGCAGTAGCGGACTTCACCCAAAATCACCACTTGCCGTGGAAGCGTGATCTTTACCTGCTCGCCGCGTCCGACGGCGGCCGGGAGTTCCAGGCGCAGGCCGGATCGCGATACATCCACCACCATGGCGGGCATCCGCAGAATTTCGCCGTGGCGGACTTCCACTTCTGCTGCGTCCTGGGTAGGGTAGCGGGTTTCCCGCCGACGCTCGACCAAACGGGCTCTCCGAAGCGCGAAAGCCGTTGATATCTCGGAAGATACGATGAACGTGCTTTTGAATTCGGAGACCATTTGTACTTAGCTGTCTATCGTCTGTTTAGGGTACGACTTTAGATTTAGGCGAGAATTTGTTTCACCACATTGCCGGCCACGTCGGTCAGCCGGTAGTCGCGGCCGCCGTGCCGGAAGGTCAGGCGGGTGTGGTCGAAGCCGAGGCACTGCAGGATGGTGGCGTGAAAATCGTGGACATGGCAGCCGTCTTCCGCGATGGCCGCGCCGAGATCGTCGGTCTTTCCGTACACCATGCCGGCTTTGATGCCGCCGCCGGCGAGCCACGTGGAGTAAGCTTTGTTGAAATGGCCGCGGCCGAGCGCTCCTTCCGCTCGAGGGGTGCGTCCAAATTCGGTAGTGAAGACGACCAGAGTATCTTTTAACAGGCCGCGCGATTTCAGATCGGCCAGCAAACCCGCGATCGGCTGATCGATTTTGCGCGCGAGCGGTTCATGCGAGTGAACATCGCCGTGCGCGTCCCAATTCTTGCTCGATCCGGTATCGATCAGCTCGACAAACCTTACGCCCTGCTCGATCATGCGGCGCGCGACGATGCACTGCCAACCGAATCCGGTGGTGGTTCCGCGTTCCATGCCGTAAAGCTTCAGTGTGGCATCCGTCTCTTTGCCAAGATCCAGCACTTGCGGCATGGTCATCTGCATTCCGAAAGCAGTCTCGTAGGACTTAATCCGCGCATCGATCATCTGGTCCCCCGGATGTTCCCGCGCATGGCGGCGATTGAACTTGTCGAGCAGACTCAGTTCCAGCTTTTGCAGTTCCGGCGACGGCGCGCGGCGATTGAGATCGGGAATCGGTTCGGGGCCGCTCGTGATCCGCGTTCCCGAAAACACGCCAGGTAGAAAATCGGACGACCAGACCTGGCTGCCGCAATAGGGCATCTGCGGCGCGAGGACGACATAGCAAGGAAGGTTCTGATTCTCTGTACCAAGGCCATATGTTACCCAGGAGCCGAGGCTGGGACGCTGGAACGTGACCGATCCTGTGTGGATTCCGAGCGTGGCCTGAAAATGATCGTTATGATCGCCATGCATCGAGCGGATAATGCAAAGGTCATCCACGCATTCGGCGATGTGCGGAAAAAGATCGGTCACTTCGATCCCGGATTTCCCACGCGGCTTCGAGGCCCACTGCGACGGAAGAAACTTCTTGCCGTTCTCACCGTCGGCGGCCGGCTTGGTTTTAGGATCGAACGAATCGATGTGCGACATCCCACCACTCAGGTAAATGAAGATGACGCGCTTGGCGGTTCCGGGGAAATGCGGGGCTTTGGGTGCTAGCGGATTGTCGGGCGCGGCGTCCTTGGCAAGAAGTTCGCTGAGCAACGCAGGGAAAAGGCTGGAGCCGAGAAATAGAGATCGGATCGATTGGCGGCGGGTGATGGGGGGGAAGTGCATCATGTGCTTAATCCAGTGTTATAAATTCGTTGCTGCTCAGCAGTACGCGCATCAGGCTGGCCCAGGCTTCGCGATACCTTCGATCTTCAGTGAGTGAAGTTCCAGTCATCGATTCTCGAGCGCCGGTCAGAAATTCGCGGGCGTCGCGGATTTCGTCGGGTGCCGGGGGCCGGCCGTAAACCAGCATGTACGCGTAGCGCACGCGATCCTCGTCGGTGCTGTAGCGCATCGCGACGCGCACGGCCAGCGCATCCGCCTGCTCGTGAAAGAACGGATCGTTCATGGTGTACAAAGCTTGCAGGGCAGACGTCGTTACCTGACGAAGTCCGGTGACAGCGTTGGGATCCGGACCGTCGAAGAGTTCGAGAAACGGCTGGCGGCGGATGCGCTGTTGCATCAGGTAGACGGAGCGCTTGTTGGTGTCGTAGTTCGCGAGAAAGGCTTCATGCTGCGTGTATTTCCACTGCATCTCCGGCGGGAACGGCTGTTCTTTGCCAGGCGTGAGATCGAGATTGCCGCTCACGTCGAGCAAAGCGTCGCGGATTTCTTCGGCATCCAGCCTGCGCGGGTTGAATCTCCACAGAAATTTGTTGGCTGCGTCCTTGGCGTCGTTACGAGAATTATCAGCCGTGCTTAATTGATAAACATGAGTCAGCATCATTAGCTTGTGCAGCTTTTTGATGGACCATCCGCTCGCGATGAAACGGCTGGTCAGATAATCCAGCAACTCGGGATGTGACGGCGCTTCGCCGCGGGTTCCGAAATCGTCCGGCGTCGCGACTAGTCCCCGGCCAAAATGCCACTGCCACACGCGATTCACAATGACTCGCGCAGTCAACGGATTCTTGGGATCGGTGATCCATTGGGCGAGCTCCAGGCGGCCACTGCCTTGCTCGCCCGAAGGCACTTTCGCACCGCCAAGAATCTCGAGAAAGCCGCGCGGTACTTCCGGCCCTAGCGCCTTTGGCTCGCCCTTGATGAAAACGTGCGCGTTCACGGGCGTGCCTTCGGTCATGGCGTAGGCCTTCTCGAAGTTCGGATAGAGCGCCGACAGCTTGTGCAGCTTGTCTTTCGTCTCTTTTTCGGCGGCTTGCTTGGCGGCTTCGTTCTCGAATTTTTCCTTGCCGTCCTGGATGTTGTGCAGCCGGTGATCGATGCCGGACAGATCCATTTCAAACTGACTCAAAGTGGAGGCAAGCTCCGGCTTCAAGGCGACGAAACCGGTCGTATGCGGATAGATCTCGGTTCCAGGGTGTGGATAGTTGGAACTCTGGAAAATTCCGTAGAGTGCGTAGTAGTCCGTGTTCGGAATGGGATCGAATTTATGGTCGTGGCAGCGGGCACAGCCGATGCTCAGCCCCAAAATTCCCTTGCCCAAATTGTCGATGGAATCGTCGATCGTCAGGTGAAACTCGCCAACCGACGATCCGAAGCGCCGCGAGTTGGCCAAATAGCCGGTAGCGACGATTTCCTGCTGCCATTTTTCTAGATTCTTGTGGACGAGGTCGTCTTTCGATGCCAGGATGTCGCCGGCGATCTGTTCGCGCAAGAACTGATTGTACGGCTTGTCATTGTTGAAGGCCGCGATCACCCAATTGCGGTAGCGATACATCGCCGGAACGGGAAAATCGGCGTTGTCCCCGGCGGTGTCCGCGTACCGCACCACATCCAGCCAGTGGCGGCCCCAGCGCTCGCCATATTGTGGCGAAGCGAGCAGGCGATCGACAATCTTTTCGAAGGCGCGCGGGCTGGTGTCTTTGAGAAATGCATTTACCTGGTCCGGTGTGGGCGGTAGCCCGGTCAAATCGTAGCTCACCCGGCGGATGAGACTGAGTTTCGACGCGCGCGGTTGTGGGATCAACTTCTTTGCGTCCAGTTTGGCTTTGACGAAACGATCCACTGGGGATTGTTTCCACTCCGGCCCAGCGACGACGGGTGGTTTCGGATCGCGAACAGGACGAAAAGCCCAGTGCTTGCGTGCTTTGTCCCAGTCGTAGGGAGGCGCGGGGAGCGATGCGACGGGAACGGCGTCGATCCGAGGATCGGGTGCGCCCATCTTGATCCATTCCGCGAGGTTGTCGATCTCAAATGCTTCGAGAGCCTTGCCGGGAGGCATTTGCAGATCGGCGCTCACGCGGCGAACGGCGGTGATCAGCAGGCTCTGGTCCGGTTTTCCCGGAACAAGGACGGGGATTCCTGTTTTGCCGCCATGCAGCATGCCTGCTTGCGAATCCAGCAGTAGGCCACCCATCGGTGGATTTGCTTTCGAGCTGTGGCAAGC
>DATGIH010000262.1:0-2432 GCA_035295865.1 Bryobacteraceae bacterium
TCCCGGTTCGGGGGATTGTGGCGCCATCCCGACTTCATGAAGCTCTGGGCGGGGCAGATCATTTCCGAAATCGGATCGCGCATCACGCGCGATGGTGTGCCTTATACGGCGGTGATCGTGCTGAACGCCGCACCAGCGCAAATGGGTTATCTGACCGCGGTTGGCGCGGCATCGGTGCTGCTCTTCGGCTTGCTCGCCGGCGTTTGGGTGGATCGCTTTCGCCGGCGTCCCATCATGATCGCGGCCGATATCGCGCGCGCCTTGATCCTCGCCTCCATTCCGATCGCGGCCTTCGCGCATCGGTTAGCCATGCCGCAGCTTTATGTCGTAATCGCGCTCGCGGGGATTTGTACGGTGTTCTTCGACGTGGCATATCAGAGCTACATGCCTGCGTTAGTGGAGCGCGAAAATCTGCTCGAAGGCAACAGCAAACTGGCAATGAGCGCGTCAGTGGCAGAAATCGCCGGTCCCAGCCTTACCGGGTTGCTGGTCCAGCTCATCACGGCGCCGATTGCGATTCTGTTCGATGCCATATCTTTTCTAGTTTCGGCCACGAGTGTCCTGCTGATCCGGAAACCGGAGCGCCGCTCGGAAGAACATAGCGAGACGCCGCATCCGATCGCCGGATTGCGCTTCGTTTTCGGACATCCGCTGCTGCGTCCGCTGGCGTGCTATTCCATCACGATGTTCTTGTCGATGGGATTTCTGGGACCTCTTTACGTTCTATATGCGATCCGCGAGCTTCACCTGGTTCCCGCAGAGATGGGAATCGCGATCGCCATGGGAGGGGCCGGAAGTTTGGTTGGAGCGACACTTGCGCCTGTGATCGGACGGCGCTTTGGGCTCGGTCACACTTTTATTGGAGCGGTGCTGACTATTGCTTGTGCATATGCGCTAATTCCCTTGGCCCATGGGGCGAGGCCGCTGCCCATGATCTTTCTGATGGTCCAGCAGTTTTTTGGCGATTTGTCATTCACCACATACCTCATCAATGAGCTAACGCTTCGTCAATCGGTCGCGCCGGAGGAAATGCTGGGCCGCGTGAATGCCGCCATGCAGCTCATGAGTCGCGGCGTTTTCCCGCTGAGCGCGATCGCCGGAGGCGTGCTGGCTGGTGCGATCGGAATCCGGCAGACGCTTGTGCTGGCAGTGTGCGGGATGGCGGCAGCTACTCTTTGGTTGATTTGGTCGCCGCTTAGGCGGCTCGGGATTAGGGATTAGGGCTTGGGGATTGTCGAGTTATATTCGTTGCTATGCCCTATTCGCGTTTATCCGCGTTCATCTGCGGCCTATTTTTCTTAATCCCGTTGTGGGGGCAAACACGAATGGTGACGGACGCCGAAGTCCAGCGGGTGCACAAAGCGGCGCTGTTGATCGATACGCATAACGACATCACCAGCAAAACCGTTGACGGCTACGATATCGGCGCGGCGCAAGATGATGGACACACCAACGTCAAGGCGCTGCGCGAGGGCGGTGTGGGCGCGACGTTTTTCGCGGTGTACGTGGCTTCGCGCTATGTGGACGGCAATCACTCCGCGCGGCGGACGCTCGAAATGATCGACACGGTGCGGCACGACATCATCGGGCAACATCCGAACGATTTCGCGCTGGCCACCTCCGCCGACGACATTGAGCGCATTCACCAAGAGGGTAAGATCGCGGCGCTGCTGGGCATTGAAGGCGGGCACGCCCTCGAAGACAGCCTGCGGCTGCTGCGCGACTACTACGAGCTAGGCGTCCGCTACATGACGCTGACGCATACCAATACGAACGGCTGGGCGGATTCCGCCGGCGACATGGAAAAACCTGCCGTCGCACATCACAATGGCTTGACGGTTTTCGGTAAGCAGGTTGTGCGCGAGATGAATCGGCTCGGCATGATGGTGGATATCTCGCACGTCGCTGACAAGACGTTCTGGGATGCGCTGGAGGTGAGCCGCGCTCCGATCTTCGCGTCCCATTCCAACTGCCGCGCCCTGGCGAACGTCCCGCGCAACATGACCGATGAGATGATTGTCGCGCTCGCGAAGAAAGGCGGGATGATCGACGTAAATTTCTACTGCGATTTTGTGGTTAAGAAGGCAGACGACAAAGCGCCGGCATCCGTAACGATAGACAATGTCGTTGCGCACATCGATCACATCGTCAAGATCGCCGGCATCGACGCCGTGGGGATCGGAAGCGATTTCGACGGCATCGATTGCGCTCCGCGCGGACTCCAGGATGTCTCCAAGTTTCCAAACCTGACTCGCGCGCTCCTCGAAAGGGGCTACTCGCCCGAGGACATCCGAAAAATTTACGGCGGAAATCTGCTACGAGTGATGCGGGCGGTGGAGGCTGCCGCGCGTTAACGTCTGCTTCGTGCCGTCTTCCATATAGACAACCAGTTTGTGGTTCGGCGTGTTGTGCTGATGTTTCAAATGATCCAG